>NZ_FSRS01000001.1:970000-1290000 GCF_900142935.1 Rhodovulum sp. ES.010 | reverse complement strand
GCACCGGGGCGCCGGCGGGGCCGGTCGCGCGCGACCGGCTGGGCCTGCCCGCGATCATGGAGCAGAAGTAGATGCGCAGCCTGTTCTACGTCCTGACGTCGCTGGCGGTCATGGGCCTTGCCGTCTGGGCCTATCGCGAGAACTATCGCACCCAGCAGGCGATCGCCGAGGTGGAGACGCTGAACCGCGAGATCGGCCGCCTGCGCGAGAAGATCGCCGTCCTGAATGCCGAATGGGCCTATCTCAACCGCCCCGACCGGCTGCGCGCGCTGGCCGAGATCAATTTCGACCGGCTGGGCCTATTGCCGCTCGACCCCGCGCAGTTCGGCAGCATCGACCAGGTCGCCTACCCGATGCCGCAGTTGCCCGACATCGTCATCCCGGCCGACCTGTTCGGAAGCCTGATGGCCGAGGCGGAGGCGCGGCCATGATCCGCCGTCCGCTTCGCCCGATCGCCCGCATTCTGGAGGCCCGCGCCAAGGGCGAGAACCCGGCCGCCATCGAGCGCGAGAACCTGCGCCGCCGCCATGCGCAGATGCAGGATCAGGCGCGCGCCCGCGCAGAGGGGCGCCTGCTCATGCTGGGGGTGATGTTCTTCGCCGCGTTCCTGGTGGTCGGCGTGCGCATGGGCAGTCTCGCCGCCTCGGAGCCGTCCGAGCCGCGGGCGGTGTCCCATGGCGCGGCCATCTTGGCCCAGCGCGCCGATATCGTGGACCGCAACGGCAACATCCTGGCCACCAACCTGGCAACGCATTCGCTCTATGCCCAGCCGCCCCGGATGATCGAGCCGATCCGCGTGGCGGGCGAGCTGGCGGCGATCTTCCCCGACCTGGACGCGGACAGGCTGGCGAAGGATTTCACCGGCAAGCGCAAGTTTCTGTGGGTAAAGCGGAAAATCAGCCCGGAGCAGATGCAGCAGGTGCATGACATCGGCGATCCGGGCCTGTCCTTCGGCCCGCGCGAGATGCGGCTCTACCCCAACGGCCGGCTCGCCTCGCATGTGCTCGGCGGCTCGGGATTCGGGCGCGAGGGGGTTTCCTCGGCCGAGGTCGTGGGCCGCGCGGGCGTGGAAAAGGCGTTCGACGGCTGGCTGCGCGACCCCGCGAATGGCGGTGCGCCGCTGCGCCTGTCGCTGGACCTGACCGTGCAGGCCGCGGTCGAGCGGGTGCTGGCGGGCGGCATGAAGCTGATGAACGCCAAGGGGGCGACCGCGGTGTTGATGAAGGCGCGGACGGGCGAGGTCGTCTCGCTGGTTTCGCTGCCCGATTTCGACCCCAATGAACGGCCGCGCCCGCTGACGCGGGGCGACGCCTCGGACAGCCCGCTCTTCAACCGCGCGGTGCAAGGGGTCTACGAACTCGGCTCCACCTTCAAGGCCTTCACCATCGCGCAGGCCCTGGAAGAAGGCCTCGTGACGCCCGCCACGATCATCGACACGAAGGGGCCGCTGGTCTGGGGGCGACACCGGATCCGAGATTATCACGATTACGGGCCGACGCTGTCGGTGACCGATGTGCTGGTCGACAGTTCGAACATCGGGACCGCGCGGATCGCCCAGCGGATCGGCGCCGAGCGCCAGCGCGACTTTCTCCGCCGGCTCGGCTTTCTCGAACCCACGCCGCTCGAGATCGTCGAGGCGCCGAGCGGCCGGCCGCTGATCCCCGACAACTGGTCGGAAATCTCGACCATGACGATCTCTTACGGGCACGGGCTGTCGGCCAGCCCGCTGCACCTGGCCGCGGGCTATGCCACCATCGCCAATGGCGGCTACCGGGTGCGTCCCACGATCCTTGCGGGGCAGGGCGCGCCGGGCGACCGGGTGATTTCCGAGGAGACCTCGGCCAAGATGCGGGCGATGCTGCGCCAGGTGGTGCAGCGCGGCACGGCGAGCTTCGGCGAGGTCGAGGGCTACAGCGTGGGCGGCAAGACCGGCACCGCCGACAAGCCCAAGCCCACCGGCGGATACTACAAGGACAAGGTCATCGCGACCTTCGCCAGCATCTTTCCCGCGGACGATCCGGCTTACGTCCTGGTGGTCACGCTGGACGAACCCGAGGACACCACCGGGACCAAGCCGCGCCGCACCGCGGGCTGGACGGCGGTGCCCGTGGCCGCCGAGATCATCAGGCGCGCGGCACCGCTCCTGGGGCTGAGGCCGGAGATTGAAACCGCCTCGGGCTTCGGGGTAACACTGGCCGCGAACTAGGGGCGCGGGGGCACATGTCAGGCCGGTCGGACTCATCACTCGCCGCACTGGGGCTTCGGGCCCGGGGCGGGCGCGAGGCGCGGATCACCGGGCTGGCCCTCGACAGCCGCGAGGTGAGGCCGGGCTTCCTCTTCGCGGCGTTTCCGGGCACCCGCGTCCATGGGGGCGAGTTCATACAGTACGCGCTGAGGCAGGAGGCCGCCGCGATCCTGACCGACCCGACCGGCGCGCGGATCGCGGCCGACGCGCTGGCCGGCGCCGATGTCGCGCTGATCGTGACCGAGGACCCGCGCGCCGCCTTCGCGGGCGCCGCCGCATTGTGGTTCGCCGCGCAGCCCGCCACGATGTCCGCCGTGACGGGGACCAACGGCAAGACCTCGGTCGCCCATTTCACCCGCCAGATATGGACGCTTCTGGGCCACGAGGCGGCGAGCATCGGCACCACCGGCGTCGAAGGCGCCTACGCGGCGCCGCTGGCCCACACCACCCCCGACTCGTTGACGCTGCACCGCGTGCTGGCCGAGATGACGCAGGCGGGCGTCACCCATGCGGTGATGGAGGCGTCGAGCCACGGGCTTGCCCAGGCGCGGCTCGACGGGGTGGTGCTGACGGCGGCGGGGTTCACCAACTTCTCTCAGGACCATCTCGACTATCACGCAGATTTCGAAGAGTATTTCGCCGCGAAGGCGGGGCTTTTCGACCGTGTCCTGCCCGACGACGGCACCGCCGTGCTGAACCTCGACGACGCCAAGGGGCCGGTGCTGGCGGGAATCGCGCGGTCGCGCGGGCAGGAGGTGCTGGGCATCGGCACCGGGGCCGAGGCCGACCTGCGCATCACCGGCCAGCGCTTCGATGCGACGGGGCAGGAACTGCGCCTGGAATGGGCCGGGCGGCCGCGGCAGGTGCGGTTGAACCTCATCGGCGGCTTTCAGGCGGAGAACGTCGCGGTCGCGGCGGGGCTGGCCATCGCGTGCGGCGACGAGGCGGACCATGTCCTCGACACGCTGCCCGACCTTCACGGCGTGCACGGGCGGATGGAACTCGCGGCGCGGCGGGAAAACGGCGCGGTCGTCTTCGTGGATTACGCCCACACGCCCGATGCGCTGTCGACCGCGCTCAAGGCGCTGCGGCCGCATGTGATGGGCCGCATCGTCGTGGTGTTCGGTGCGGGCGGCGACCGCGACCGGACCAAGCGGCCGCTGATGGGCGAGGCGGCCGCGGCGCATGCCGATGTCGTCTATGTCACCGACGACAACCCCCGCAGCGAGGACCCGGCGGCGATCCGGGCCGAGGTGATGCGGGGCTGTCCCGAGGCGATCGAGATCGGCGACCGGGCCGAGGCGATCCTGCGCGGCGTGGATGCGCTGCAGCCGGGCGATGCGCTGCTTGTCGCGGGCAAGGGCCACGAGACCGGCCAGATCGTCGGCGACGCGGTCTATCCCTTCGACGACGTGGAACAGGCGAGCGTCGCGGTCGCCGCGCTGGACGGGCGGGTGCGATGAGCGCGCTCTGGACCTCCGGCGAGGCGGCCGCCGCCACCGGCGGGCGCGCGACGCGCGATTTTGCTGCGACCGGCGTGTCCATCGACACGCGCACGCTTGCGCCGGGCGAGCTGTTCGTCGCGCTCAAGGACCAGCGCGACGGGCACGATTTCGTCGCCGAGGCCCTGGCGAAGGGCGCCGCGGCGGCCATGGTCTCGCGCGTGCCCGAGGGCGTCGCCGAGGACGCGCCGCTGCTGATCGTGGACGATGTGCTCGACGGGCTCGTCGCGCTGGGCCGGGCGGGGCGTGCCCGCAGCCGCGCGCGGGTCGTCGCCGTGACCGGGTCGGCGGGCAAGACCTCCACCAAGGAGATGTTGCGCGCGGTGCTGTCGCGGCAGGTGCGGGTCCATGCCGCCGAGGCGAGCTACAACAACCATTGGGGCGTGCCGCTGACGCTTGCGCGCCTTCCGGCCGACACCGATTTCGCGGTGATCGAGATCGGCATGAACCATCCCGGCGAGATCGCGCCCCTGGCCCGGCTGGCGCGCCCGCATGTCGCGCTGATCACGACGATCGCGGCGGCCCATCTGGAGGCGTTCGACGATCTCGCCGGGATCGCGCACGAGAAGGCGTCGATCTACGACGGGCTGGAGCCCGGCGGCATCGCCGTCTACCCCGCCGACTTGGACGAAAGCCCGATCTTGGCCGAGGTGGCCCGGGAGACCGCCGCGGCGCAGGTGAGGTTCGGCGCATCGAAAACGTGCGATTTCAGGATTTTGAGCCTGAAGCTTCATGCGGATTCCACGGTGGTCGAGGCGCGCGCCGACGGGGCCGACCTGCTGTTCAAGATCCGCGCCGCGGGGCGGCATTTCGCGATGAACGCGCTGGGCGCCCTCGCCGCCGCAGAGGCGCTGGGCGTCGACCGGGCGGTGGCCGCCTGCGATCTGGGCGCCTGGCTCCCGCCGGACGGGCGCGGCGCCCGTCTGCGGATCAATCTCGATCCGGTCGAGCCGGGCATGGCGCTCGAACTGATCGACGACGCGTTCAACGCCAACCCCGCCTCGATGGCCGCCGCGCTGGAGGTGCTGGCCGATACCCGGCCGCAGGACGGGGTGGGCCGTGTCGCCCGCGGCCGGCGCATCGCGATCCTCGGGGACATGCTGGAACTGGGTCCGCAAGAACAGGCGATGCATGCCGGGCTGGCCGATCTGCCCGCGATGGACCGCGTCGATCTGGTGCATTGTGTCGGGCCGCGGATGCGGGCGCTCTATTTCGCGCTGCCCATGAAGAAGCGGGGCCAGTGGTTCGACGAGGCCGAGCCGCTTGCCGCGAAGGTGCACGGGCTGGTCGATGCGGGCGACGTGGTGCTGGTCAAGGGCTCCAAGGGCAGCCGCGTCTCGGCGGTGGTCGCGGCGCTGAGGAAACTGGCACAGGCGGTGCCCGGAACGGACGAGGACATGGGGTAATGCTCTACTGGCTGACCGAGCTGTCCGACGGGGGCGGGGCGTTCAACCTGTTCCGCTACATCACGTTCCGTGCGGGTGCGGCGTTCTTCACCGCGTTGGTGTTCGGCTTCCTGTTCGGGCGCCCGCTCATCAACCTGCTGCGCAAGAGGCAGCGGAACGGCCAGCCCATCCGGGCCGACGGCCCCCAGGGACATCTCGAAACCAAGGCGGGCACGCCGACCATGGGGGGCGTGCTGATCCTGGGCGGGCTGATCGTCTCGACACTGCTCTGGGCGCGGCTCGACAATCCTTACGTTTGGATATTGCTGTTCGTGACGCTGTCCTTCGGCGCGATCGGTTTTGCCGACGATTACGCCAAGGTCTCGAAGAACAACACCAAGGGCGTGCCGGGGCGGCTGCGCTTCGGCCTGGGGCTGGCCATCGCCGCCGTGGCGGGGCTGTGGGCCGCGTTGGTTCACCCGGACGGGCTCAGCTTTCAGTTGGCCTTTCCGGTCTTCAAGGACACGCTGCTCAACCTGGGGCTGCTCTTCGTGCCCTTCGCGATGATCGTGATCGTCGGCGCGGCGAACGCGGTGAACCTGACCGACGGGCTCGACGGGCTGGCGATCATGCCGGTGATGATCGCCGCGGGCACGCTGGGGGTGATCGCCTATGCGGTGGGCCGGGTCGACTTCACCGAGTATCTCGACGTCCACTACGTGCCCGGAACCGGCGAGATCCTGATCTTCAGCGCCGGGCTGATCGGCGCGGGGCTGGGATTTTTGTGGTACAACGCGCCGCCCGCGGCGGTGTTCATGGGCGATACCGGGTCGCTTGCGCTGGGCGGCGCGCTGGGCGCCATCGCGGTCGCCACCAAGCACGAGATCGTGCTGGCCATCGTCGGCGGGCTTTTCGTGGTCGAGGCGCTGTCGGTCATCATCCAGGTCGCCTACTTCAAGGCGACAAAAAAACGCGTGTTCCTGATGGCCCCGATCCATCATCACTTCGAGAAGAAGGGATGGGCCGAGCCCCAGATCGTGATCCGCTTCTGGATCATCAGCCTGATCCTCGCCCTGATCGGGCTGGCGACGCTCAAGGTGCGCTAGGGCGGCCGTCACCGCCCCGTGCAAGATCGCATTCCGGCGCCACGGGGCGCCAAGCGACGGGGCCTTGGCGCGCGGCCCGTGAACGCCCCGGACGCCGGTCCCCTGGGCCATGCACCGCCGGAGCATACCGGCCGGGCCGCGCACGCCATGGCTGCGGCGCAAGCGACAAAAGCACGCGTGGCCCGGGCGGTCGCGATGGCTCATCATCCGCATAGGAACGGTTCGGTCGGAAGACGGATCGCGAGAGGGGCAGACGAGAAGGGCGATCCCCGTGCGGATCGGCCGGCCGGCCCCGGCGGCGTACCGGCCGCCCGGGGCAGAAGGAGGACGACAGATGGACTACACGATCGTCGACGAAGACTTCGCTCAGCCGGCCCCCGGCCGGGCGCGGGCGCTGGTCACGCCCAAGCTGCACGCGGTGACGCCGGAGGCCGGGCTGAGGGAATGGGACGGCGTCCCGTCCTTTGGGGTGGTGGCGTTCATCGGCTACCTGATCGCGCTGGCGGTGCTGTTCTCCAACCAGCTCGTGCCCTACTGCGTCGAGAATTTCGCGCAGCCGCAGAACTGCGCGCCGATCTTCGACAAGGTCCTGCCGATCGCGCTGGCCGCCATCGTGCTGGGGCCCGCGGTGAACGCGGCGGTGCGGCGGATGGGCGGCAACCGGACGTCGGGCCTGGCGTTCGCGCTGACCGCGATGGTGATGCCGCCGCTGATCCTGGGCTGGCACTACCTGGTCTGAGCGACCGTCGCGCCGCCCACCGTCTTGCATCCTGCTCTCGGGCGACGGCATGGTCGCCGCGAAGGTGAACAGGGGCAGGGCATGATTCCGGTTCGGGGCATGGAGGGCGCGCGGGTAGCCGTGCTGGGGCTGGGGCGGTCGGGCCTGTCGGCGGCGCGGTCGTTGCGCGCGGGGGGAGCCGAAGTTCTGGCCTGGGATGACAACGCAAACGCTCGCGCCGCGGCCGAGGCCGAGGGGTTCGCGCCGGTGGACCTGACCCGGCCCGGTGCGCTCGATGGCTGCGCGGCCCTGATCGTGAGCCCCGGCATTCCCCATCTCTACCCCGCGCCGAACCCCGTGGTCGCCGCCGCCTGGGCCGCGGGCGTGCCGGTCGACAACGATATCGGGCTGTTCTTCCGGTCCTTCGCGACCGAGGCCTGGGAGAGCTTCGACAGCCCGCCCAAGGTGATCGCCGTCACCGGCTCGAACGGCAAGTCGACCACCGCCGCGCTGATTCACCACGTCCTGCGGGCGGCCGGTCGCCACAGCCAGCTTGCCGGCAATATCGGGCGCGGCGTGCTGGACCTGGAGCCCGCGGGCGAGGGCGGTGTCGTCGTGCTGGAGCTGTCCTCCTACCAGACCGAGCTCGCCCGCGCGCTGACCCCCGACATTGCCGTCCTCAGCAACCTCTCGCCCGACCATCTCGACCGGCACGGCGGGCTGGGCGGCTACTTCGCGGCCAAGCGGCGGCTGTTCGCCGAGGGCGGGCCGGACCGGGCCATCGTCGGCGTGGACGAGCACGAGGGGCGGTTCCTGGCCAACCAGCTGGCCGAGGCGCCGGGCGACGACCGTGTGATCCGCGTCTCGGCCGGGGGCAAGCTCGAGGGGCCGGGCTGGGCGGTCTTCGCCCGCAAGGGCTTCCTGGCCGAATGGCGCAAGGGGCGGCAGGTGGGCAGCATCGATCTGCGTGCCGTCCCGGCCCTGCCGGGCGCCCACAACCACCAGAACGCCTGCGCGGCCTATGCCGCGGCGCGCTGCCTCGGGATCGGGCCGCGCGAGATCGAGCGGGCCTTCCTCAGCTTCGCCGGGCTGCCGCATCGCACCCAGCTGGTGGCCGAGGCGGGCGGCGTGCGTTTCGTCAACGACTCCAAGGCGACGAACGCGGCGAGCGCGGCCCGCGCGCTGGCCGCCTTCCCGCGCATTCGCTGGATCTGCGGCGGGCTGGAGAAGGAGGGCGGGCTGGCGGCCCTGGCGCCTTACCTGGACCATGTCGCCAAGGCCTACGTGATCGGGCGCGAGGCGGCGGGGTTTGCGCTGCACCTGAAGGACGTGCCGCACGAGGTCTGCGGCTCCATGGCCGCCGCCGTGGCGCGGGCGGCGGACGAGGCCGAGCCTGGCGAGGTCGTACTGCTGGCACCGGCGGCGGCGAGTTTCGACCAATACGACAATTTCGAGAAGCGCGGCGAGGATTTCATCGCCGAGGTGGACGCATGGCTGGGGGGATTGCGCGGTGCCTGAAGGGGCCACCCGCGGCGCGCGTCGGCCTAGAGGTCCAGCGCATCCGCCGTCTCGCGCAGCAACCGCGCGCTGGCGCCGAGCGCCTCGGTTTCCGCGGTATCGAGCGTCGGTGTCAGCGTCGCGCTGACGCCGCCCGCGCCGACGACCCGCGGCAAGGACAGCGCCACGTCGCGCACCCCCGCGGCCTCTTGCGTCACGACAGAGACCGACAGCACCGCCTGCTCGTCCCGGCCGATCGCCTGCACGATCCGTGCGAGCCCCGCGCCGATGCCGTAATTCGTGGCCCCCTTGCCCTCGATGATGCGGTAGGCCGCGCCGCGCACGCCCTCGTCGATGCGGGCGCGCACATCGGCCGTGATCGCCGCGCCCAGTTGCGCGGCGACCGAGGCCAGCGGTTCCGAGCCGACCCGCGCGCCGGACCAGCCGAGCACCTCGCTGTCGCCATGCTCGCCCAGCACGTAGGCATGCACCGAATGCGGCGCGAGCCCGAGATGCCCCGCCAGGAGGCTGCGGAACCGTGCGGTGTCCAGGATCGTGCCCGAGCCGATCACCCGGCCCGGCGCGAGGCCCGAGAGCCGGGTGGCGACATGGGTCATGATGTCGACCGGGTTGGTGGCGACCAGCAGGATCGCGTCCGGCGCCGCCGCGCGCACCGCGCCGATCACGGCCTCGAACACGGCCGCGTTGCGTGTGAGCAGCGCCAGCCGGCTTTCGCCGGGCTTCTGCCCGACGCCGGCCGACAGGATCACCACATCGGCGCCCGACAGCGCGGCGTAGTCGCCCGCCTCGACGCTGGCCGCCGAGGCGAAGGGCACCGCGTGCGCGATATCCTGCGCCTGCGCCGTGGCGAGCGCCGCGTCGCGGTCCACAAGCACGATGCGGCTCGCCGCCCCGGTCAGCGCCATCGCGTAGCCTGCCGCGCTGCCCACCATGCCGGCGCCGACGATCCCGACCTTCATCACGCTCTCCCTCCGGTCACGGGCCGAGCCTAGCACGCCCGCCCCGGGCGTTGGGCGACTGGTGGGGAATTTTCCGCGACCGGTGCGGGAATGCGGCGCGCGCGGGCCGACCGGAGGCCCGGTGCCGCGTTGTCGTGCGGTCACGGTTGCGTGTCCGGCGGGGGATGTCTGCGAGAAATCGCGCATTTCCTGTTGCACCGAATCGAACCTGCCCCTAACTGCGCGCCCACGGACGCCAACGCACGCGCCTCTGTCCCCTGACGGGTTACGTAGCGACGGTAACGTCTCCCTTGGAACCGGGCGGTTTCCGCCCGTCAGGTCTATTGGAGATGACCATGTACGCTACCCAAGCCGATTTCGTCGGTCGTTCCTCCGTCGCAGCGCCCTCGCGGGTCGAGGACTACATCCGGTCCACGCAATTTGACCGCCCGACGTTGGTGCTGGATACCGATCTCGTGGCCGACCGCTTCCATGCGCTGCGCGCCGGGCTCGGCCATGCCGCGATCCACTACGCGGTCAAGGCGAACCCCGAGCGCGCGATCGTCGAACGCCTGATCGGCCTTGGCTGCCATTTCGACGCGGCCTCGCGGGCCGAGATCGAGCTGTGCCTGGGCCTCGGCGCGCATCCGGGCTCGATCTCCTTCGGCAACACGGTCAAACGCGCCTCGGACATCGCCTTTGCGCATCATGCCGGGATCACGCTGTTCGCCGCCGATGCCGAGGAGGAGATCGACAAGATCGCCGCGCACGCCCCGGGCGCCGAGATCTACATTCGCGTCGTGGTGACCGCCTCGGAGGCCGACTGGCCGCTGAGCCGCAAGTTCGGCTGTGCGCCGGGCAAAGTGATCCCCCTGATGCGGCGCGCCCGCGAGGCGGGTTTGCGCCCCGTGGGCCTGTCCTTCCATGTCGGCAGCCAGACCCGGCACGCCGCGATGTGGGGCGCGACCCTCGACGAGGTGGCCGGCATCTGGGCGGCGGCGCGCGCGGCGGGCTTCGACCTCGACCTGTTGAACATCGGCGGCGGCTTCCCCGCCTTCTACGGCGAGGAGGTCGAGCCGCCCGCGTCCTACGCCGCCGAGGTGATGCGCCTGGTGGCCGCGCGCTTCGGCGAGGTGCCGCGGGTGATGGCCGAACCGGGCCGGGGCCTCGTGGCCGAGGCCGGCGCGATCGCCGCCGAGGTCATGCTGGTCTCGAAGAAGTCCGACACCGACACCCATCGCTGGGTCTATCTCGACATCGGCAAGTTCTCGGGCCTGGCCGAGACCATCGACGAGGCGATCCGCTACCAGTTCGCCACCGAGCGCGACCACGAACCGATGGGCCCCTGCATCCTCGCCGGGCCGTCCTGCGACAGCGCCGACGTGCTTTACGAAAGGCGCCCCGTGCTGCTGCCCCTGGGCCTGACATCCGGCGACAGGGTCATCATCCGCAACGCGGGCGCCTATACCTCGACCTACGCGTCGGTCGGCTTCAACGGGTTCCCGCCCCTCGATGTCGTGGTGATCTGAGGCGGCCGGCGCCGCGCGGCCGTCCGCTCTTGACGAGGATCAATGCCCGCGGGGCCGGGAAGGCCGATCCTTTCGCCAAGGCAGCGAAAGGACAGGACATGATCGACCGCCTCGCACGCACGTTACGACTCGGCCTTGTGGCGGCGCTTCTGGGGCCGGTTGCCGGCGGAGAGGCCGCGGCGGCCACGCTCAAGATCGACGGCAAGACGGAGGTCGTGGCGACGACCCCGTTCTGCACCAATGTCAAGACCGGCCGACGATACAAGGATTGCACGTCGACGGCGACGATCAGCAAGAGCGCGCTCGGGGGAAAGGGCGACACCTTCTTCGGCCAGTCGTTCGAAGCGTGGAACGCCGCACAGGCCGACGCGTGGACGCTCGTGACCAAGGACGACGACGACAACGCGCTGAGCGTGGACGGCGAAATGGTGGTCACGCTGTTCAACGCCGTCGCCGCCCCCACCTTCGGCGGCTTGCAGATCCGCGTGCAGTGGCGCGAGGTCTCGTCCGACTACAAGGAGGACTATTTCTGGTCGCAGGCCGTTCACGCGAATTACGATCTCGACGGGAATATCGTTGCGCCCTACGCCTTCATGGACGTCAAGAACAAGACCTCGACATGCCGCGACATCCCGCAAGCGGCGCCGTTCTATTACTGTCAGTACGGCACGCGCAAGTTCTACGACTATCCGAAGGGCCCTTGGCCGAACGCGTCGTTCCGGGGCCATGCCTATATCTCCAAGGTCGACCGCGAGGCACGCACGCTGACCATTTATGACGGCATCGACTACGGGTTTGTCCTGTCCGCCACGCCGATCCCACTTCCCGCGACGATCCCGCTGATGCTGGGCGCGCTCGTTCCCTTCGCGGCTCTTGCCGCCCGGCGGCGGCGCGCCGCCCCGTCCCGGTAACCTTTCCGGACTGGCGCCAAGGCGGGTTTGGCGTTACACTGAGCACCAGACCCGGCAAACGGGCGACAAAGAGGCAGTCGAGGCAGTGCGCCCATGACGGAAATGGTCTACGGGACCGCGCCCATTCGCGCGGGCGAAGCGGTGTTGCCGCGGTGGTGGCGGACGGTCGACAAGTGGGCCTTGTCCTGCGTGCTGATGCTGTTCGGGGTGGGGCTGCTGCTCGGGCTTGCCGCATCGCCGCCGCTGGCCGCCAAGAACGGCTTCGAGGCGTTCCATTACGTCGAGCGCCAGGTCGTCTTCGGCGGCATGGCGCTGGCGACGATGCTGGTCTTCTCGATGATGTCGCCCGACCTCGTGCGCCGGCTGGGTGTGCTGGGCTTTTTCGCGGCCTTCGTCGCGCTCGCCCTGCTGCCGGTCTTCGGTACCGATTTCGGCAAGGGCGCGGTGCGGTGGTATTCGCTCGGCTTCGCCTCCGTCCAGCCGTCAGAATTCCTCAAACCCGGCTTCGTGATCCTCGCCGCCTGGATGATGGCCGCCGCGCAGGAGTTGAACGGCCCGCCGGGCCGCGCGATGTCGCTGGGCGTCGCGTTGGTGGTGGTGGGCTTCCTCGCGCTCCAGCCCGATTTCGGGCAGGCGGCGCTGATCCTGTTCGCCTGGGGCGTGATCTACTTCGTGGCCGGCGCGTCCTTCGTAGTGCTGGTGGCGCTTGCCGGGGGCGTGGTCGCGGGGGGCAGCCTCGCCTATCACAGTTCCGAGCATTTCGCCCGCCGCATCGACGGGTTCCTCAACCCCGAGATCGACCCGCGCACGCAGCTGGGCTACGCGGTCAACGCGATCCAGGAGGGCGGCTTCTTCGGCGTGGGCGTGGGCGAGGGGCAGGTGAAATGGTCGCTGCCCGATGCCCATACCGATTTCATCATCGCGGTCGCCGCCGAGGAATACGGGCTGGTGATGGTGGTGGCGATCATCCTGCTCTACGCGGTGATCGTGCTGCGCTCCCTGTTTCGCCTGATGCGCGAGCGGGACACCTTCACCCGGCTCGCCGGCACCGGCCTTGCCTGCGCCTTCGGCGTGCAGGCGCTGATCAACATGGGCGTGGCGGTCAAGCTGTTGCCGGCCAAGGGCATGACGCTGCCCTTCGTCAGCTACGGCGGCTCGTCGCTGATCGCGGGCGGGATCACGGTGGGGATGCTGCTGGCACTCACCCGCACGCGGCCCCAGGGCGAAATCGGGGACATCCTGCGACGCCGGAGGCAGCCATGAGCGCGCCGCTCCTCGTGATCGCCGCGGGCGGGACGGGGGGGCACATGTTCCCCGCCCAGGCGCTGGCCGAGGCGATGCTGGCCCGCGGCTGGCGGGTGAAGCTTTCGACCGACGCGCGGGGCGCGCGCTACGCGGGCGGTTTCCCGCGCGAGGTCCAAATCCAGCGCGTCGCGGCCGACAGCCTGGCGCGCGGCGGGCTGGCCGAACGGGTCGTCGCGCCCTTCCGGCTGGGCGCGGGCGTGCTGGCCGCGCTGGTCAGCATGCTGCGCGACAGGCCGAACGTCGTCGCGGGGTTCGGCGGCTACCCGTCCTTCCCGGCGCTGACCGCCGCCATCGCGCTGAAGCTGCCGCGGATGATCCACGAGCAGAACGGCCTGCTCGGCCGTGTCAACGAACTGTATGCCAAGCGCGTTCATGCGGTCGCCTGCGGGACATGGCCCACGGAACTGCCCGAGGGCGTCGAGGGCTGGCACACCGGCAACCCGGTGCGCGCCGCCGTGCTCGACCGCGCGGGCGCGCCCTACATCCCGCCCGGCGATTACCCGATGAGCCTGGTGGCGATCGGCGGCAGCCAGGGCGCGCGGGCGCTCTCGGATACCGTGCCCGCGGCCGTCGCGCAGCTTCCCGACGGTCTGCGTCGCCACATCCGCGTCGCCCACCAGGCCCGCGAAGAGGACGTTGCCCGCGTCACGGCGGCCTATGCCGAGGTCGGGGTGGAGGCGGAGGTGCGCCCGTTCTTCGACGACATCCCGGCGCGGCTTGCCGAGGCGCAACTGGTGATCAGCCGCGCGGGCGCGTCCTCCATCGCCGATATCTCGGTGATCGGGCGGCCGGCGATCCTGATCCCGTATCCCTATGCGACCGGCGACCACCAGACCGCCAACGCCCGCGGGCTGGTCGAGGCGGGCGGCGCGATCCGGATCCCGGAATCCGCGCTTGACCCTGCGGCCCTCGCGGCGCAAATCGCCACGGTTCTCGAGCAGCCCGAGGGGGCGTCGCAGATGGCGCGGGCCGCGCTGTCCTGCGGGCGGCCGGACGCGACGGACCGGCTGGTCGAAATCGTCGAGGCATTGGGCGGAGAGGGGCAGTAGGATGAATTTCGCACGAGGGATGGAGTGGATGAACGCGGCGACCAAGCTTCCGACCGATGTGGGGCCAATCCATTTCGTGGGCATCGGCGGCATCGGCATGTCGGGGATCGCGGAGGTGCTGCTGAACCTCGGCTACCGGGTGCAGGGCTCCGACCTGAAGGCGACGAAGATCACCGAGCGGCTGAAGGGGCTGGGCGCCACGATCTTCGAGGGCCAGCGGGCCGAGAACCTCGAGGATGCCGAGGTCGTGGTGATCTCGTCCGCGATCAAGCCCGGCAACCCAGAGCTTGACGCCGCGCGCATCCGGGGCCTGCCGGTGGTGCGCCGGGCCGAGATGCTGGCCGAACTGATGCGCCTGCGCTCGAACGTGGCCGTCGCGGGCACGCACGGCAAGACGACGACCACGACGATGGTCGCCACGCTCCTGGATGCGGGCGGGCTCGACCCCACGGTCATCAACGGCGGGATCATCCACGCTTACGGCTCGAACGCGCGGATGGGCGAGGGCGAGTGGATGGTGGTCGAGGCCGATGAGTCGGACGGGACCTTCAACCGCCTGCCCGCGACCATCGCCATCGTCACCAATATCGACCCCGAGCACATGGAACACTGGGGCGATTTCGACGCGCTGCGCCAGGGGTTCCACGATTTCGTGTCGAACATCCCGTTCTACGGGCTGGCCGTCTGCTGCACCGATCACGCGGAGGTGCAGACGCTGGTGGGCCGGATCACCGACCGCAAGGTGGTGACCTTCGGGTTCAACGCCCAGGCCGACGTGCGCGCGGTGAACCTGCGCTACGAAGCCGGCGTAGCGCATTTCGACGTCGCGCTTCAGGCCGAGGGCAAGCTGATCGAGGGCTGCACCCTGCCGATGCCGGGGGACCACAACGTGTCGAACGCGCTGGCGGCCGTCGCCGTGGCGCGCCACCTCGGCATGAAGGGGGACGAGATCCGCGCCGCGCTCGCCGGGTTCAAGGGCGTCAACCGCCGCTTCACCCGCGTGGGCGAGGTGGGCGGCGTCAGCATCATCGACGATTACGGCCACCATCCCGTCGAGATCGCCGCGGTGCTGAGGGCCGCCCGCCAGGCCACCGAAGGCCGCGTGATCGCCGTGCACCAGCCGCACCGCTATTCGCGGCTGCATTCGCTGTTCGACGAGTTCTGCACCTGCTTCAACGACGCCGACGTGGTCGCCATCGCCGAGGTCTATGCCGCCGGCGAAGACCCGATCGAGGGCGCCTCTCGCGACGACCTCGTGGAGGGCCTCATCCGCCACGGCCACCGGCACGCACGCGCGATCCTGTCCGAGGACGATCTGGAACGGCTGGTCCGCGAACAGACCCGCCCGGGCGACATGGTGGTCTGTCTCGGCGCCGGGACGATCAGCGCCTGGGCGAACGGGTTGCCGAAACGGCTGCAAGGCTAGGGGCGATGGCCGAGGCCCTCAAACGCCGCATCGGACCCGGCCTGCTGACCGCCTACGGAATCGGCGTGATGGTGGGCGCGGGCATCTCCGTTCTGGTTGGCGCGGTCGCTGGGGCTGCGGGGCTGTGGGCGCCGTTGGCCTTCCTGCTCGCGGGGCTTGTCGCGGCACCCTCGGCGCTGTCCTATGCGGAGCTTTCAACCCGCCTGCCCGAGGCCGCGGGCGAGGCGGCCTATGTCGCCCAGGGGCTGGGCCTGCACTGGCTGTCGGTGGCCGTGGGCGCGGCCATCGTGCTGGCGGGCACGGTGTCGGCGGCGGCCGTCCTGCGGGGCGGTGCGGGCTACATGGTCTCGGTGATCGACATGCCCGTTGCGCCGGTCGTCGTCGTCCTGGGCGCCGCGCTGGTCGCCGTGGCCGCGCTGGGGGTGCTGGAAAGCCTGGCGCTGGCCGCCCTCTTCACGGTCGCCGAACTCTTGGGGCTTGCCATGGTGGTCTATGCCGGTCTCGGGGCCGCGCCGGTGCCCGACTGGAGCGCGCCGCCCCCCGTCCCCTGGGCTGGCCTGGGGCTGGCCGCGGTGCTGGCCTTCTACGCCTTCATCGGCTTCGAGGACATGGTCAACATGGCCGAGGAGGTCTCCGACCCCGCGCGGACGCTGCCGCGCGCGATCCTGCTGGCGCTGGCGATCACCACCACCGTCTATGCCGCGGTGTGCATCGCCGCCGTGCGCGCGGTGCCTGCGGGCGATCTCGCCGCCACCGAGCGGCCCCTGGCGCTGGTGTGGGAGCGCGGGACCGGCGGCAATGCCGATTTCCTGTCGCTGATCGCGGTCGCGGCGGCGCTGAACGGCGTGCTGGCCCAGATCGTGATGGCCGCGCGTGTCCTTTTCGGACTGGGCCGGCGGGAGCCGCGGCTGGCGACCTTCCACCACGCCCATCCGCGCTTCGGCACGCCGGTGAAGGCGACCCTCCTGGTGGGGGCGGGGGTGATCGCCGCGGCGCTTGCGCTGCCGATCGCGTCGCTGGCGGGCGTCACGTCGGTCGTGCTGCTGACGGTCTTCGCGCTGGTGGACGTCTCGCTCATCGCGCTGAAGCGGCGCGCGCCCGACGCGCCGTTCCGCGTGGCCGGGTGGGTACCCTGGGCGGGCGTCGCGACGGCCGTCGCCGCGCTCGCGCTGTCGCTGGGAGGATTGGCATGAGACGGATGCCGTGCGGCTCTGACGTCTACCCGCCGGCTCGCGCCGGCCGCGCCACCTTACGTCTGGAGGACGTGGTATGACCCCCTCGCTGGTCCTTGCCTGCCTTTGGGTTGTCGTCGCCAGCGGCCTCGGCAGCCTCTTGCCCGAGCGGCACCATTGGCGCGCCGCGTACGGGCTGATCGCCGTGGGCATCCCGATCCTCGGTCTTGTCACCTATCAGAACGGCCCGGTCTGGGGGTTCGTCGCGCTGGGGTGCGGCGTCTCGGTGCTCCGCTGGCCGGTGCTCTATTTCGGCCGCTGGCTGCTGCGCCCGCTGCGCCGGCGCCACCGCGAGGAATGACGGGGCCCACGGTGCTCCTGGCCTATGCGGGCTGGGCGGCGGCGCCGCTGGTCGCCTATGCCGCGCTGTCCCACGGGTTGAACCGGGCATGGCGTGCCTTTCTGGTCCTCTTCGGGCTTTACACCGCGCTGGTCTGGCTTGTCTGGGCCGCCCTCCGCGCGCAGGCCGAGGCGGCCGTCGCGCCGATGGCGGTGGCCGGCCCCTGGGGGGGCGTTGCGATCCTGTCGGCGCTGCTCTATGCGCTGGGCGCGCGGATAGGAGGCGGCGAATGACCGAGATGCCCGCAGTCCGGGGCGTGCTGACCGAGAACCGGAGCCTCGCGGACCTGACCTGGCTGCGCGTCGGCGGACCGGCGGATTGGCTGTTCCAGCCCGCCGACCGGGACGACCTTGCCGCGTTCCTCGCCGCGTTGCCGCCCGAGATGCCGGTGTTCCCGATGGGCGTCGGGTCCAACCTCATCGTCCGCGACGGCGGTCTTCGCGGGGTGGTGATCCGCCTCGGGCGCGGCTTCAACGGGATCGAGATGCGCGACGGCCAGGTGGTCGCCGGGGCGGCGGCGCTGGATTCCCATGTGGCGCGCCGGGCGGCGGCGGCGGGCCTCGATCTGACCTTCCTGCGCACCATTCCGGGCGCCATCGGCGGCGCGGTGCGGATGAACGCGGGCTGCTACGGGCGCTATGTCGCGGATGTCTTCGTCTCGGCGGAGGCGGTGACGAGGGCCGGCGAGGTGGTGATGCTGGACGCCCGGGAGCTCGACTTCCGCTATCGCCAGACCGACCTGCCCGAGGGCTGGGTCCTGACCTCGGCCGTTCTGCAAGGGCCACGGGGCGAGCCGGACGCGTTGGCGGCACGGATGGAGGAGCAACTCGCGAAACGCGACGCGACCCAGCCCACGAAGGACCGCACCGCCGGGTCGACCTTCCGCAACCCCGCGGGCTTCAGTTCGACCGGGCGCGCCGACGACACGCACGAACTGAAGGCGTGGAAGGTGATCGAGGAGGCGGGCATGCGCGGCGCGCGCCGGGGTGGCGCGCAGATGTCGGAAAAGCATGCGAACTTCCTGACCAATACCGGGGGCGCGACCGCCGCCGAGCTGGAAGGCCTGGGCGAGGACGTCCGAAAAAGGGTTTTCCAAAACAGCGGAATAGAGCTAGAGTGGGAGATCATGAGGGTCGGCGAACCGGCCCCTTGAGAACCCATAATCGAACGGGGCCGCAAGACGCCCCGGACAAGAGGCACTGGTGGCGGGTAAGTCGAGCAGGACACCCCCCCGCGTGGCGGTATTGATGGGCGGTCCCTCGGTCGAACGCGAGGTTTCGCTGTCGTCTGGGCGCGAATGCGCCGCGGCCCTGCGTGGGGAAGGTTTCGACGTGGTCGAGGTCGACGCCGGGCAGGATCTGCCCGCGCGCCTGGCGGACCTGTCTCGCGATGTCTGTTTCAACGCGCTGCATGGCCGCTGGGGCGAGGATGGCTGCGTGCAGGGGCTGCTGGAATGGCTGGGGCTGCCCTATACCCATTCGGGCGTGCTGTCCTCGGCGCTGGCGATGGACAAGGAGCGCACCAAGGCGGTGTATCGCGCCGCCGGCCTGCCGGTGGTCGAGAGCCTGCTGGCGGACAAGGACGAGGTCGCCGCGCGGCACGTGATGGCGCCGCCCTACGTCGTCAAGCCGAACAACGAGGGCTCGTCGGTCGGCATCCACATCGTGCGGGAGGCCGCCGACGCGCCGCCGCACCTGGGCGAAGACATGCCCGACACGGTCATGGTCGAGGCCTACGCGCCGGGGCGCGAGCTGACGACGACCGTGATGGGCGACCGGGCCTTCACCGTGACCGACATCGTGACCGAGGGTTGGTACGACTACCACGCCAAGTATGCCGAGGGCGGCTCGCGCCATGTCGTGCCGGCGGAGATTCCCCAGGAGGTGTTCGACGCCTGCCTCGACTACGCGCTGCGCGCGCATGAGGCGCTGGGCTGCCGGGGCCTGAGCCGTACCGATTTCCGGTGGGACGAGGCGCGCGGGCTGGATGGGCTGATCCTTCTGGAAACCAACACCCAGCCTGGCATGACGCCGACCTCGCTCGCGCCCGAGCAGGCGGCCCGGTCCGGGCTGTCCTTCGGCGCGCTCTGCCGCTGGATCGTGGAGGACGCCTCATGTGCGCGCTGACGGTGCCGCCGCGCGATCCGGCGCCGTCGCGCTGGGCCTACCGGCTGCAGCGGCTGTGGCTCACGCCGCTGGTGCGCAAGGCGCTGGTGAAGGGGCTGCCGCTCGCCGTGCTCGTCGCCATCCCGGCGCTATGGCTTGCAGACGCGGGCCGGCGCGAGGCGCTCGCGGCGCAGATCACCGACATTCGCCGGCAAGTCGAAACGCGCCCCGAATTCATGGTCAAGCTGATGGCGATCGACGGGGCCTCTCCCTCGGTCGACGAAGATATCCGCGAGCTTCTGCCGCTGGACTTCCCGGTCTCGTCTTTCGACCTCGACCTGCGCGCGATGCGCCGGACGGTGCTGGAGCTTGACGCGGTGAAATCGGCCGAACTGCGGATCCGGCCCGGCGGCATCCTGGAAATGAAGGTGCAAGAGCGGGTGCCGGCGGTCGTCTGGCGCGGCCGCGGCGGCCTAGACCTGCTCGATGCGCAGGGCAACCGCGTCGCGCCGCTCGAGGCGCGGGGCGGTCGGCCCGACCTGCCGCTTGTCGCCGGCGAGGGCGCGGCGCGCGCGGTGCCCGAGGCGTTGCAACTCGTCGCCGCGGCGACCCCGATCAAGGCCCGCCTGCGCGGGCTGGTGCGGGTCGGCGAGCGGCGCTGGGACGTGGTGCTGGATCGGGACCAGCGCATCCTGCTGCCCGAGACCGGCGCGGTGGCGACGCTGGAGCGCGTGATCGCGCTCAACCAGGTCAACGACATGCTGGGGCGCAACATCCAGGTGGTCGACCTGCGCAACCCGGTGCGCCCCACGGTGCGGCTGGCGCCCGAGGCGGTCGAGGAATTCAGGCGGATAAGAAGACTTCAATCAGGAGCGACGAATTGATGACCGATCTCTACCAGGCCCAGCGGGCGATGCGGCGGATGCGCAAGCAGGCGATGGACCGGGGCGTGATCGCCATTCTCGACGTGGGCAGTTCCAAGATCTCCTGCCTCGTGCTGCGCTTCGACGGGATCCGACCGGCGGGCGGGGTCGAGCAGATCGGCGCGCTGGCCGGACAGTCGCGGTTCCGCGTGATCGGCGCGGCGACGACCCGTTCGCGCGGGGTGCGCTTCGGCGAAATCCACGGCATGCACGAGGCCGAGCGCGCGATCCGCACCGCGGTGCAGGCCGCCCAGAAGATGGCGCAGGTGCGCGTCGACCATGTCATCGCCTGTTTCTCGGGGGCGGGGCCGCGCTCCTACGGGCTGGCGGGCGAGGTGGAGCTTGAAGAGACCACGGCGAGCGAGGCCGATATCGCGCGCGTTCTGGCCGCCTGCGAGGTGCCGCCGATCGGCGCGGGGCGCGAGGTGCTGCATGCCCAGCCGGTGAACTTCGCCCTCGACCACCGCTCCGGGCTCGTGGACCCGCGGGGCCAGATCGGCCACAGGCTGGCCTGCGACATGCACTTGCTGACGGTCGACGCGGGGGCGGTTCAGAACCTGGTGCATTGCGTGAAGCGGTGCGATCTGGAACTCGCCGGGCTCGCGTCGTCGGCCTATGCCGCGGGCATGTCGGCGCTGGTGGAGGACGAACAGGAACTGGGGGGCGCCTGCATCGACCTCGGCGGGGGGGCGACCGGCCTTTCCGTGTTCATCAAGAAACACATGATCTATGCCGACAGCGTGCGGATGGGCGGCGATCACGTCACTGCCGACATCTCCAAGGGGCTGCACGTGCCGCTGTCGACCGCGGAACGGATCAAGACGCTTTATGGCGGCGTCGTGGCGACCGGCATGGACGACCGCGAGATGATCGACCTGGGCGGCGACAGCGGCGACTACGAGCGCGACACCCGCACCGTGAGCCGGACCGAGCTGATCGGGATCATGCGCCCCCGCGTCGAGGAAATCCTCGAGGAGGTGCGCGCCCGGCTCGACGCCGCCGAGTTCGAGCATCTGCCCTCGCGGCAGATCGTGCTCACGGGCGGCGGCAGCCAAATCCCCGGCCTCGACGGGCTGGCCTCGCGGATACTCGGCCAGCAGGTGCGGCTGGGGCGGCCGCTGCGCATCCAGGGCTTGCCGCAATCGGCCACCGGGCCCGGATTCGCGGCCTCGGTGGGGCTTTGTCTCTTCGCCGCGCACCCGCAGGACGAATGGTGGGATTTCGACATTCCGGCCGAACGCTACCCGGCCCGCTCGCTCAAGCGCGCGGTGCGCTGGTTCAAGGAGAACTGGTAGCCCAGGCAGCTCAGAAAACCCGCGACAGACCGGGCGAGAATCTGCTATCATGAACGAAAGGTCCACGAACAAGGACCGGCGGGAGGCCGAGCAGTCGCCCGAATATCGCTGAAGAAAGGCCCTCGACCTGCGGGAGCCGTGACGCCGTCGCCTCGGAGGGGTGCGAATCGCATTTGTGCCCGGGCAAATCGCCTTTGCCCCCAAATGTGGTGAAATCGGCGAAATCCCGCAGAAATGGCCCGCGAATGGTGCAGATTTTGTGTGTATGCCACGTTTTTTTCGTGACGCTGCCAGAGCCCTTGAGTAGTATGGCGCAAGATTTTGGGGAAAGATGCCCGGCGGGGCACTAGAAACGACAGCAGGCGGACCGGAGATGACATTGAACCTATCCATGCCCGAGCAGGACGAGCTGAAACCCCGGATCACGGTCTTCGGCGTCGGCGGCGCCGGCGGTAACGCCGTGAACAACATGATCGAGAAATGCCTGGAAGGCGTGGAGTTCGTGGTGGCGAACACCGATGCCCAGGCGCTCAAGCAATCCAATGCGCCGGCGCGCATCCAGATGGGCGTGAAGGTGACCGAGGGGCTGGGCGCGGGCGCGCGGCCGCAGGTCGGCGCTGCGGCGGCCGAGGAATCGATCGAGCAGATCGTCGATCACCTCGCCGGCGCGCACATGTGCTTCATCACCGCCGGCATGGGCGGCGGCACCGGCACCGGCGCCGCCCCGATCATCGCTCAGGCCGCGCGTGAACTCGGCGTGCTGACCGTCGGCGTCGTCACCAAGCCCTTCCAGTTCGAGGGCGCCAAGCGGATGCATAAGGCCGAGGAGGGCGTCGAGGGTCTGCAGAAGGTGGTCGACACGCTGATCATCATCCCCAACCAGAACCTGTTCCGCCTGGCCAACGAGAAGACGACCTTCACCGAGGCGTTCTCGATGGCCGACGATGTGCTGTACCAGGGTGTCAAGGGCGTCACCGACCTGATGGTGCGGCCTGGCCTGATCAACCTCGACTTCGCCGACGTGCGCGCGGTGATGGACGAGATGGGCAAGGCGATGATGGGCACCGGCGAGGCCGAGGGCGAAGAGCGCGCGGTGCAGGCGGCCGAAAAGGCGATCGCCAACCCGCTGCTGGACGAAGTCAGCCTGAACGGCGCCCGCGGCGTGCTGATCAACGTCACCGGCGGCTACGACCTGACCCTGTTCGAACTGGACGAGGCGGCGAACCGCATCCGCGACGTGGTCGATGCCGATGCCAACATCATCGTCGGCTCCACGCTCGACCCGGACATGGAGGGCACGATGCGCGTCTCGGTCGTGGCGACCGGCATCGACGTCGGCGTTGCCGAGAAGCCGGAAACACCGCTGCCGCGCCGCCCGATGAGCGAGCCTCTGCAGCGTCCCGAGACCGTCGCCGAGACCGCGACCGGCCAGGGCGAACCGCAGCGCCCCGCCGCCGTCGAGCGCCAGCGCCCTGCGCCCGAACCGGTGCGCGAGGTCTCCCAGGCCCCGGTCGAGGAGCCGACGCTGTTCGAGGAGTTCGACCCGGCGACCGCCGGTGCCGATCGCGGTCACGTGGCGCAGACGGCCGATGACGGCCTGCCGCCGCCGGCCTATCAGCCGGCCGACGAGCCGGAGTATCAGCCCGAGCCGCAGGGCTTCGTGGCGCCTCGTCCGCGCGCGCCGGGCACCCCGACGCCCGAGGCGCTGGAACGCCTGCGCGCCGCCGTGGGCAAGGTGCCGCAATCGCAGGCGCAGCCGCGCCAGCAGCCGCAGCCGCAGGCGCAACCCGCCGCACACGGCGCCGAGGACCCGCGCCGCGGCCGCTTCGGCATCGGCGAACTGATCCACCGGATGTCGGGGCAGGGCGAAGGGTACGAACGGCCGTCCCACGCGATGCGTCAGCAGCCGCCCCTGCACGGCCGCGCCGCGCCCGTGCACGAGGAAGAGGAGTACGACGATCCCGAGCAGGAACGGATCGAAATTCCCGCCTTCCTGCGCCGCCAGGCGAACTGACGGGGGCGAAAGCCTGCAATACGGGGGCCGGTTCGCCGGCCCCTTTTTCGTGTCAGGTGCCGTTCACGGAGGCGGCCGGTTTCGTTACACCGTGAAACAGCCGTCCGGTGACGCCGGACAGGCGCCAGCGTCGAGGGCCGGAAAAATGGCTGCAAAACAATATCCTGGCCATTCGGCGAGAATATGCCGAATCGGCGGGGCCGATGTTTCAGACGGTTGCAAAGTTTGAATTGTGTACAATTCGCCGCAGGCTTAGGTCAGACTTGCCGGGCCACGCGAAGCCCGGGCGACATGAGCAGGTGACCCCGTGCAGACGACGCTGAAATCCTCGATCTCCTTTTCCGGCACCGGCCTCCACAGCGGGCGGCGGGTGCAGGTGACGGTGCATCCCGCTTCGGCCGAATACGGGATCTGGTTCCGCCGGACCGATCTGGAAGGCGCGCGTGCGCTGATCCCCGCGCGCTGGGATGCGGTCGTGCCCTGCCGCCTGTGCACGAAACTTGCGAATGCCCGGGCCGAGGTCGCCACGGTCGAACACCTGATGGCCGCGCTTGCCGGGTGCGGCATTCACAACGCGCTCATCGAGATCGACGGGCCGGAGCTTCCGGTGATGGACGGCTCGGCCCAGCCCTTCGTCGAAGGGTTCCTGTCACGCGGATTGCGGCGCCTGGCCGCGCCGGCGCGGGTGCTGCGCATCCTGGAACCCGTCGAGGTGATCGATGGCGACGCCCGCGCCAGCCTGTCGCCGGCCGACACGCTCGAGATCGAGTTCGAGATCGATTTCGCCGATGGCGCGATCGGCCATCAGCGCAAGGCACTCAACATGGCCAATGGCAGCTTCGTGCGCGAGTTGTGCGACAGCCGGACCTTCTGCCGCAGCGCCGATGTCGACGCGATGCGGGCCAACGGTCTTGCGCTGGGCGGCACGCTGCGGAACGCTGTCGTGGTCGACGGCGAGCGGGTGCTCAGCCCCGGCGGCCTGCGCCACGCCGACGAACCGGTACGGCACAAGATGCTGGACGCGCTGGGCGACCTGGCGCTGGCCGGTGCCCCGATCCTCGGACGCTATCGTGGCGAACGGGCCGGGCACGCCCTGACCAACCGCCTTTTGCGCGCGGTCTTTGCCCGCCCCGGCGCGTTCCGGCTGGAAACCTGCAGCCCGGCCATGGCAGACCGCCTTCCCGGCGCCGGTCTGGCCGCGGCCGATCTGCGGGCCGTGGCCTGACCCCAGCGAACGCGTGCCCCAAAGGGCGTTTTGCCTCCCGGATATCTGTGCTAGGACAGCCGCATAATCGCGCAGGCGGTGACGTGAGGATGGGGTAGCAGGCATATGGTGATCGGCAGAATGCGCATCCGGGCCGTGGGGGCGATCACGATTCTGGCGCTCACCGCGTCCTGCGGGGCCATAGGATCGCGTCGCCCGCCGCCGCTCGAAACCTTCAGCGCGCAGGAGATCTACCAGAAGGCGGAGTTCGAGCTCGAATCCCGTCGCAAGCCGGAGGAGGCCGCGCGCCTCTTCGGCGAGGTCGAGCGGCTTTACCCCTATTCCGAATGGGCCAAGCGCGCGCTGATCATGCAGGCCTTCGCATATCACCAAGACCGCGACTATGAAAACGCGCGCGTGGCCGCCCAACGCTATATCGACTTCTACCCCGCCGACGAGGACGCGGCCTATGCGCAATACCTGCTGGCGCTGTCCTATTACGACCAGATCGATCTGGTGGGGCGCGACCAGGGGCTGACCTTCCAGGCGCTGCAGGCGCTGCGCACGGTGATCGAGCGCTATCCCGACAGCGAATACGCCCGTTCGTCGATCCTGAAATTCGACCTCGCCTTCGACCATCTGGCCGCGAAGGAAATGGAGGTGGGCCGCTATTACCTCAAGCGCGGCCACTATACCGCGGCCATCAACCGCTTCCGCGTCGTCGTCGAGGACTTCCAGACCACGACCCACACGCCCGAGGCGCTTTACCGGCTGATCGAGGCCTATCTCTCGCTCGGGCTCGATGGCGAGGCGCAGACCGCGGGCGCGATTCTCGGCTACAACTTCCAGGGGACCGAGTGGTATCAGGATGGCTTCAACCTGCTGAAGGGCCGGGGTCTTGCGCCCGAACCGCGCGGCACCGGCTGGCTTCGGACGGTCTATCGCCAGATGATCCAGGGCGAGTGGCTCTGATCTGACCGGCGAAAGGGTGGGGGCATGCTGCGCAGTCTCGATATCCGGGACCTGCTGATCATCGACCGGTTGGAACTGGCGTTCCAGCCCGGCCTGAATGTGCTGACCGGCGAGACCGGGGCCGGCAAGTCGATCCTGCTCGATGCGCTGGGTTTCGTGCTCGGCTGGCGCGGCCGGGCCGAACTGGTGCGCGCCGGGGCGGCCCAGGGCGAGGTGACGGCGGTGTTCGACCTGCCCGCGGGCCACACGGCCCGCGCCGTGCTGGAAGAGGCGGGGCTGCCCGCCGAGGACGAATTGATCCTGCGCCGGGTCAATACCGCCGACGGGCGCAAGACCGCCTGGGTCAACGACCGGCGCGCCTCCGGCGAGGTCCTGCGCGCGCTGGCCGACACGCTGGTGGAACTGCATGGCCAGCATGACGACCGCGGCCTCCTGAACCGCCGCGGCCACCGGGCGCTGCTCGACGCCTTCGGCGCGCTCGATGCGGAGCTTGCCGAGGTGCGCGGGACCTGGCGCGCCCGCGCGACGGCGGACCGCGCCCTGGCGGAGGCCGAGGACCGCCTGGCAACTCTGAAAGCGGAGGAAGAGTTCCTGCGCCACGCGGTCGGCGAACTCGACGCGCTCGCGCCGCGGCCCGGAGAAGAGGCGGAACTGGACGCGCGGCGGCGGATGATGCAGGCGGCAGAGCGGATCCGCGACGATATCGCCAAGGCCCATGCCGCCCTCGGGCCGGGCGAGGGGGCCGAGGGCCGGATGGGCGATGCCTTGCGCTGGCTGGAGGGCGCGGCCGACGGGGCCGAGGGGCGGCTCGACCCGGCGCTCGGCGCGCTCGGACGGGCGCTTGTGGAACTGGGCGAGGCGGTGCAGGGGGTGGAGGACTGCATCGAGGCACTGGAGTTCGACCCGGCATCGCTGGAGAGCGCCGAGGAACGGCTCTTCGCGATCCGGGCGCTTGCGCGCAAGCACGGGGTGCTGCCCGACGATCTCGGCGGTTTCGCCGATGACCTGCGCGCCCGGCTCGCGGCGCTCGATGCGGGCGAGGGCGATCTTGCCGACCTGCGCGCCGCGCGCGACGCCGCCGGGGCCGCCTATGACCGGGCGGCCGCGGCGCTCACGGCCGCCCGCCGGGCGGCGGCCGCGCGGCTCGACGCGGCGATGGCCGACGAGCTCGCCCCCCTCAAGCTGGAACGCGCCGCCTTCGCCACGGCGATCACCGAGGCCGAACCCGGCCCCGACGGGCGCGACGCGGTGGCGTTCACGGTGGCGACCAATCCCGGCGCCCCGGCGGGTCCGTTGAACAAGATCGCGTCGGGGGGCGAACTCTCGCGGTTCCTGCTGGCGCTCAAGGTCTGCCTGGCCAGGGGCACGAGCCCGCTGACGCTGATCTTCGACGAGATCGACCGCGGCGTGGGCGGGGCGACGGCCGACGCGGTGGGGCGGCGGCTGGCCGATCTCAGCCGAACGGCGCAGGTGCTGGCGGTCACCCACTCGCCGCAGGTCGCGGCGCGGGCCGCCCATCACTGGCGGGTGGAAAAGCGCGTCGAGGCCGGCGCCACCCTGTCTTCGGTTGCGGCGCTCGACGACGGCGCGCGGGTGGACGAGATCGCCCGGATGCTGTCGGGCGACACGATCACCGAAGAGGCGCGCGCGGCCGCCCGCGCGCTGCTGCAGGGATGAGGACGCCGGCCGCACCCGGATCGCCGCGCCCCTGACCGCGCGCGGGTCCTGGGACGGGCAAGTCCCGGCGCCGCGCGCCCTGCCGCCTCCCCCCGTGCGCGGACACGCCCGTGCCGCGACGCGGACGGCCGTCCGACCGGCGCCCTGCGCGTCTTCTTGGCCGAAATACTCCCGCCGGAGGCGCGCGCGGCCGCAAGGCTGCGCGCCACGCCCAACGCCGGACAAGCGGGGCGCCAGCCCCGAGCCGGCCGGGGGCGGGAGCACCCTCCTGCCTTGGGCCTGCCGCGCCCCCATGACACGCCGTCGGCGCCGCGTGCCGGACGGGCGGGACGGCTCAGGCGCCGCGCAACAGCTTTCCGGGATTCATCACTCCCTCAGGGTCGAGTGCCGTCTTGATCGCGCCCATCACGTCCCAGGCCGCCCCGTGCTCGGCCGCCATGTATCCCCGCTTGCCCGCGCCGATCCCGTGCTCGCCCGTCGCCGTTCCTCCCAGCCGCAGGGCACGCTCCACCATCCGGTGCGCAAGCCGTTTCGCCTCGGCCAGCTCCATGTCATTCCCGCGCTCCACCAGCAGGATCGCGTGGAAGTTGCCGTCGCCCACATGGCCGAGGATCGGGCCGGGGATCGGGGAGGCCGCGATGTCCGCGCGGGTCTCTTGCACCGCCTCGGCCAAGCGCGAGATCGGCACGCAGACATCGGTCACCAGAGCCGTGGCGCCGGGCCGCAGGCCGAGGCAGGCGTAGTAGGCGTTGTGGCGCATGGTCCAGAGGGCGGTCCGCTCTTCCGGGCGCGAGGACCAGTCGAACCCCGCGCCGCCATTGTCGGCGACGATCTCGCCGAACGCCTCGGCCTGTTCCGCGACCCCCGAGCGCGATCCGTGGAACTCGACCAGAAGGTGCGGTTTCTCCGGAAAGGACGCGCCTGCATAGGCGTTCACCGCGGCCGCCGTCGCCGCGTCGACGAACTCGATCCGCGCCATCGGAAGCCCCAGCTGGATCGTCTGGATCACCGTCTCCACCGCCGGGGCGATGGCGTCGAAGGCACAGATCGCCGCCGAGATCGCCTCGGGCTGCCCGTGCAGGCGCAGCGTCAGTTCGGTGATCAGCCCCAGCGTCCCCTCCGCGCCGACGAAGAGCCCCGTCAGGTCGTAGCCCGAGGCCGATTTGCGCGCCCGCGTGCCGGTGCGGATCACCCGGCCATCGGCCAGCACCGCCTGCAGCCCCAGCACGTTGTCCCGCATCGAGCCGTAGCGCACCGTCGTGGTGCCCGAGGCGCGCGTCGAGGCCATGCCGCCCAGCGTCGCGTTGGCCCCGGGATCGACCGGGAAGAACAGCCCGGTATGGCGCAGTTCGCTGTTCAGGACCTCGCGGGTGATGCCGGGCTGCACCACGGCGTCCATGTCTTCGGGATGGACCTCGATCACCCGGTTCATCCGGGCAAAGTCCACGACGACCCCGCCCTGCATGGCCAGCGCATGCCCCTCCAGCGAGGTGCCCACGCCCCAGCCCGTCACCGGGCAGCCCTGCTCGGCGCAGACCCGCACCAGCGCCGCGACCTCGTCGGTCGTCTCGGCATAGGCCACCGCGTCCGGCGGCGTGAGGGGAAAGTACGCCTCGCTGCGCCCGTGAAGCTCCAGATCGGACTTGGACCGGCTCAACCGATCGCCTAGGATTTTCTCAAGCGCGGTCAGGGCTTCGGAGACTGACATCGAAGTCCTCCTTGCAGGGAATGCACCGGGGGGACCCTAGGCGAGACGGGCGGCCTGGGAAAGTGCGACGCGCGACGCCCGCGGGAATGAGGCGAAAAACCGTGTTCGATGGCGCGCAACGGGCAACGATAGCAACCATCGATAGAGCTTACGTCGCCCTGCGCAACGCCTGGGGAGTCTTGCGGCTGCGC
Source organism: Rhodovulum sp. ES.010 (assembly GCF_900142935.1). Lineage (NCBI taxonomy): Bacteria > Pseudomonadati > Pseudomonadota > Alphaproteobacteria > Rhodobacterales > Paracoccaceae > Rhodovulum > Rhodovulum sp. ES.010. The sequence continues at coordinate 1,260,707 of NZ_FSRS01000001.1, read as the reverse complement.
GGCCCCAGCCAGGTGCAGTTCTGGTTCATCGCGTTGATGATCGGCATCGCCGCGGGCTTCGCCGCGCTGGGCTTCCGCAAGGGGATCGACGCGCTGCAAAGGGCGTTCTACGGGGTCGACGACCCGCACCGCCTGCACAGCTACGCCGAAACGCTGCACTGGGGCTGGATCCTGGCGATCCCGGTGCTCGGCGGCCTTGTGGTGGGGCTGATCCTGCACCGCTTCACCGATGACGGCCGGGTCCGCTCGGTCGCCGACGTGATCGAGGGGGCGGCGCTGAACGAGGGCCGGGTCGAGCACAAGGCCGGTCTCGCCTCGGCGCTGGCCTCGCTGATCACGCTGTCGACCGGGGGCTCGACCGGGCGCGAGGGGCCGGTCGTGCACATGGCGGCGGTGATGTCCTCCTGGGTCTCTGCGCGGATCCAGGCTGACGGGATCACCGGGCGCGACCTGCTGGGCTGCGCGGTGGCGGGCGCCATCGCGGCCTCGTTCAACGCTCCGATCGCCGGGGCGCTTTTCGCGCTCGAGGTGGTGTTGCGGCATTTCGCGGTGCATGCCTTCGCCCCGATCACCATCGCCGCGGTGTCGGGCACGGTCATCAACCGGCTGGAATTCGGCGGCGTGACCGAGTTCGTCCTGCCCCAGCATGGCGATCTCGACTTCTATTTCGAACTGCCGGCCTACCTGTTGCTCGGGGTTGTCTGCGGCGTGGTCGCGGTCGTTCTGATGCGCAGCATCTTCTGGGCCGAGGACATCGCGAACGACGTGGTGCGGCGCACGCGCATGCCGCGCTGGCTGCGTCCGGCGGTGGCCGGGCTCGGCCTCGGGGCGCTGGCGATCTACTTTCCGCATGTCATCGGGGTCGGTTACGAGACGACGTCGGCGGCGCTCACCGGGCAACTCTTCTTTCACGAGGCGGTGGTGTTCTGCCTGCTGAAATGCGTGGCCGTGGCGCTGACGATGGCCGGCCGGATGGGGGGCGGGATGTTCTCGCCCTCGCTGATGGTGGGCGCGCTCGCCGGCTTTGCCTTCGGCATCGTGGCGACCTCGATCTTTCCGAACGTTTCCGGAGCCGAGACGCTGTATGCCATGGCCGGCATGGGCGCGGTGGCCGCAGCGGTGCTGGGCGCGCCCATTTCGACCACGATGATCGTGTTCGAATTGACAGGCGACTGGCAGGCGGGCCTCGCGGTGATGGTGGCGGTCTCGATGTCGACGGCGCTGGCCAGCCGGCTGGTGCACCGGTCCTTCTTCCTCACCCAGCTCGAACGGCGTGGCACCCGGATCGCGGCGGGGCCGCAGGCCTATCTGCGGTCGCTGTTCACGGCGGGCATGCTGATGCGGGCCAGGGACAGCGCCAACGCCGCCTCGCGGGAGGCTTGCGACGAGCTGATCTCGCAAGGGGTGACGCTGTCGCCCGACGCGACGCTGCACGAGGCGCTGCCGGAGTTCGAGACCTGGGGCTACGGCTTCATCCCCGTCGTGACCCCCGGCACCGAGGGCCAGGACCCCGAACTGCTGGGTGCGCTCTTTCACGTCGATGCGCTCAGGGCCTATTCGCGGGCGCTGGCCATGACGGCCGAGGAAGAGCATTCCTGAGACGCATCCCGCCAGGCATCCAGCAGGCTGCCCTCCTCAAGGGTAGTAGCGGCACATCGAGCCGGAGGCGCCCGTTGCATAGATTGCAACCGGGTAGCCGCAAGTAATCATCGCATTCTTGACGTCGGCACAGAAGTTTTCGGCACACCTGTCCGAGCTGATGTTGAACTGAACGAGCGCTGCGAAAACCGACGTCCAGCCCGTTGCCGCCACCACGCCGGGATTGACGAAAACCAACCCGGAAAGAAAGCCGCTCGTTCCTCCGACAATTCCGGTCGCACTGGCACCATCTGCCGCGCCGGCAATACAACGCTCATTGGCTTGCTCGATGGGCTTGAAACTCGCCAGGAGGTCGTCTGGGTGGCACAGTTCCGGGTCGGGTTCGTCCCCGCGATCTCCGCCGCCCCCACCGCTTGGCGGAACGTCGGGATCCGGCGGTTCAATGCCGTCGCGGCCAGACAGATCCATGCCGCACATCTTCTCTTCCGGGTCATCCGGATTGTCATCTGGGGGGCCAAACGACCCGATTTCCTCCATTCCGTCCTGGCATTGGCAACTCACCTCCGTGCCCTCCAGCACCGCGACATTCCCGGTGCGCTGCAGAGTTCCTTTCCTTCAACGACGATGGTGTTTCGTTCGGCCGTGAGTCCGGCTGTCCCGACTATCGACAGGGAAATTGAAACGATTGTGAGTGTGCCACGCATGGTGATGTCCTCCGTTTTGAGAAACAATGCTACCACAATTGCGCGTGCGCATCGCCCCGACCGGTGCTGGCCTTGGCCGCGGCGGGCTGGCGGTGACGGCCGAGCGCGCGCATTGCCCAAGGGCCGCGCGCCGGCGCTGCGGCGCGCCCGGCGGCGTCGCACCCGGCCCCCGCTCCGGGGCCTCTGCGGGCTCAGGGCGTTTCGTCGGGGCCCTGGGTCTTGGACGTGGCCACCGGCTTCCGCCGCCGCCGCCCCTTTGGCACCGGCAGCGGCCGCACGCGCTTCTCGATCTCGTCATAGAGCAGCCCGACGATGTTCTTGCCCGAGGCCTTCTCGATTCCCTCGAGTCCGGGCGAGGAATTGACCTCCAGCACCTTCGGCCCCTCGGAGGAGCGCAACAGGTCCACGCCCGCGAGGTTGAGCCCGAAGGCGCGCGCGGCCCGCACCGCGGTTTCGCGCTCGGTCCGGGTGATCCGCACCGCCTCGGCCCGGCCGCCCTGGTGCAGGTTCGAGCGGAAATCGCCCTCGGCGCCGGTGCGCTTCATCGCCGCCACCACCTTGGAGCCAACGACGAGGCAGCGGATATCCTCGCCAGCCGCTTCCTTGACGAAGCTTTGCACCAGGAACGAGGCGCGCAGGCCGCGGAACGCCGAGATCACCGATTCCGCCGCCTTCTTGGTTTCGGCCAGCACCACGCCCTTGCCCTGCGTCGATTCCAGCAGCTTCACGATCAGCGGCGCGCCGCCCACGAGCGAAATCAGGTTGTTCGTGTCCTTGGGCGAGGCGGCGAAGGCCGTCATCGGCATCCCGATCCGGTGGCGGGCGAGGATCTGGTGGGCGTGCAGCTTGTCGCGGCTTGCGGTGATCCCGGCCGAGCCGTTCACGCAATAGGTGCCGATCGTCTCGAACTGGCGGATCACCGCGGTCCCGTAGGGGGTGACCGAGGCGCCGATGCGGGGGATGATTGCGTCGTAGCGGGGCAGGCGCTTGCCGTCGTAATGGACGTCGGGCGCCAGCGCATCCAGCGCCATGTAGCAGCGCGTGGTGTCGATCACCTCGACCACGTGGCCGCGCGCCTCGCCCTCGGCCACCAGCCGGGTGGTGGAATAGTTTGTCGCCTCGCGGCTGATCACGGCGATGCGCAGCACGCGGGAGGGGGCGACGTGGCGCACCTCGGCGGTGTGGTAGACGTCGTAGGACAGCCTCGGCTGGCAGAAACTGTCGCCGGGGCTCACCACCACGTCCTCGCCCAGAGCCTGCCGTCCCAGCAGCATCCGGTAGGCCATGCCGCCCCGGTGGGTCAGAGTCAGCTCGATCCGCCAGGTGCGTCCGCCGACCTCGATATCGGCCGGGATCACGTACCGCCATTCGGAATCGCCGTTCGAGGACGTGACCTCGCGCCGGTCGATGATCTCGGCCGAGCAGGGGATCGACAGATCCTCGCGGCCCGGAATGGGGTGGACGGCAAAGCGCACCCTGGGCCGGGAGGCGGGGCCGAAGGGTTCGATGTCGAAGGCATGCAGGGCCGACGTCTTGGCGCCGGTATCCACCTTGGCCTTCATGGCGGGCAGGCCAAGCCCCGGCAGCGCCACCCATTCTTCCCACCCGAGGCGAAAAGGCTGATCCGCCGGTATCGTGTCGTCGGCCATGGGGCGCCCTCCGGTGGTTGTCAAAGCCACCTAGCAAACCCGGCGGACCGTGTCACGGGGCGGCGCCTGCCCGGCAGGCCCGGGCCCCCTTAGTATTGCCGGCCCGTTTGCACCACGAGGCGCGGCAGTTCCTTGGTGCCGTGCGTGCCCGAGGAAAGCACGAAGGTCTCTCCGGGGCCGCTCTGGGTGGCGCCCTTGGCGGTGTAGCGGCCCTGGCCCAGGCCGTCGCGCCGATACCATCCGCCGTAATCGGTAATCGCGAGGAAGCTGGCCCCGTCGCCCTGCCGCGTGATCACCACCGGGTAGCCCTGAACCGGGCGTTCGGCGGGCGTGACGACCTGGCCCCTGACGGAGTCCTGCGCAAGAGCGGGCAGCGCCGGCAAGGCGGCCAGCGCGGCGGCCAGAAGCGCGGGGGCGAGCGGGCTCACCGCAGTACTCCGGTGAAGATCAGGTGCTTTTGGTCCTCGGTCACCTGGGCGGGGCCATGGATCGACTGATAGCGCGTGATCCCGTCTTCGGTGACCTCGACCGGTTGCAGGACGACCACGTTGTAGGCGGTTCCGGGCGTCTTCTCGACGGTGAAATCGAACTTGCCCTTGCCGGTTTCGTCCAGCGTGGTCAGGCCCAGGTACTGCTGGGGCACGGCGGCGATGATCACCGGCAGGCCGCTGCGCCGGGAGCCCTCGGCCACGCCCACATCCGCCGACAGGTCGATGGTTGGCACCGTCGGGTCCACCCGCGAGACCGTGAAAATCATCACCGCCGCGCCGATGAAGGCGACGATGATCGAAGGGTAATTGCTGCGGACCTTGCCGAGAAAGGGAATGTCGATGTCCGTGACCTGGCCCTCTTGGGTGACCACGGTCTTTTGCTTGAACAGGAAGATCACCCCGCCGACGACCGCTGCGATACCGCCGATCATGGCGAGCAGGTACGTCAATGCGCTGAGCATGTTTCTCCCCCTCTCCGGACAACCGGAGTGTTCCCACGCGTCAACCATACACCAAGTCCGGGCATTTTGCCCGCCTGAATTCCGGGCGTGCGCTCGCCGCGCTATCGGGCCTGTTCCCCCGCGCCGGCACCTGCTATGCGGGCAGCCATGCAAGGGTTCGGCTTCCAGCTTCTCGCCACCGATGGCGCGGCGCGCTCCGGGGTGATTTCCACGCCGCGGGGCGAGGTGCGCACGCCCGCCTTCATGCCGGTCGGCACCGCGGGCACCGTCAAGGCGATGCTGCCCGAGAGCGTCGCGGCGACCGGCGCCGACATCCTGCTGGGCAACACCTATCACCTGATGCTGCGCCCGGGCGCCGAGCGCGTGGCGCGGCTCGGCGGGCTGCACCGCTTGATGAACTGGGACAGGCCCATCCTCACCGATTCCGGCGGCTTCCAGGTGATGAGCCTGGCGGGGCTGCGGAAACTCACCGAGACGGGCGTCACCTTCAAGAGCCACATCGACGGTTCCCGCCACGAGTTGACCCCGGAACGGTCGATGGAGATCCAGCGGCTTCTGGGGTCCGACATCGTGATGTGCTTCGACGAATGCCCGGGGCTGCCCGCGACCGAGGACGAGGTCGCGCGCGCCATGCGGCTGTCGATGCGCTGGGCGGAGCGGTCGAAGGCCGCCTTCGGCGACCGGCCCGGCCATGCGCTTTTCGGGATCATGCAGGGCGGGGTGACGCCCGACCTGCGCGAGGAATCGGCCGAAGCGCTGACGGCCATCGGCTTCGACGGCTACGCGGTGGGCGGGCTTGCCGTGGGCGAGGGGCAGGACGCGATGTTCGGCGTGCTGGACTACGCGCCCGGCTTCCTGCCTGCGGACAAGCCTCGCTATCTCATGGGCGTGGGCAAGCCCGAGGACATCGTCGGCGCGGTGGCCCACGGCATCGACATGATGGATTGCGTCCTGCCCACGCGATCGGGCCGCACCGGGCAGGCCTTCACGCGGCGCGGCGCCGTGAACATCAAGAATGCCCGCCACCAGGACGACCCGAGGCCGCTGGACGAGGCGTGCACCTGCCCGGCCTGCCGCGCCTATTCGCGCGCCTATCTGCACCATGTCTTCCGCGCGGGCGAGATCATCGCCTCGATGCTGCTGACCTGGCACAACCTGCATTACTATCAGGACGTTATGAACGGGATGCGCGCCGCCATCGCCGAGGGCCGTTTTGCCGCCTTCGAGGCGGAGTTCCGCGCGGGGCTCGCGCAGGGGGATATCCCGCCGCTGTAATCCCGCCCGGTCCCGAAAGCGCGAAATTGCGCCCAATGGTGGCTTGCACCTTAAAGGCGACAGGGGCATGGTGTCGCGAAGCTTGCGACGAGTCTGGTTGAATCTGGGTGTTCGACCCCCAGATATTGGGCCAGAGAGGAGAGGACCGGGGGCCGCCGGAAGAACGGGGCCAGCGTCCTCTTGCCATATCAGGGAACGCACATGACCGAACAACTGAACCACGCCTACCCGGTTCTTCCGCTGCGCGACATCGTGGTCTTTCCGCACATGATCGTGCCGCTCTTCGTGGGGCGCGAGAAATCCGTGCGCGCGCTGGAAGAGGTGATGCAGGACGACAAGCAGATTCTGCTTTCGGCGCAGATCGACCCCGCGGTCGACGAGCCGACGACCGACGGCATCTACCGCACCGGCGTGCTGGCCAATGTGCTGCAATTGTTGAAATTGCCCGACGGCACCGTGAAGGTCCTGGTCGAGGGCCGCACGCGTGTGCGCATCACCGAGTTCCTCGAGAACGAGTCCTTTTTCGAGGCCAGCGCCGATGCGCTGAGCGAGGAGATCGGCGACGAGGCCACCGTCGAGGCGCTGTTGCGTTCGGTGGGGGCCGAGTTCGAGCGCTATGCCAAGGTCAAGAAGAACATCCCCGAAGAGGCGCTGGCCACGGTGGCCGAGACGCGCGCCCCGGAAAAGCTGGCCGACCTCGTGGCCGGTCACCTCGGCATAGAGGTGGCGCAGAAGCAGGAGCTTCTGGAAACCCTCGTCGTCGCCGAGCGGCTGGAAAAGGTCTTCGGCCTGATGCAGGGCGAGATGAGCGTCCTGCAGGTCGAGAAGAAGATCAAGACGCGCGTTAAGTCCCAGATGGAGCGGACCCAGCGCGAGTACTATCTCAACGAGCAGATGAAGGCGATCCAGCGCGAGCTGGGCGATGGCGACGAGGGCCAGAACGAGATCGCCGAACTCGAAGAGCGCGTGGCCGCCACCAAGTTTTCCAAGGAGGCGCGCGAAAAGGCCGAGGCCGAGATCAAGAAGCTCAAGTCGATGTCGCCGATGTCGGCCGAGGCCACGGTCGTGCGCAACTATCTCGACTGGATGCTGTCGATCCCGTGGAACGTGAAGTCCCGCGTGAAGAAGGACCTGACCCGCGCCGAGACGATCCTCGACGAGGATCACTACGGTCTGGAAAAGGTCAAGGAGCGGATCGTCGAATACCTCGCGGTGCAGCAGCGCTCGAAGAAGCTGAAGGGGCCGATCCTCTGCCTCGTCGGCCCGCCGGGCGTGGGCAAGACGTCGCTCGGCAAGTCGGTCGCGCGGGCCACGGGGCGCGAATTCATCCGCATCTCGCTGGGCGGCGTGCGGGACGAGTCCGAGATCCGCGGCCACCGCCGGACCTATATCGGCTCGATGCCCGGCAAGATCATCCAGGCGATGAAGAAGGCCAAGTCGACCAACCCGCTGATCCTGCTCGACGAGATCGACAAGATGGGCCAGGACTTCCGCGGCGACCCGGCCTCGGCCATGCTCGAGGTGCTGGACCCGGAACAGAACTCGACCTTCGCCGACCATTACCTGGAGGTGGAATACGACCTCTCGAACGTGATGTTCATCACCACGGCGAACTCCTACAACATGCCGGGCCCGCTGCTGGACCGGATGGAGGTGCTGCCGCTGGCCGGCTACACCGAGGACGAGAAGCTGGAAATCGCCAAGCGGCACCTCGTGCCCAAGCAGATGAAGAATCACGGGCTCAAGGCTCGCGAGTTCGACCTGACCGACGAGGCGCTGACCGCGCTGGTGCGCACCTATACCCGCGAGGCGGGCGTGCGGAACCTGGAACGCGAGATCGCCAAGCTCGCCCGGAAGGCCGTGACCAAGCTGGTCAAGAAGGAGACCGACAAGGTCACGATCACGCCGGACGTGCTCGAGGACTTCCTCGGGGTCAAGAAGTTCCGCTATGGCCTTGCCGAGAAGGAGGACCAGATCGGCGTGGTGACCGGGCTTGCCTGGACGTCGGTCGGCGGCGACCTGTTGTCGATCGAGGCGCTCAAGCTGCCCGGCAAGGGCCGGATGAAGACCACCGGCAAGCTGGGCGACGTGATGAAGGAATCGATCGACGCGGCCTCCAGCTTCGTCCGCTCCGTGGCGCCCGATATCGGGGTCAAGCCGCCGCGCTTCGAGAAGTGGGACATCCACGTCCATGTGCCCGAGGGCGCCACGCCCAAGGACGGGCCGTCGGCGGGCATCGCGATGGTTACGTCGATCGTCTCGGTGCTGACCGGCATCCCGGTGCGCAAGGACATCGCCATGACCGGCGAGGTCACGCTGCGCGGCAACGTGCTGGCCATCGGTGGGCTCAAGGAAAAGCTTCTCGCGGCGCTCAGGGGCGGCATTACAACGGTGCTGATCCCCGAGGAGAACGAGAAGGACCTCCGCGAGATCCCCGACAACGTCAAGCAGGGCCTGGAGATCATTCCCGTGGCCAATGTCCGCGACGTGCTGAAACATGCGCTCGTCCGCGAGCCCGAGCCCATCGACTGGGACGAGGCGGCCGAGGAGGCGGCGGCCCAGGCGGCGTCTTCGGCTTCGGGCGAAGAGGCGGCGGGCCAAGTCGCGCACTGACGCAGGACGACACCGCGACAAGATCAAGGGCGCGCCGTCGCGGCGCGCCCTTTTCTTTTCCCGGCGGCGGCGCGCGAAGGTGCCCGGGCCGAACGAATCGGGGTTTTCCGCTGGTATCCTCGGCGCTTCGGACCGGGGCCGGCATCGACCCGCGGCCCTCGGGGCGGAAGCCGGCCCGCGTGGGAAAGGCGATCCGCAGGTCCTGTCGCCTTCAGGTGCAATCTGAAGCGTTCGGGGCCTTGCGGCCCGCTGCACGAGCGGCTATCAGGTCGTCCCAAGGGTGATTAGCTCAGTGGTAGAGCGCTTCGTTCACATCGAAGATGTCGGGAGTTCGAATCTCTCATCACCCACCATCCTGCCCCTCGAATGCCTTCCACCCTATTCGAGGAAAGGCGGCATCCTGCAGGCGCGGCCACCGTAAGAAGACGCGCATCATGGCATCTACGCGGCGGAGCCCGGCCGTGATCCTGTCCCCCTGACAGTCGGGGAGCTACGGTTCTTACGCTATGGCGGCGGGGGCGATGGGACCGGGAGTTGGTACCGCGGTCCAGGCGCCGCGACGGGGCGCCCAGGCGACCGCCGCGCTGGACGCCCGGGAAGGCGCAGCTTCAGGTCGCGCCGCGCCCCTTGAGGGCGTGTCCTTTGGCGACGATCAGGCGCGGACCGGCAGCGGTGCGGGGCAGGTGTCGCTCTCGGGGCGCAGGGCGGCCCAGAGGATCAGGACGAAGGCGCCGGACATGCCGCCAAGCCAGTAGGCGAGAAGCGACCCGAGAAAGCCGGTTTCGAGCATCAGCGCCGCGGTGCCGGCGGACAGGCCCCCGGTCAGGATGGAACACAACACGATCGCAATGGCCATGGCACAACTCCTTTTGCCCATTTTCCATCGCCGGCGTGGCAGGAATGGGGCATCACCAAGGAAAGGTCAGGACCGTTAATTTCAGGTTGACCGACGGGTATCTTGCCCCCTCGCAGCGCGCCAAGGGGGCTTGCGGCCCGGCCCGTCGACAGTCTAAATCGCGGTCACCGGGCGATTAGCTCAGCCGGTAGAGCGCCTCGTTTACACCGAGGATGTCGGGAGTTCGAGTCTCTCATCGCCCACCACCGGCCCTAGGGCAGGGTGTGGGATGCGGCCCGTCGCAAGAGCTGGAGCTGCCATCGGTTGGTCTTTCAGGCCAGAAGCGCCCTTCCCGCGCCATAGAGCCAGACAGCGAGACAGGCGATCGACCCGCCAAGCACGCCAATCGACGTCATAGGCTTGCCGTCGATGTCCAGCAGATACGCCACCGAGAACCTCGCGAACCGGGCCGCGTGAACCGCGATCCCCCCGAGGACGAAAACGGTCGTCCATGCGGTCGTGAAAAAGGTGGTGTAGAAGAATACGCCCATCGCCACGTCCGGATCCGCGCGCAGGCTGACGAGCCGGTGGAGCGGAAGGGAGAGGACCCTGTCGATGTCCGGGGCCTCGCCCGAAAGCACGTATCGGACAACGAACATCACCAGCGAAGCGCCGACCAGCACGGCGAGAAACAGGGCGACGGTGAGCGCGATATCGAGCAGGAGCAGCAGCACGAAGGCGACCCTGCCCCGGGGGGCGAGGTGCCGGAGCAGAAGGCGCGATTTCAGAACGAACAACAGGTCGGCCGGAACGTTCACAAGGAGCAGCATCAGCGGAAAGGCGATCCACGCGTCGTCCCAGTCTGCAACATGACCGATCGTCAGCGATGCAATCAACGTGATGATCAGGCACAGCGTGACCGAGACAAGGCCGGTGCGGATCAGCGCCCGCGACGAGACGAGGCGCGGTCCGAAGAAGCCGTCCATCACGCGCGGGGACGTGTCAAGCCAGCTGGCCATCTCGAGGGACAGGCCATCGGCTGCCCGGCGGATCATGGCCGCATGATCACGCTTCAGCGCCGGGCTGATGATTCCATCCACGAAGCGGAAGAAGCCGAAGACCGAAGCGAAGATCGTCATGTCGGCCAGGAGAACCTCTGCCACCGTGGACATGTCGTAGAGCTGGTCAGACATTCCTGGAACACGCCCGGCCCGCGTCGGCCATATCGAAACCATGCGACGTTTGGGGAACCGCCGCTTGGCCGGCGCCTGCGGACCGCCTCGTTCATCGTCGCGGGAACGATACGATTCGCGCAGGACAGGCGTCAAATCCGCAAGGGCCGGCACGCACCGGGAGATGCCGGGCGGCGCGTTCCCGTCTTGTGCCGGTCATGCCCGCCTGCAACTGTCGGGACAACTCAACGGAGAGGAGAAGTTCCATGCCCCGACCGCTCGCCGATCTGATCCAGCAGGGGCGCGGCGCGGCGCCGGCCGACCTCGTCCTGAAAGGCGGGGCAGTGCTCGATCTCGTCACCGGCGAGACCGTGCCTGGCGACGTGGCGATCTGCGGCGAGACCATCGTGGGCATCGGCGCCGACTACGACGGGCGCGAGGTGATCGATGTCGCGGGCCTGACGTTGGTGCCGGGCTTCATCGACACGCATCTGCATATCGAAAGCTCGCTCGTCACGCCCTTCGAGTTCGACCGTTGCGTCTGCCCGCGCGGCGTGACCACCGCGATCTGCGACCCGCACGAGATCGCCAACGTGGTGGGCGTTCCGGGGATCGAATTCTTCCTTGATGCCTCCGCCCGCACGGTGATGGACATCCGGGTGAACCTGTCCTCCTGCGTGCCCTCGACGGAGATGGAAACCGCGGGCGCGCGGATCGAGGCTGACGACCTCGCCCGGCTGATGGACCATCCGCGGGTGATCGGCCTGGCCGAGATGATGAACTATCCCGGCGTGCTCGCGGGCGACCCGGGCGTCCTAGCCAAGCTGGAGGCGTTCCGGGGGCGGCATATCGACGGGCATGCGCCGCTTCTGTCGGGGCGGGACCTCAACGCCTATATCGCCGCCGGCATCCGCACCGAGCATGAGGCGACGAGTGCCGAAGAGGCGAAGGAGAAGCTGCAACGGGGGATGCGGGTGCTGATCCGCGAGGGGTCGGTGTCGAAAGACATGGCGGCGCTGCGTCCGCTGCTGACCGAGCGCACCGCGCCCTACATGTGCCTGTGCACCGACGACCGGAACCCGCTGGATATCGCCGAGTTCGGCCATCTCGACCACATGATCCGCTGGATGATCGCCGAGGGCAGCGACCCGCTGTCGGTGTACCGCGCGGCCTCGCTGTCGGCGGCCGAGGCGTTCGGGCTGAAGGACCGGGGCCTTGTCGCGCCGGGACGGCGGGCCGATATCGTGGCGCTTGCCGACCTGGGCGAGTGCCGGGCCGAACTGGTGATCGCGGGCGGGCGCGAGGTCGACGACGCGGCGTTCGGCGCGCGCGCGCCGGTCGCGCCGGTGGGGCGGGGCTCGGTCAAGGCGCCGCCGATCACGCCCCAGAGCTTCCGCGCGGCCTCGAACACCGCCGAAACCCACGTGATCGGCATCGTCGAGGGCCGGATCCTGACCGAGCATCTGGTCGAGGACATCGTGCCCGAGGACGGCGAGAAGCGCGCCGATCCCGCCCGCGACCTGGCCAAGATCGCGGTGGTGGAGCGGCACGGGCGGAACGGGAACGTCGCGGTGGGCTTCGTGCGCGGCTTCGGCATGCGTGAGGGGGCCATCGCCTCGACAGTTTGCCACGACCACCACAACATCGTGGTGGTGGGGGCGTCCGACGAGGACATGGCGCGGGCCGCGACGCGCCTGACCGAGATCGAGGGCGGCTTCGTGGTGGCCGGGCAGGGCACGGTCCTGGCCGAACTGCCGCTGCCGGTCGCCGGGCTGATGAGCCTGGAGCCCTTCGAGATGGTCGAGGCGCGGCTCGACCACCTGCGGGCCGCGGCACGGTCACTGGGCGTGACGCTGGAGGAACCTTTCCTGCAACTTGCCTTTCTGTGCCTGCCGGTGATTCCGGCGCTCAAGGTTACCGATCACGGCATGGTGGACGTGGCGCGGTTCGAGATCATCGACCCGACCGGGGCCGGGCGGTGAACGGGCGAAAGAACTGCCGATATTCGCATTGCGAGTCGCTTGACGCGGACGATGGGCGGGCCTAAAAGACACCTCACGCCGGGCGCGCCCGGACGGCGCTGCGGTTGTAGCTCAGTTGGTTAGAGTACCGGCCTGTCACGCCGGGGGTCGCGGGTTCGAGCCCCGTCAACCGCGCCACCGCCCGTCCGTTCCGCTCCCGCGAAATGCGCGGTTGTAGCTCAGTTGGTTAGAGTACCGGCCTGTCACGCCGGGGGTCGCGGGTTCGAGCCCCGTCAACCGCGCCATTTCCTTCTCCCGGAGCGCCGATGGCCCGTTTTCTCGACGAGATGCCGCTCGCCCTGGCGATCGTGCTCGCGCTCACCCTCGGTCTCGCCCCGTTCACGCCCGAACCGCATATCTGGGAGAAGCTCAGGATGCTGGCCGCGGGTGAGTTGCGGCGGGGGATCGACAGTCTCGATCTCTGCCTGCACGCCGCGCCCTGGGCCCTGCTGCTGGCCAAGCTCGGGCGGATGGCGGCTCGACGCTAGGGGGCGCTACCGCCCTTCCTTGACGGCTGCGCCGTCGCGTCCGGTTGGGCCCGGCGCCGCGCCTGCGGCGCGGCGTGGCCTCCGTGCACTCGAAGATTCGGCGCATGACGGGGGCCAGTCCCGCCGAGAGGCGCCCGGAGGGCAGGTTTGCCCCCAAGCGCGGTTCCGAGGGGCAGCCCCGGCCGCCGCGCTCAGGAGGACAGCGCCGCCAGGATGCGCGCCCAGGAGCGGATGCCCTTGTGAAAGCTCTCCACGTCGTATTTCTCGTTCGGCGAGTGGATGGCGTCGTCATCGTGGGCGAAGCCGATCAGCATCGAATCCATTCCCAGAATGCGCTTGAAATGGCCTGCAACCGGAATCGAGCCGCCCGACCCGATGAAGGCGGCGGGCTTGGGCCATTCCGCCGAGAGGGCGGCGCGCGCCCGTTCGAAGGCCGGGGCGTCGATCGCCATCTGCGCGGCGGCCGAGGCGCCGTGCTCCTCGAACGCGACCTCGCAATCGGGGGGCAGCATCCCGCGCACCATGGCGCGGAACGAGTCGCGGATCCTCAGCGGGTCCTGCTCGCCAACCAGCCGGAAGCTGACCTTGGCCGACGCCTGCGACGGCAGCACGGTCTTGAAGCCGGCGCCCGTGTAGCCGCCGTGGATGCCATTGATCTCGCAGGTCGGGCGCGACCAGATCATTTCCAGCGCGGTGCTCCCTGCCTCGCCCGCGGGTTCGGAGAGACCGACCTCGCCGAGAAAGGCCTGCGCGTCGAAGCCGAGGTCCTGCCACTGGCGGGCGACCGCCTCGGGCAGGTCGGCGACGCCCTCGTAGAAGCCCGGCACGGTCACGCGGCCGTCCGAGTCGTGCAATGCGGCGAGGATGCGGGCGAGCACGCGGATCGGGTTCATCGCAGGGCCGCCATACATACCTGAATGCAGGTCCTTGGACGGCCCGGTCACGGTGATTTCCTCACCGACGAGACCGCGCAGCATCGTCACGATGCCTGGCGTCTCGGCGTCGAAGAGGCCGGTGTCGCAGATCAGCGCCAGATCGGCACGCAGCGCCTCCGTGTTCTCCTGCAGGAACGGCACGAGCGAGGGCGAGCCCGACTCCTCCTCGCCCTCGAAGAACATCGTGAGCCGCGCCGGCAATGTGCCATGCACGGCCTTCCACGCGCGGCACGCCTCTACGAAGGTCATCAGCTGGCCCTTGTCGTCGCTGGCGCCGCGGCCCCGGATCACCCGGCCCCTGGGCGTTTCCTCGATCGCGGGGTCGAACGGATCGCGGTGCCAGAGTTCAAGCGGATCGACGGGCTGGACGTCGTAGTGGCCGTAGAACAGGAGGTGCGGGCCGCTCTCGCCGCCATTGCCCAGCACCATCGGCCGCCCGGGCGTTTGATGCGGGCGGGCCTCGAACCCGATCGAGCGCAGATCTTCAGCCAGCCACTCGGCCGCGGCGGTGCAGTCGCGCGCATGGGCCGGGTCGGTCGAGATCGACGGGATACGCATCAGCGCCATCAACCTGTCCAGCGCGTGGGGCAGATCGGCGTCGATGCGGGTGAGCACGGGGTCGAGGGACATGCGGGGAACTCCGTTGGGGTGGGATCGCCGCGGACCCTAACAGGCGGCCGCGGGCTGTCCAGAGGGGTGGTCGGGCGGGCGCGCGCGCGCTAGGTTTCGCGCAGGCAGATCGGGGAGGGCCCAAATGAAAGCGATCCGGGCGATCATGGTGGCGGGCGCACTGGCCCTGCCGGCGGCGGTTTCGGCGCAGCCGGTGGACGGGCGGACGGCGCGGGCGCTGGTCTACGATCCGTCGGGCGTCGAAGTGACTATCATCCGTCTCGATTTTCTCACGGAGCAGGACGACCTGCGCGCGCTCGATTTCGCGGCCAGGCAGCAACCGTATTACGCCGCCATCGCGGTCGCGCCCGGCGAGGGGTTGATGTCGAACGCCACGGTGGCGGCGGCGAACTATCACGACGTGGGGTCGGCCCGCCAGGCGGCGCTGAAAAGTTGCGATTCGCGGCGGCAGGGCGGCGCGCGTTGCGTGATCGCCGCCGAGGTGCGCCCCCTGGGCTGGGAGCCGCGCCGGTTGAGCCTCAGCGCCGATGCCACGCTAGGCCTGCGCCAGAGGTATCTGCGTGGCGGCCGCGGCGAGAAGGCGATGGCGATCTCGCCGTCGACCGGGATCTGGTCGGTCGCCAAGGGAGGCGGGGCCGCGCGCGAAGCTCTGGACGGCTGCGCCCGGCAGTCCGGGGCGGTCGATTGCGAACTGGCCGTCGCCGACCGCTAGCCGATATGTCCAGCTGACCTGACACAAAATCTGTCAACGCGACTTGACAGAGGTCAAAGTCCGGGCATGCTGTGACTCGGTACTGTTACATCCGAGTGGAGCGCGCGAGACCTTCCTGAAAAGGAAGTGGTGAGGCGTTCGCGGTGAAATCGAGCGACGCAAGGGGAGAGTTTCCGATCGGAACGCGCAACGTCTGATCTGCGGCATTTGAACGCAAGGTAACGGGCGATTTCGCGGCATGGTGCTTAGACATTCCGCGTCATTCGAATATGAAAGACGGGCAGGGATGAGAGGAGCGGCGCCACCGACAACGGCGGGGCGCCTTGGCAGGGCCGACGCTGGCCCGAATAGACGGAGGACCCGGACGGCCCCCACAGCCGCGGGGAACGAGACCGGGGAACCAGAGGCCGCGCATGGTGGCCCGAAGACGAAGGAGAGACCCGGTGGACTATTCTGCAGCACTCGATACGGCGATCAACCGGCTGCACGAGGAGGGGCGCTACCGCACCTTCATCGACATCGCGCGGCGCCAGGGCGCCTTCCCGCAGGCCACGTGGAGCCGTCCCGATGGCGATTCGCAGGACATCGTGGTGTGGTGCGGCAACGACTATCTCGGCATGGGGCAGCACCCGGTGGTGCTCGAGGCGATGCAGGACGCGCTGAACGCCGCCGGCGCCGGGTCGGGCGGCACGCGCAACATCTCGGGCACCACGGTCTACCACAAGGAACTCGAAGCCGAGCTTGCCGATCTGCACCAGAAGGAAGCCGCGCTGGTCTTCACCTCGGCCTACAACGCCAATGACGCGACGCTATCGACCCTGCCGATGCTGTTTCCGAACTTGGTGATCGTCTCGGACGAGCTGAACCACGCCTCGATGATCCAGGGCATCCGCCGCGGGCGCTGCGAAAAGCATATCTTCCGCCACAACGACGTCGCGCATCTGCGCGAAATCCTTGAGAAAATCGAGAAAGGGCGTCCGATCGTCATCGCCTTCGAATCGGTCTACTCGATGGATGGCGATTTCGGTCCGATCGAAGAGATCTGCGATCTCGCCGACGAGTTCGGCGCGCTGACCTATATCGACGAGGTCCATGCCGTGGGCATGTACGGCCCTCGCGGCGCGGGCGTGTGCGAGCGTGACAACCTCATGCACCGCATCGACATCATCAACGGCACGCTGGCCAAGGCCTATGGCGTGTTCGGCGGCTACATCGCGGCCTCCGCGAAAATGTGCGACGCGGTCCGCTCCTACGCGCCGGGCTTCATCTTCTCGACCTCGCTGCCGCCGACGGTGGCCGCCGGCGCCGCCGCCTCGGTGCGCTTCCTCAAGACCGCGACGGACCTGCGCGAGAAGCACCAGGACCGCGCCCGCGTGCTCAAGGCCCGCTTCAAGGGGCTGGGCATGCCTTGCATCGACCACGGCAGCCATATCGTGCCGGTGATCGTGGGCGACCCGGTGCACACCAAGACGATCTCGGACAAGCTGCTGGAGCTTTACGGCATCTACGTGCAGCCGATCAACTTCCCCACCGTGCCCCGCGGCACCGAACGGCTGCGCTTCACGCCCTCGCCGGTGCACACGCCCGAGCAGATGGACGTGCTGGTGCGGGCGATGGACGAGTACTGGTCGCATTGTGCGCTGAATCGCGCCGAGCTGACGGCTTGATAACCCTTCTCTAGGTGCACCGCTCCCGTGCTTGTGATAATGTTAGCCATTAAGGGCGGCGATTCCCTTGGGTCGCCGTCTGACCTGGGGACACAAAGACAGGCACGGGGCGGTTTGGATGATCAGGCGCAAACAGTCGCGCGCTGCGACTGAGGGCAGTCAAGACACACCTAAGGGTTTCGACGCCTATGAGTTGCGCCTCGGCGATGTCATGCGCGGGGAGCGTGCGACGCTCGGCAAGTCGTTGCTCGACGTTCAGCGCGAACTGAAGATCCGCGCGACCTATATCGCCGCGATCGAGAACGCAGACCCCACCGCCTTTGAAACGCCCGGCTTCATCGCAGGATATGTGCGCTCTTACGCCCGTTACCTCGGGCTCGACCCGGAATGGGCCTATCGCCGGTTCTGTGAAGAGGGCAATTTCGCCACCGTCCACGGCATGAACGCGGCCGGGGCCGCGCCCAGCGCCCCGTCGCGGCGCCTGGGCCCCGAGGGACGCGATCCGCTGGCCGACCCCAACGCGATCTTCGTGCCGCGCGGCGAGGCGTTCCTGTCGCGGATCGAGCCTGGGGCGATCGGGTCGGTCATGGTGCTTTTGGGGCTGATCGCGGTGCTCGGCTACGGCGGGTGGACGGTGCTGCAGCAGATCCAGCAGGTCAAGCTGGCCCCGCTCGACCAGCAACCAGGACTGGTGGCCGATGTCGACCCGCTGGGCCCCACGGACGGTGCGCAGATGGCCCAGGCGCCGGTCACGCCCCCCACGACCGAGGCGCTGGACCGGCTCTACCGGCCCCAGGCGCTCGACCGCCCGGTGTTGGTGGCCCGCGACGGTCCGATCGCCACGCTCGACCCGGGCGAGATCGGCGCGCTGGTTTCGGATCGGCCCTACAACCATGTCGTCGCGCGCGCCACGCCGGCCGAGGCGTATCCGTCGGGCACGGACGAGGCGCCGCCGGTGCGGGTCGTGGCCGAACCCGCTCGGCGCGACCTCGCGATCATCGCCGCCCGGCCCGCCTGGGTGCGCGTGTCGGCCGGCGACGGTACCGTGCTGTTCGAGCAGATCCTCGATGCGGGCGAACGCTACGTGATTCCCGAAACGGACGAAGCTCCACGGCTGCGCGCGGGCAATTCCGGCGCCGTCTACTTCTCGGTCAATGGCGAGACCTACGGCCCCGCCTTGCCCGGTGCGCAGGTGGCCAAGAATGTCGAATTGTCGGCCGAGGCGCTGACCGAGCGGTATCAACTGGCCGATGTCGTGGCCGATCCGGATCTCGCGGTGGCTCTGGCCCGGAACGAGGCGCAGCCCGAGGGCGGCACCGGGTCGCAATAACGCGAGCGCGACAGGCCGCGCGTTGCGGCGACTCGGGCAATCCTTTATCAGATAGGCGAAATCACTCGTCGCCGGACAGGAACCCATGTCGCTGAATGCCGTGCGCCCCTGGCGCAGTATCGACCGCCGCAAATCCCGCCAAATCCAGGTCGGCCCCGTCGCCGTGGGCGGCGACGCGCCGATCTCGGTGCAGACCATGACCAACACGGTCACGACCGACATCAAGGGCACGATCGCGCAGGTCCAAGCCGCCGCCGAGGCCGGCGCTGACATCGTGCGCATCTCGGTCCCCGACGAGGACTCGTCGCGCGCGCTGAAAGACATCGTGGCCGAAAGCCCGGTCCCGATCGTCGCCGACATCCATTTCCACTACAAGCGCGGCATCGAGGCGGCCGAGGCGGGCGCGGCCTGTCTGCGGATCAACCCCGGCAATATCGGCGATGAAAAGCGCGTGCGCGAGGTCATCAAGGCCGCCCGCGACCATGGCTGCTCGATGCGGATCGGGGTGAATGCCGGGTCGCTGGAAAAGCACCTGCTGGAGAAATACGGCGAGCCGTGCCCCGAGGCGATGGTCGAGTCGGCGCTCGAACATATCCGCATCCTCGAGGACAACGACTTCTTCGAGTTCAAGATCAGCGTGAAGGCCTCCGACGTTTTCCTCGCGGCCGCCGCCTACCAGGGCATTGCCGAAGCGACGGATGCGCCGATCCACCTCGGCATCACCGAGGCGGGCGGACTCGTCTCGGGCACGATCAAGTCGGCGATCGGCCTGGGCAACCTGCTTTGGATGGGCATCGGTGATACGATCCGCGTGTCGCTGTCGGCCGACCCGGTCGAGGAGGTCAAGGTCGGTTACGAGATCCTGAAATCGCTGGGGCTGCGCCATCGCGGCGTGAACATCATCTCGTGCCCCTCCTGCGCGCGGCAGGGCTTCGACGTCATCGCCACCGTCGCGGAACTGGAAAAGCGGCTCGAACACATCAAGACTCCGATGAGCCTGTCGATCATCGGCTGCGTGGTGAACGGCCCGGGCGAGGCGCTGATGACCGATGTGGGATTTACCGGCGGCGGCAATGGCAACGGCATGGTCTATCTCGCCGGCAAGCAGGATCATCGCATCTCGAACGAAGAAATGATCGACCACATCGTCGAGCAGGTGGAAAAGAAGGCGGCCGAGATCGAGGCCGCGGAGGCCGCCTCGGGCGCCGAAGCCGCGGAGTAGCGCCCGCCGCGCCGCGCGCTATCTGCGGGGGAGTCGAAGGAGGAGCCCCCGCAGGATGCACGATTTCTATTCCGACACGCAGACCCGTCCGACCCGCGCCATGCGCGAGGCGGCGCTCGACGCACCCTTGGGCGACGAGCGCCACGATGCCGATCCGCCCACCCTGGAACTCTGCGCACGGGTGGCCGAGATGCTGGGCATGGAGGCGGCGCTGTTCCTGCCCTCCGGCACAATGTGCAACGAGATCGCCATCGCGGTGCATACACGCCCCGGCGACGAGGTGATCTGCACCCGCGACAGCCATATCATCTTCGCGGAAAGCGGCGGGCCGGCGGCGCTGTCGGGCGTGATGATGCATCCGATCGATGCCGAGCGGGGCATGCTGACGCCCGACCAGGTGACCGGGGCGGTGCGCCCGCACTCGGCCCACGCGCCGCGCTCGCGTCTGCTGGTCGCCGAGCAGACGGCCAATCTCGGGGGCGGCGCGGTCTGGCCGGTGGAACGACTGAACATGGTGGCCGAGGCGGCGAAGGCGGCGGGCCTGGCCACGCATCTTGACGGGGCGCGGCTGTTGAACGCCCAGGTCGCCACGGGCGTGCCGGCGGCGGACCATGCGAAGGGCTTCGACAGCGCGTGGATCGCCTTCACCAAGGGGCTTGGCTGCCCGGTAGGCGCGGTGCTGGCGGGCTCGCGCGAATTCGTCGCCGAGGCGTGGTTGCTCAAGCGGCGCTGGGGCGGGGCGATGCGCCAGACCGGGGTTCTCACCGCGATGTGCCTCTACGCGCTCGATCACCATGTCGAGCGGCTGGCAGAGGACCATGCCCTCGCGCAGGATATCGGCGGCCGGCTAGCCGATCTGCCGGGAATTGCGCGCGTCCTGCCGGTCGAGACCAACATCGTGATCGCCGACCTTGCCGATACCGCTCCCAACGCGCGCGAGCTGGCGCGGCGCCTGCGTGAGCGCAAGGTGACCGTGACCGTTGTGGGGCCGCGGCGCCTGCGGATGGTTACGCATCTGGACGTGGGGCCGGCGGATGCCGACGCCCTGATCGCCGCGATGGCCGCGCTTGCCTGAGGGGTGGCGTCACTCCGCCCTTGTGGCGGTCACGATCTCGCGCATGCCCGCCAAGGGCACGTAGCCGCGCAACATCTGGTCGTCGAGGATGAAGGTGGGCGTGCCGGTGATCTGCATGCGCTGGGCCAGCGCGTGGTTTTCCTCGATCACCTGCGCGACCTCGGCCGAGTCCATCCGCGCCACGATCGCGTCGCCATCAAGCCCGAGATCGCCGGCAAGCCGCGCGAGCGACGCCTCGTTGATCTTGCCGCGGTATGTGATGAGTGTGTCATGCACTTGCCTGTAGGCGTCGTCGCCGGCCACCTGCAGGGTCGCAATGGCGAAGCGAGAGGCCAGCGCGGATTCCGGCCCGAGGATCGGGAACTCCTTGACAATGAAGCGGATGTTCCCGTCGCTCTCGATCAGTTCGCTGACCTCGGCATGGGCCTTGCGGCAATAGCCGCAGCGGTAGTCGATGAACTCCACCAGAGTCAGATCGCCGTCAGGGTTGCCGCCCACCCAGGAATGGCCGTCGCGGAAGATGTCGTCGGCGTTCACCTGGACCAGCGTCGTGTCATTGGCGGCCTGGGCATCGGCCTGGCGCTGTTCCAGCACGCCGATCGCCTCCATCAGCACCTCGGGGTTGTCCATGAGGTAGGCGCGCACCTCTGCGCGGAACGCGTCGCGCTCAGCATCGGTCATCTCGGTCAGGTCGAGGGCGTGGGCGGGCAGGGCGAGGCCGAGGGCCAGCAGGGCGGCGGGCAGGCGGATCGTCATCGGGCGGTCTCCATCCGGTCGGGTCGTGTCGTTTGCAACACATCCGCGCCGCGGGGCCAATGGGCAATCTCGTCGGCGTTGCTCAATTCTTCCGGCGCATCGCCGCGGCGATGGCTGCCAATGCGCGTTCCGGGAGGGCGCCCCGGATCAACGTGCGCTCGAGGACATGCGCGGGCGGGGCGCCGAGGTGCAGCCGGTCCATGAGCGCGCGGTTTGCGGAGAGTGCGGCCGCGATGTCGGGGGCTTCCAGCCGCGTCGACAGGGCGGCGGGGGAAAGCCCGAGGTCGCGGGCGATCGCATCGAGGGTGGCCTGCGACAGGTCGGACACGGCGAACAGCGCCTCCTGGGCGCGGGCATAGGTGTCGGCCCCGCCGACAGCCAGGACCGCCCGGGCGAAGCGCGCGGCCCGGCGCGCGTCCGCGCCCGGGCCGGGGGCGTCCTTGACGACGAGGCGCAGCCTGCCGTCCCGCGCCGCCAGCGCGCGCGCCGCGGCCAATGCAGGGCCGCAGGCGGCACAGGCGTAATCGACGAAGGTGACGAGCGTGACATCGCCCTGCGGGTCGCCGCCGGTCCAGTCCGCCGGATCGTGGAACAGGGTCTCGGCCTCCGCCGCGATCCGGTCGAGGTCGCTTCGCGCCGCGGTGGCATAACGGCGTTCTTCTGCCGCGGCGAGCGCGTCTTCGATCACCTCGGGGTGTTCCAGAAGATAGGCGCGCAGCTCGGCCCGGAAGGCCGCGCGCTCCGCCGCGCTCAACTCCAGCGCGGGCGCGGCCCCCGCCGTCAGCAGGGCAGCAAGGCTGGCGCCGGCAAGCCGCCTCATTTCCGGCGCGTCGCGCGTTCGGCCGCCGCCAGCACGTCCTGCGCCCGCAGCCAGCCCGGCGCGCCGCGCGGCACGAGCCCGAGCGCGCGCCTGGCATGCACCGCGGCGGTGTCCAGCCGGCCCTGCACCGCGTAGCGTTCGGCGGTGGCGACCGAGGCCATGCCGTTGTCGCCCGCCCGTGCGTGCGCCACCGCAAGATCGCGCAAGAGCCGCGGGTCCTGCGGGTCGCGGGCGCGCGCGTTGGTCAGCACCGACAGCGCCTTGCGGTTGGCTTGCGGGGTGTCGAGCGCAAGCAGCGCCCGGCCATAGCCGCCGAGGATCAGCGGTTCGCGCGGGGCCAGGTCGACGGCGCGGGCATAGGCGTCGACCGCGGGGCCGAAGCGGCGCGACTCGAGCAGAATCTGGCCCTTGAGCTCGTGCACGAAGGGGTCGCCCGGCCGCGCCGCCTCCAACCCACCCATCTCGGCCAGGGCCTTCTCGGGGTCCGGGGTTCGATGCCACGCGACCGCACGGCGCATCATCCCCACGCTGCTGTCGTCGCCGCGCGCCTGGCGCAGCGTCTGCTTGGGGCTTTGAAGGAAGGCGCCGAGCTTGCCGCGGGTGCGGGCGAACCAGTAGTCGGCCGTCCGGTCCCGGCCGGTGCCCTCCTCGTAGGCGGCGGCGAAGCCCCGCATCGCGCGTATACGCTCGGCGGTCAGCGGGTGGGTGCGCACATACGGGTCCTGCCGCGCGGTGCTCAGCGCCTCCTGGCCGCGAAACAGGTCCAGCACCTCGACCATGGCGTTCGGGTCGACGCCGGCCCGCGCCATGTAGCGCACGCCCGCCTGGTCGGCCGACGATTCCTCGGCTCGGGTATGGCCGAAGAACACGCGCTGCGCCGAGGACGACGTGCCCATGGCGATACCCGAGGCAGCCTCGGCATTGCCTGTGGCGGCCACGGCCAGCGACATCAGAACGCCCATCGCCGCCGCGCTCTTGGCGCCGCGCAGGTTGGCGAGGCGCCGGGTGATGTGACCGTTGGCGATATGGGCCAGCTCGTGCGCGATTACCGCCTGGAGCTGCGCCGCAGCCTCGAGCCGCAGGATCAGGCCGGAATGGATCATGATCGTCTGCCCGTCGAGCACGAAGGCGTTCATCTCGCGATCGTTCAGCACGAGTACGCGCAGATTGGCGGGGCTGAGGCCCGCGGCATTGGCCAGCGGCTGCGTCAGTTCGCGGAGCGCATATTCGATCTCGGCATCTCGGATCAGCGTTTGGGCGCGGGCAAGCATCGGCGTCAGCGCCAGAACGGCCGCGAGCAGCAGCGAGAGCGCCGGCCGGGGCCGAATGAGCGCCGCCATTGACGTTGTCGCCCCGCGCTGGAAGAAAGCCTGCATGACAAGCATCCTAAGGAGACGGGCATGAAGGTTTCAAGCCGCGGCGATGTCGATCCCTTCATTGTGATGGATGTGATGCAGGCCGCCGCGCGCGCCGAGGCGAAGGGCGCCCGCATCATCCACATGGAGGTCGGCCAGCCCGGCACGCCGGCGCCCGCCGCCGCCCGCGCGGCCCTGGCGAAAGCCATGGAGGAAGAGGCGCTGGGCTACACGGTGGGCCTGGGCCTGCCCGCGCTGCGCGCCCGCATCGCGCGGCTATATGGCGAGTGGTACGGGGTGGACCTGAATCCCGACCGCGTGGTGGTGACGCCCGGCTCCTCGGGCGGGTTCACGCTGGCGTTCACCGCGCTCTTCGACGTGGGCGCCAAGGTCGGCATCGGCGCGCCGGGTTATCCGTCCTACAAGGCGATCCTTCAGGCGCTGGGGCTCCAGGCGGTGATGATCGACACCGAGGCACAGCACCGCTACCAGCCGGTGCCCGAGGACCTGCCCGCCGACCTTGACGGGCTGCTGGTGGCCTCGCCCGCGAACCCGACCGGGACGATGCTCGACCGCGACGCGCTGGCCGGGCTGATCGACGCCTGTGCGGCGCGCGGCGCGGCCTTCATCTCGGACGAGATCTATCACGGTATCGAGTACGAGCGGAAAGCGGTCACGGCGCTGGAAATCACCGACGAGACCTACGTCATCAACTCGTTTTCCAAGTATTTCTCGATGACCGGCTGGCGCGTCGGCTGGATGGTCGTGCCCGAGGACCACGTCCGCCGGGTGGAGCGGCTGGCGCAGAACCTGTTTATCTGCGCCCCCCACGCCGCGCAGGTGGTCGCGCTGGCCGCCATCGACTGCCAGGACGAGCTGCAGGCCAACAAGGCGGTCTACCGGCGCAACCGCGAGCTGATGATGGAGCGGTTGCCGAAGGCTGGATTCGAGAAGATCGCGCCGCCAGACGGGGCCTTCTATGTCTATGCGGACGTCTCCGACCTGACCGAGGACAGCCGCAAGTTCGCCGCGGAAATTCTTGAAAAGGCAGGCGTCGCGGTGACGCCCGGGCTCGATTTCGACCCGGCTCGGGGCGCGGGGACGCTCCGGTTCTCCTACGCCCGCTCGACGGCGGATATCGAGGAAGGGCTGGACCGGCTCACCCGCTTCATGGCCGCCCGCTGATGGAGGCGCGCAACGGCGTCCTGGCAATGGTCGGGGCCTGCGTCATCTGGGGCCTGTCCTCGATGTACTACAAGCTCTTGGCCCATGTGCCCCCGCTGGAGGTGTTGGGCCACCGGACGTTGTGGTCGCTGGTCTTCTTCGGGCTGGTGCTGGCTGCGCAGGGGCGGTTGACAGAGATTGCGCGCCTGGTCGCGCGGCCCCGCGCGCTGGCTGTCGTGTTCCTGGCCGCGCTTGCGATCTCGACCAACTGGTTCTTCTTCATCTTCTCGATCCAGACCGGCCACGCGGTCGAGGCGTCCCTGGGCTACTACATCTTCCCGCTGGTTGCCGTGGCGCTGGGCTTTGCTTTCCTGGGGGAGCGGCACTCGGCGGCGAAATGGGTGGCCGTGGCGATGGCCTGCATCGCGGTCGCGGGGCTGACCTGGGGGCTGGGGGTTGCCCCCTGGGCGTCGCTGGCGCTTGCCGGCACCTTCGGCATCTACGGGCTTCTGAAACGGGCGGTGCCGGCCGGGCCGGTCGTTTCGGTGACGACCGAGGTGCTGCTGCTCGCGCCGCTCGCGCTCGTCTGGCTCTGGGGCGTTCATGCGCAGGGCTGGACCGGGCTGACCGGGCGCCATCTCGCGACCTTCGGCCATGATCTGTCGGACAGCCTGCTGCTGATGCTCTCGGGACCGCTGACCGCGACGCCGCTGATCCTGTTCTCGTATGCGTCCAAGCGGGTCAGCTACGCCACCGTGGGGCTGGTGCAATACCTCAACCCCACCCTGCAATTTCTTGTTGCTACAATGGTCTTTCGCGAAGCCTTCACGCCTTGGCACGGCTTCGCCTTCGCCCTGATCTGGGCCGCGCTCGCGCTCTACTCCGCCGAGAGCCTGCGGCAGGAAAGGGCGTCGCGCAGGGCCTCGATCAGCGTCGGCACATCCGGCACGACCTGAACGAAATCGCGCAAGGAGGGATCGGCAAAGCCTTCGGTGATGAAGTGGTCGATGAGGCCGGTGAGCGGCGCCCAGAACGACTCGGTCGATAGCAGCAGGATCGGCTTTTCGTGCAGGCCGAGCTGGCGCCAGGTCAGCACCTCGAAGAACTCGTCCAGCGACCCGGCGCCGCCCGGCAGCACCACGATCGCGTCGGAATTCATGTACATGACCTTCTTGCGCTCGTGCATGTTCTCGGTGACGACGAAGGTCGAGAGGTCGCGCTTGCCGACCTCGCGGTCGAAGAGATGCACCGGGATCACCCCGAAGGTGTCGCCGCCTGCAGCCTGCGCCGCGCGCGCCGCGCGGCCCATCAGCCCGACATCGCCCGCGCCGTAGACCAGCCGCCAGCCCGCCTCGGCCAGCGCGCGGCCCACCGCCTCGGCCTCGGCGCCATAGCCGGGACGGATTCCGTTGCGGGAGCCGCAGAAGACGCAGATGGAGGGGGGGAGTGCGGTCATTGCGTGCCTTGTGGATGGATTTCTGGACCGGTGATACCGGGGTTGATATGGTCTCGCAAGCGCGCTGGGCGAGGGTGGCCCAAGGGAGCGGGCAATGTCGGACGGCAAGAAGAAATGGGGCCTGTGGACGTGGGTCCTGATCCTGGGCGAGATCGCGATCGTCCTGCTGGTGCTGCGTTGGTTCCTGATGCAGGACCGCGGCGGCGATGAGGCGCGGACGCCCGCGCCGGCCGAACAGGCAGCGGTGGCGCCCGCCGGGGAGAGCGTACCCGTCGGCGGGGGCGAGCGGTTCGACCCGGCCGGGGCGCGGGACGCAACGCAAAGCGGGGCGCGAACGGACGGTGCGACGGATGCGGAGCCGGGCGCAGACGCGCAGCCGCAAGTCCCCGACGCCGCGACCCCGGAACCTCCCAGTTTCGACGTTGTCCGGGTCGACCCGGCAGGCAATGCCCTGATCGCAGGGCGCGCCGAGGCAGGCAGCACGGTGGCGCTTCTGGTCGACGGCACCGAGGCGGCGCGAAGCGATGTCGACGCGGATGGTAGCTTCGCCCTGTTCCTCGACCTGCATCCAAGCGACGAGGCGCGGCGGCTTTCGTTGCGGATGGCGCTCGGCGACGACGAAGCGGTTGTCTCCGGGGCGACCGTGTTCCTGGCGCCGGCCATGCCGCGCCGCGACGCCGCGGCCGGGGAAGGCGCCCAAGCCGGCGACGCGGACGGACAGACCGTGTCCGCCGGCGTTGCCGACGCGGACCCGGAGAGCCCTGCCAAGCGCGCGTCGGACGCGCAGACGGCCGCCACGGGGCCGTCCGCCAGCTCGGAGCCGTCCCCGGCCGGGCCCGCGCCGGTCGAGGCGCCTGGCACTACCGCGCGTTCCGTGCCGAACGAGCGGGCGCGTGCCACCTCGGAGGCGCGCGCGCCGACGGTGCTTCTGTCCGACGCGGGCGGCGTGCGCGTGCTGCAGGCGCCCGAGGCCGACCTGCCGCCGGAAAGCGCCGGCGTTCTGGTCGAGGCGATTTCGTATGATGCCCGGGGCGATGTCGTTCTGTCCGGGCGCGGCGCGCCCGACGGTGTGCTGCGGTTCTACCTCGACAACGCCGCATTGGCGGAGATGCGGATCGGTGCGGAGGGGCGCTGGCGCCAGCGCCTCGAAGGAATCGCGGCCGGGATCTACACCCTTCGCGCCGACCTGCTGAAAGCCGATGGCACCGTCGCGGCCCGGTTCGAGACACCCTTCCAGCGGGTCGCGGCCGACCGCATCGCCGCGCCGAGCGCCGAGGGCGCACCGGATGAGGCCGGCGCACTGGCCAGCTTGGTCACCGTGCAGCCGGGCTACACCCTTTGGGGCATCGCCGACCGGACCTATGGCAGCGGACTCCAGTATGTGCAGATCTTTCGCGCCAATCGCGACCAGATCCGGGACCCCGACCTGATCTATCCCGGGCAGGTCTTCGCGCTGCCCGCGGGTGACTAGGTCACTGGAACCCTCCCTTTCGTTGCGCTAGGTTAACCACCTCCGCTTATCCGAAAGGCTCCCATGCGTCGCGGCAAACGCCCCACGACCGCAGACATTTCCCAGCTCGACCGCGAGCAGGCCTGGCGCACGATCCGCAAGGTGGCCCCCTACCTCTGGCCCGAGGGCGAGGGCTGGGCCAAGCGCCGCGTGGTGCTGGCGCTGGCCGCGCTGGTGCTGGCGAAGGTCGTCTCGGTCCTGACGCCGTTCCTCTACAAGGCGGCCGTCGACAGCCTGACCGGCGAGGGCGCGCCGGACGCGATGCTGATGGCGGTGGGCGCGGTGGGGCTGACGGTGGCCTACGGCATGGCCCGGCTGATGAATGCCGGCTTCCAGCAGTTGCGCGACGCGATCTTCGCGCGGGTCGCACAACGGGCGCTGCGCCGGCTCGCGCTGGAGACCTTCGAGCACATCCATAACCTCAGCTTGCGCTACCACATCACGCGCAAGACCGGCGGGCTCTCGCGCATCATCGAGCGCGGGGTGAAGGGCGTGGAGTTCCTGCTGCGCTTCCTGCTGTTCTCCATCGGCCCCCTCATCATCGAGCTGACGCTCGTGGGCATCGTCTTCGCGGTCGCCTTCGATATCTGGTATCTGGCGGTCGTGGCCGTGGTGATCGCGGCCTATATCCAGTTCACCTTCAAGGTCACGGAATGGCGGGTGAAGATCCGCCGCCAGATGAACGACCAGGATACCGACGCGAACCAGAAGGCGATCGACAGCCTGCTGAACTTCGAGACGGTCAAGTATTTCGGTGCCGAGCGGCGCGAGGCCGAACGCTACGACAGCGCGATGGCAGGCTACGAGGAGGCGGCGGTCAAGACCTCGCTCTCGCTGGCCTTCCTGAATTTCGGCCAGGCGGTGCTGATCACCGGCGGTCTGGTGGGCGTGATGGTCATGGCCGCGATGGGGGTGCAGGCCGGGACGATGACGACAGGCGATTTCGTCATGGTCAACGCCTACATGATCCAGATCACCATGCCGCTCAACTTCCTCGGCACGGTCTATCGCGAAATCCGACAGAGCCTCGTCGACATGGGCGAGATGTTCGCGCTGCTGGAACAGCCCGCCGAGGTGACCGACAAGCCGGGCGCTTCCGATCTGCAGGTGACCGGCGGGCGGGTGGAGTTCCGCGACGTCCGGTTCGGCTACGACCCCGAGCGGCCGATTTTGCACGGTGTGGCCATAGAGGTGCCGGCCGGGCAGAAGGTCGCCATCGTGGGGCCGTCGGGTGCGGGCAAGTCCACCATCGGGCGGCTGCTGTTCCGGTTCTACGACGTGACCGACGGCGCGGTGGCGATCGACGGGCAGGACCTGCGGGACGTCACTCAGGAGTCGCTCCATGCGCAAATCGGCGTGGTGCCGCAGGACACGGTGCTGTTCAACGACACGATCCTCTACAACATCGCCTATGGCCGCCCCGACGCGACGCGGGCCGAGATTGAGGCGGCGGCGCGCGCGGCGAAGATTCATGAGTTCATCGAGGAACTGCCCAAAGGTTACGAGACGCTGGTGGGCGAGCGCGGGCTGAAGCTCTCGGGTGGCGAGAAGCAGCGGGTGGGGATCGCGCGCACGCTTCTGAAGAACCCGCCGATCCTGCTGCTCGACGAGGCGACCTCCGCGCTCGACTCCGAGACCGAGGCGGGCATCCAGGCGCAGTTGAAGGCCATGGGGGAGGGGCGCACCGTCATCGCCATCGCGCACCGGCTGTCGACCATCGTGGATGCCGATGCCATCGTGGTGTTGGAAGGCGGGCGGGTGGTCGAGCGCGGCACCCACGAGGCGCTGGTCGCCCGCGGCGGGCGCTATGCCCGGATGTGGCAGCGCCAGCAGGCCGGCGAGGACGAGGATTTCGAGGCGGCCTAGCCGGCCGCCGCCCGCGCGGTGAAGGCGGCTTCACCCCCGGCGAAGGCGTCGGCGCGGTCCTGCAACTCGCCGTGGTGGGGCGACTTGATGCAGACCGGGTCGGTCGCTGCCGCATCGCCCACCAGGGCCATCGCCTGGCAGCGGCAGCCGCCGAAATCCACCGTCTTGCGCTCGCAACTCCGGCAGGGCTCCTGCATCCATTCGGTGCCTCGGAAGGCATTGAAGGCGGCGCCCTCGTACCAGATCTCGCGCAGCGGTTTCTCCTGCACCCGGTCGAAGTCGAGCGTCGGGATCGTCTGCGCCGCGTGGCATGGGAGCACCAGCCCGTCGGGCGCGACGTTGAGCCCGGTCGAGCCCCAGCCGCCCATGCATTTCTTGGGATAATCCGAGTGGTAGTCGGCGGGCACGTAGTCGATCACCAGCGTCCCCTTGAGCCGCTGACGGGCCTTGGCCACGATGGCATCGGCCTCGCGCGCCTGATCGCGCGTGGGCATGAGCGCGGCCCGGTTCTGCAGGGCCCAGCCGTGGAACTGCACCGTCGCCACCTCGATCCGACGCGCACCCATCTCGACCGCCATCTCGATGGCGCGCGGCAACTGGTGCAGGTTCTGCCGGTGCAAGACCGCGTTCAGCGTCAGCGGAAAGCCGATCTCGCCGATCCAGCGGGCCACGTCCATCTTGCGCGCGAAGCCGCCGCGATAGCCGCCGATCCGGTCGGCCATTTCCGCATCGGTGCCCTGCAAGCTGAGCTGGATATGGTCCAGCCCCGCCGCGTCCAGCTCCTTCAGCCGCCTTTCCGTCAGCCCGATCCCCGAGGTGATGAGGTTGGTGTAAAGCCCCGCCTCGCGCGCCGCCACGACCAGGTCGACCAGGTCGCGCCGGCTCACCGGTTCGCCCCCCGACAGGTGCAGTTGCAGCACGCCCAGGTCCGCCGCCTGCCGGAACACGTCCGCCCAGGTCGCGGTGTCCAGTTCCGCGTCGCGCCGGGTCAACTCCACCGGGTTCGAGCAATAGGGGCAGGACAGCGGGCAGCGGTGGGTCAGTTCCGCCAGCATCGCGATGGGCGGGTTGACGCTCATTTCCGCACCTCCAGGAAACGGCGATCGATCAGCGCGCCGAGGAATCTGCGGCTGTCCTCGGCGATCTCCTCTTGCAGCGCGGCATATCTCGCCGCCAGCCCCGCGGTGATCTGGCCGAAGCTGCGTTCGCCGTCGATTTCCGACAGGATCGCGCGGCCGATCTCGTCCAGGGCGACGGTGCGTTCGGGGGCCAGCAGGACCCAGCCGTCGCGCACACGGTCGAACTGCATCCGCACGCCGCGCGGGATCACGGGGATATCGTCGGCCTCGATCATGACGCCTTGGCCAGCGCCATGCCTTCGCCCGGCACCCAGCCGCCCGGCGGGATGCGGGCCGGTTCCACATAGGCCGAGTAGAGCGCATCGAGTTGCGCCCACAGCACGTCGGTCTTGAAGGTCAGCGCGGCGGCCGCGGCGTCCTGCTTTTCGGCCGTATCGGCATGGTCCAGCACCCAGGCGAGGCCGAACGCCACGTCCTTGGGCGCCTCGCTCAGGCGCTTGCGGAAATAGGACATGCTGACATCGTTGGCGAAATCGTAATTCGCCAGCAGGCCCTCGATCCGTTCGGCGTGGATCTTCGGCGCGAACAGTTCCGTCAGCGAGGACGCCACCGCCTCCAGCAGGGTCTTGTCGCGCACGAAGCGCACATAGGCATCCACCGCGAATTTCGTCGCGGGCAGGATGCCCACCCCCGAGGCCACGTAATCGGGGGCCAGCCCCACCGCCTCGGCCAGTTTCAGCCAGCGCGCGATGCCGCCCTCGTTCTCGGCGGTGCCGTCGTGATCCTTGATCCGGGACCGCCAGGCGCGGCGCAGTTTCGGGTCCTCGACGCGCGACATGAAGGCCGCGTCCTTCATCGGGATGCGCGACTGGTAGTAATAGCGGTTGATGACCCAGGCCCGCACCTGGCCGGGTGTGCAGCGCCCGCCATGCAGCAGGTGGTGGAACGGGTGCTTGTCGTGATAGCGCTCCTCGCCGATCCGGCGCAGCCGGGCCTCGAACTCCTCCCGCGTCTGGGTCATGGGGACACCTCCATTCCGTCCTGTCCGATGATCCACCCGGCGGCCTCGGCCTCGGCGCGTTCGGCCGATCCGGGGTTCAGCACCGGGTTGGTGTTGTTCATGTGCACGAAAACCTTCTTGGCCACGTCCAGATCGGCGAACTCCGCGATCGACCCGTCCGGCCCGCTCATCGAGATATGGCCCATCCGCTTGCCGGTCTTGGCGCCCAGCCCGGCGCGCACCATCTCGTCGTCGCGCCACAGCGTGCCGTCGAAGAATACCAGCGGCGCGCCCCGCAGCCGCCCGCGCAGCCCGTCGTTCAGCGTGGCACAGCCGGGGATATACAGCGCCTCGCCGCCGCCGCCCTCCAGGTGCACGCCCACGGTCTGTTCGCCCACCAGCTCGGTCTCGACCGTCTCGCCCTCCAGGTACAGCGGCACCTTGCCGGGCACGGGGAAAAGCTCCGCCCTCAGCCCCCGCGCCAGGTCGAAGGGCTGGCCCAACGCGACCGTCTCGCGCTCCACCACGCTTTCGTTCAGCGCGGCGAAGATCGGGTTGGCGGCCAGCACCTCGTGAATGCCCGCGGTCGCGAACAGCGTGAAGGCCTGCATCTCGCGCAGCGTGAGCAGCCCCGCAACATGGTCGATATCGCCATTGGTCACCAGCACCGAGGTCAGCGGTACCTCGCGCAGCCCCGTGGGGTGCAGCGCGGCGCAGGCGGCCAGTTGCTGGCGAATGTCGGGCGAGGCGTTCAGGATCGCCCAGTCGCGCCCGTTCGCCGTCACTGCCAGCGAAGATTGGGTCTGCGCGGGGATCGTGCCGGCGCGTGCCATGTCGCACTGCGCGCAGCCGCAATTCCACTGGGGCAACCCGCCACCGGCGGCTGCCCCGAGGATGTGCGCGCGGAATCCCACTCTGGCCTCCGCGCGCCGTCGATCAGAACAGGACGCCGTGATCGTCGCCGCTGTCGGGGCCGTACATGTTGATTTCCATGCCGCACTCGATTTCGCGGACGATCGGTTTCTTCCAAGCCATGGTTTCTTCTCCCTAAAGTTCCCTCAGGATACGCACAGGATCGGCCTTGCGCGCCCACCCGTCAAAAGAATAGTTCTAAGAAATTTTAAAAGGCAATCGCGACCAATGGCTTAGTCCGGCGCGTCCGCGATGGGCTCCAGCACGAAGCCCCGGTTGCGCAGCGTCGTGATCTCGACCCCGAAATTGCGCGCGGGGGCAAGCTTGCGCCGCAGATAGCCGATATAGACGTCGACGACGTTCTCGGAACTGGTGCCTTCGCGCGCCCACAGCCGCGCGAACAGGTCGGCGCGCGACAGGACCTCGCCGGGATGGGTCCAGAGAAGCTCGAACAGGGCGTATTCGCGCTCGGTCAGCGTGACGCTGCGGCCGGGGCCATGGACGGTGCGGGTCGCGGGTTCCAGCCGGAGGCGCGGCGACTCGGTGCGGCGCGCCCGGCGCTCCTGCACCTTGAGGCGGGCCAGGAGTTCGTCGAAGGAAAACGGCTTGGCGATGTAGTCGTCCGCCCCGGCATCGAGCCCGCCGGTCCGGTCCTCGACCTCCGAGAGTGCGCTGAGCATGAGGATCGGTGTGCGGTCCCCCGCGGCCCGGACTTCGCGCACCAGGTCGATGCCGCTGTCCGGGCCGATCATGACGTCGACGATGGCTGCACCGAGGCGTTCGGCGCGGAACCGGTCGCGGGCCTCGGCGACGCGGTGGGCGCAGATCGGACTGTAGCCATGCAGCGCCAGTCCGCGGGCCAGCGCGGCGGTGATCTCGGGGTCGTCGTCGACGATCAGGATTCGCGTTTCGGATTCGGCCATTGCCGGGCTCACTCCTCCGCCAGGGGCAGGCGCAGTTCGACCATCGTGCCGGGGCCGTCGCCGAGCCGCGCCCACCCCGGCACCGGGCTTTCGAGCGCGATCCGCCCGCCCATCTGCTCCACCAGCCACTTCGCGAGCGCCAGCCCGAGGCCGAACCCCGCGCTTCGCCGGCCCGCGCCGCGGTGGAACCGGGTGAAGACCTGCGCGATCTCGTCCGCGGCGACGCCGGGGCCGTTGTCCGCCACGCGCACCACGCCGGCGCCGTCTTCGGCGGTGACGCGCAGCGCCAGCGGGCCGCCCGGACCCGCGTGGCGCACGGCGTTCTGGGCGATCCCGGCGATCACCTGCCGCAGCCAGTCCGGGTCGGCGCTTACCAGGACATCCTCGGTCACAACCATTTCCAGCGCCATGCGTGCCGCGTCGACCTCGGGCCGGATGTCGGCCAGCGCCTCGCGCGCCGCCGCGGCTAGGTCGCAGGGGGCGCATGTCAGCTCAATCCGCCCGCTTTCCGACCGTGCCACGCGCAGCAGGTCGTCGATCCGCCGGTGCAGGCGCTGGGCGCGGGCGTGGATCGTCTCGAATCCGGCGCGCGGATTTCCGGTGCCTTTCAGGCCCAGTTCGGATTCCAGAACGATCACGGTCAGCGGCGTCCGCAGTTCATGCCCGATATCGGCGAAGAAGCGGCGCCGGTCCTCGTCGGTGCGTTCGAGCGCCGCGTTGGCGGCGCGCAGTTCTTCGGTGCGGGCGGCGATCGTTTCGTTCAGCCGCGCCCATTCGCACTCCACCTCTTCGCGCCGCCGGGCCAGGGCGCGGGCAGCGCGGTTGGTTTCGGCGAAAAGGCGGCCGATCTCGTCGGCGCGGTCTTCGGGCAGCGCGAGGTCGAAATCCTGCCGTCCGATTCGCTGCGCGGCCTGGCGGGCAAGGTCGAGCCGGCCGAGCAGCGGCCGAACCAGGCCGAGATAGAAGGTGCCGAACATCGCCACCGCCAGCCCCGAGATGCCAAGCGCCATGAGTGTCAGCCGTCGGCGCAACTCGCCGATGCCGGCGAGGATTCCGTCGCGGATGCGGATCTCGTCCGAGACGGCGGCGTTCAGGAGCGGATCGACCGCCTGCGAAAATCCGGCCAGATAGCCGCGGGCCCGCTCCCTGTCCGTCGCGGGGGCCATCAGCCCCTCATGCGCTGCGGTGAACAGCGCCTCCATGCGCGCGATGGCGATGCTTTGCGTGGCGCGGCGGGATTGTTCGTCCAGCCCCATCGCGCGGGCCTCGGCGACCGCGGTTTCCAGGTCCTGCCGCATATGCGCGAAGGTCCGTTCCAGGCCCCGCGTCACCGGGTCCAGCCGCTGGGCGCGATCCTCGGGCGACAGACCGGTCTGGATAGCCTCCGCCGCGACCACGATGAAGGCCGAGATCTGGCTGGAGAGGACCGAGTAGCGGGCAATGCGCCGCTCGGCGTTCAGCGAGGAGTCGAGCCGGTCGGAGACCTGGCCCATGCCGAAGAGCATCAGCGCGCCCGCAAGGATTGCCACGCAGCCGATCAGCCCCGCGCCAAGGCCGAGCCGCGCCTTGAGCGTGGCGAAGGGGTGCATGGCGCGCCGCTTCGGGAACGGCGCCGCCGCGCCTGCCGCGGGGCTCGGCCCTGTCCTGTTCACGTCCTTCTCCTCCCGGACAGTTCCGCCAGTCTAGGGGGCAACTCGACGAAATGCTGCAAGACGAAAGGCTGAATTGACAGACCTTGGCCCAGCAGCCAGCCGGCCGCGTTGGGGAACGGTCAGCCCGGGCCGTTCACTCCGCCGCGCGCAGGGGGCTGGTGCGCTCGGCGCTTTCGGGCGCATCCCCGGGCGTGG
The DNA here is from genome assembly GCF_900142935.1 of Rhodovulum sp. ES.010. NCBI lineage: Bacteria > Pseudomonadati > Pseudomonadota > Alphaproteobacteria > Rhodobacterales > Paracoccaceae > Rhodovulum > Rhodovulum sp. ES.010. Next base: position 1,225,140 of record NZ_FSRS01000001.1, on the reverse strand, counting down.
TGTCCGGTTCGGGGCCGTCGGGGGGCAGGTCGGACCACAGCAGTTGCGGCGAGCCGATCCCGCGGGCGGCATGGTTCAGCGCCAGTTCGCGCGCGGCCGCGCTGTCGGGGCCGCCCACCGCTGCGCGGAACCGCCGCGCCGAGCCATAGACGCCGGCCCAGAACCATTCGCGGATCGCCAGCAGCGAGGGCGTGAAGACGAGCGTCAGCATCGTCGCGATGCCCAGCCCGAAGACCACCGCCGTCGCGAGTTGCTTCCACCACAGCGCGGTGGGGCTGTCGACGGTATAGCCGCCGTTCACGAAGTCGAAGCTGACCCCCAGCATCATCGACGACAGCCCCGCCATCGTGGTCACGGTGGTCAGCAGCACCGGGCGCAGCCGCATCTCGACCGTGCGCACGATCGCCTCGATCCGGGGCATGTATTTCGCGTATTCCTGGTAGGTGTCGATCAGCACGATGTTGTTGTTCACCACGATCCCGGCCAGCGCGACGATGCCGGTGCCGGTCATGATGATCGAGAAGGGCTGGTTCATCACCATCATGCCGATCAGCACACCGGTCGTGGACAGCACCACCGCCAGAAGCACCAGAACCGCGTTGTAGACGCTGTTGAACTGCGCCAGCAGGATGATGAACATCAGCCCCAGCGCCGCCCCGAAGGCCTGGCTGAGGAAGGCCGAGGATTCCTGCTGGTCCTCTTGGTCGCCGGTCCATTCCCAGTCGACACCCTGGGGTAACGGATCGGTCTCCAGCCACTCGGTCAGATGTGCGATGCGCTCGTTGGCATTGATCGGCGTGCCTTCGGCATTGGTCAGCCCCGGCGCGACCGCGGCCTTGACCTCGAAATAGCGCTCGCCGTCGATGCGATTGATCCGGCCCACCTTCTCGACCGGCGTGCGGGTGATGAAGTTCGACAGCGGCACCAGCCCCTCGGAGGTGCGGACCTTCAGCGTGTCGAGCGTGGACAACACCCGGTCCTGCTCGGGCAGGCGCGCGCGAATTTCGATCTCCTCGTCCGAGGAGGGCACGCGCATCGTGTCGAGCAGGATGCCGCGGGTGACCAGCTGCACCATCGCCCCCACGGTCGAGGCCGATGCGCCAAACCGGCCGGCGGTTTCGGTGTCGACGTCGATCTGCCAGTCGATGCCCGGCAGCGGCAGGGTGTCCTCGATGTCGCGCAACCCCTCGGTGTCTTCGAAGCGCACGATAGCCGCCTCGGCGGCGGCGGTCAGCGAGTCCCAATCCTCGCCGCGCAGGCGCAGGTGCACGGGCTTGGGCGAGGCCGGCCCCATCGACAGGTTCAGGATCTCGGTCTGGATGCCGGGGAGGCGGGCCAGCTTTTCCTGGATGCGCTCCAGCACGAGATTCCCGTCGAGCTCCGGCCGGTCGGCGCGGTCGTCCCAGGGGATCAGCTCGACCTGCACCTGGCCGATCGTGTCGAGCGGGGGGTTGGCGCCGCCGGTGTTCGAGTTCAGCCCACCCTCGCCGGCGAAGGCGAACACGTTGCGCACGCCGGGTTCGGCCAGCACGATACCCTCGGCCTGGCGCAGCAGTGCGTCCTTCTCGTCGAGCGACAGGTTGCCGCGCGCCCGGACGTAGACCAGCGCCTGTTCGGGTTCGCTTTCGACGAAGAACTCCACGCCGTTGCTGTGGCTCTCGAACGGCTTGTAGCCGCCCAGCGCGGCGCCGGTGAAGTAAAGGAAGACGTGCACGACGAAAGCCAGCACCGTGACCACGGCCACCACGGGCATCACCGGGTTGCCCGCGATGAACTTGATGACATGGCCCACGGGCGTGCGCCGGTAGCCGGCTTTCACGGGTTTTTTCTGCGGATGCTTCAGCGCGTTGATCGCGATGGAGGAGAGCAAGAGACCGGCGATGAACAGAAGCGCGCCAGGCAGAACGTCGGCGATGCCAGCGGCCCCCGCCGAGGGTGCCGGCCAGTCGGGGTTGAGCGTCCGCATCGCCGCGACGAACACCAGCACCAGCGCCGCGACCATCAGCCCGGCGCGCGCGGCCAGCGGCCAGGGCCGCACGCGCGCGGTCATCCGCCACAGGATGCGCGAAAACCGGCCCGACACCCCGCCCACGACCGGCAGGTAGACCAGCGCGACCATCAGGCTGGCCGAGAGCACGAAGATCAGGGTGACGGGCAGCATCCCCATGAACTCGCCCGCGACGCCCGGCCAGAACAGCATCGGCAGGAAGGCGCAGAGCGTCGTGGCCGTGGAACTTACGATGGGCCAGAACATCCGCTTGGCCGCCTCGGCGAAGGCGTGCATCGGGCCCACGCCTTCGGAGATGCGCCGATCGGCGTATTCCACCACCACGATGGCGCCGTCGACCAGCATGCCCACGGCGAGGATCAGCCCGAACATCACGATGTTCGACACCGCCACATCCATCACGCCCAGCAGCACGAAGCACAGCAGGAACGAGGTCGGGATCGCAAAGCCCACCAGCAGCGCCGAGCGGGTGCCCAGGAAGGCCAGCACCACAATCATCACCAGCGCGATGGCGGTCAGGACCGACCCCTCGAGCTGGCGCACCATCGAGTCGACGGTGTGCGACTGGTCGTTCGAGGTGCCGACGATCACCGCCTCGCGCAGGTCCTCGGGCCAGTCGGCGCGCGCGGCTTCGACCTCGTCGCGGATCAGCGCCGCGGTGTCGATGATGTTGAAGCCCTTGCGCTTGACGATCTGCAGGGCCAGCGTCGGCTCACCGTTGAACCGCGCGGTCGAGGTGCGGTCCTCGAAGGTCAGGCGGATGTCTGTCAGGTCGCCCAGCGTCACCACCCGGTCGCCGTTCACCTTGACCGGCAGAGCATAGACGTCCTGCACATCGTCGAAGGAGGAAGGGATCTTGACCGAGAAGGTGCCGCCCGGCGCGTCGACCTCGCCCGCGGCGATCAGCCGGTTGTTGTTCACCACCACGTCGATCAACTCGCCCGCGGTGACGTTGTAGGATTCCAGCCGCAGCGGGTCGATGATCACTTCGACCATCTCGTCGCGCTGGCCCGCAAGCGCGACGTCCAGCACCGGGTCGAGCGATTCCAGCCTGTCCTGCAGGTCCTGCGCCACGCGCAGCAGCGTGCGTTCGGGCAGCGGCCCCGACAGGTTGACGATGATGATCGGGAATTCCGAGAAGTTGATCTCGGTGATCGTGTATTTCTCGGCCCCGCTGGGGAAATTCGCCTCGGCGGTGTTCATCCGGTCGCGCACGTCGGCGATGATTTTGGTCTTGTCCCAGCCGAATTCGAATTCCAGCGCGATGGCGGCGAAGCCTTCGCGCGCGGTCGCCGTCATCGAGTCGAGCCCGTCGAGATCGGCAAGCTCGGTTTCCATCGGTTTGATCAGCAGCTTTTCCGCGTCCTCGGCCGAGATGCCGGGGAAGGGGACCGAAATGAACAGCGCCGGGATCTCGATGTCGGGCTCGCCCTCCTTGGGGAGTTCGACATAGGCCAGTGCGCCCGCGATGATCGACAGGATCACGAAGGCCACGACCATGCGCGCACGGCGCGCGGCCCAGTCGATGATCCCGGTCATCGGCGCGCCTCACGATAGGTCACGTCGAGAGGCACGCCGTCGGTGACGAATTCCTGCCCGACGACGATGATCTCGGCCTCGCCCGGCAGGCCCGCCACCCAGAGCCCGTCCAGCGTGTCGCGCAGCACCTCGATGGCGGCGAATCGGGCCGTGCCGTCCTCGGAGGCCAGCCGCACGCCGATCTGGCCCGCGTCGTTCAGCGTCAGAGCCGATTGCGAGACGAGATGGGCTTTCCGCTCGGGGGTCGCGATGCCGAACTCGGCGCTCTGGCCCGCGCGAATGTTGCCGGCGCCGTTCTCGATCCCGACCTCGACCCGGAAGGTGCGGGTCTGCGGGTCGGCGCGGCGCGCGACGAAGCTGACCTGGCCCATCACCTCTTGCCCCGATGCCAGCCGTCCGCCCGCTATCGCGCCCTCGGAAATCCGGGCGAGCTCGGTCTCGGGGACGAAGCCGACAAGATGGATCGGGTCGAGCTGGAGGACCGTTGCACAGGATGCGCCGGGCTGGAGCAGGGTGCCAAGCTCGGCCGCATCGTCATCGAGCACGCCGGCGAAGGGGGCGGTGATCGTCAGGCGTTCGATCTCGGTCTCGGCGGCGGCGACATTGGTCTCGGCGGTGCGAAGGGCCGTTTGGGCGGCTTCCAGCCCGGCCGTGGCCGAGGCCAAGCCCGCTTCGGCGGTCGACACGGCGGCGGCGGTGCCGGCCACGCGCGTTTCCGAGGCGAATCCGCCTTCCGAGAGCCGCCGCGCGGCACGGTCGTTGATCTTGGCCTCGTTCAGCTGCGCCTCGGCCTGGGTGACGGCGGCGCGCGCCTCGGGCACGCGCGCCCGCGCCTCGGCCAGCGCGGCGCGGGCCTGGGCAAGCGTCGCGGGGCGGGTGCCGGGGTCGAGTTCGCACAGCGTCTCGCCCGCTTCCACCCGCGCGCCCTTTCGCAGCGGCTCGGAGATCACCCGGCCTGTCGTCTCGGCCCGCACCTCGACCTCGCGCGCGGCCTGGGTCTCTCCGCGCACCATGACCGCGCCCTGCATGCTGCGGGCGGTGCTCTTCTCGACGACGACCGACACCCGGCGTTCGGTCGCGTGCTGAACGGCTTCCGTGGGGGGCGGCGCAGGCTCGGCCCCCGCGAACGCCATGACACGCTCGCGTTCCATGAGCAACAGGTAGAGCGAAAGCATCACCAGCAGCGCGGTGAGAATCGAAATCCAGCGCATTCGGGCGTCGCCCCTCCCGTCGACTGCCGCCCGGCGCCGTGCCTTCGGTCCCGCGGAACAGGGCGCCCGGGCGGTGATGTGGGACCTTGTGATGCAATTGGCTGAACCAACTGGTCCAAAATAGGGGTTTGCCCGGTCTCTGGCAAGCCGGTCCTCCCAAGGTCCTCCGGGGCTTGGCAATGCGGCGCGCGCTGCGCTAAGAGGGGCTCCAGCCGCGCCCCGATCCCCAAGCGAGACAGCATGAGCAACCCCGACAGTTTCATCGAGGAAGTCACCGAGGAAGTGCGCCGCGACCGGCTGTTCGGCTGGATGAAGCGTTACGGCTGGATCGCGGTGCTGGCCGTGCTGCTGATCGTCGGCGGCGCGACCTGGCGGGAATGGCGCGAGGCGCGGGCGCAGGCCGAGGCGCGGGCGCTGGGCGATGCGATCCTCGCCGCGCTGGAGGCACCGACCGCGGCCGAACGGGCGGACACCCTGTCGGCGCTGCCCGTCGAGGGCGAGGCGGATGCGCTGGTCACGCTGCTCGCCGCCGGCGAGACCGGCGAAGGCGTGCGCCGCGACGAGTCGGTTGAAGCCCTTCGGGCGGTTGCGAACGATGCTGCGCTGCCGCTGCACTACACCCAGTTGGCGGCGCTCAAGATGGTCATGCTCCAGGGGCGCGAGGCCGACCCGCAGGCGCGGCTCCAGACGCTCGCGCCGCTGGCCGAGCCGGGGCGCCCCTACCGGGCGCCTGCACTGGAACAGATGGCGCTCGCCGAGATCGACGCCGGGAACGCGGAGACCGCGCTGGGGCATCTGCGCATGATCGTCGACGGGGCGGGCGCGTCGGCGGGCTTGCGTCAGCGGGCCAGTCAGTTGATTGTGGCCCTCGGGGGCGCGCCGGCGGGCGGCTGACCCGCCCCTCAGAGGCAAGGCAAGAGGACTCGTGCGTTGAAAGTCGGTCTGGTAGTCGGAACGCTCGCGGCGGTGACACTGCTCGCCGGGTGCGGCGACAGGGAGTTGATCCTGCCCGGTGAGCGTCTCGGCGTGCGCGAGGCGCTGGGCGTCGGCCCCGAGGCGGCGCCCGCTGCCGGGTCCGAGTCCACCGCCCGCGCGATCCGCCTGCCCCCCGCTGTGGTGCGCGCCGACTATGCACAGCCCGGCGGAAGTGCGACCCATCTGCCTGAACACGCGGCGTTTTCCACGCATCCCACCCGGGTATGGAGCGTCGATATCGGCCAGGGGAATACCCGTCGGCACCGGATCACCGCTATGCCCGTCGTGGCCGGCGGCGCGGTCTTCACGCTCGACTCGCAAAGCCGCGTCACGGCCGTGTCGACGGGCGGGCAGACGCTGTGGACCGCCGACCTGACCCTGCCCTCGGAGCGCAGCGCCGACGCGTCGGGCGGGGGGCTGGCCGTCGGTGGGGGCCGGCTGTTCGCCACAACGGGGTTCGGTACGCTGGTGGCGCTCGACCCGGCGACCGGCGCCGAGCTCTGGACCCAGCGCACCGACGCGCCGGTGACCGGCGCGCCGGCCTATCGCGACGGGCTGGTCTATGTCGTCAGCCGCGACAATCGCGCCTGGGCCGTCAAGGCCGACAATGGCCGTTTGCAATGGCAACTTCCCGGCACGCCCACGCCCTCGGGCCTGCTCGGCGCAGCGGCGCCGGCGATCTCCGACCGGCTGGCGATCTTCCCGTTCGGCTCCGCCGAACTGGTGGCGACGCTGCGCCAGTCGGGCGTGCGCGTCTGGCAGGCTTCGGTCGCGGGCGAACGGCGCGGCTTCGTCTACGCGACCGTGAGCGACATCATCGCCGACCCCGTGATCGCGGGCGACGTGGTCTATTCCGGCAACCAGTCCGGCCGCGCCGTGGCGCTCGACGCCAATTCCGGCGAGCGGCTCTGGACCGCGGAGGAGGGGGCCTATGGTGCGCTTCTGCCGGTGGGGGGGGCGGTCTTCATGGTCTCCGATCAGGCCGAGCTTGTGCGGCTCGACGCGGAGACGGGTGCGGTGATCTGGACGCGCGAGTTGCCCTATTTCAAGCGCGAGCGTTCCAAGCGCTGGAAGGCGGTCCATGCCCATTACGGGCCGGTGCTGGCCGGCGGGCGCCTCTGGGTCGCCTCCGATGACGGGCTTCTGCGCGCCTTCAGCCCCGAAAGCGGCGCCGAGACGGGCGCCGTGGAACTGCCCGGCGGTGCGGCGACGCGGCCGGCGGTTGCGGGGGGCACGCTCTACGTCGTGTCAACGCCGGGCCAACTCCACGCTTTCCGCTGAACCGCGATTGGTGTAGGCGGGCGGCTCCATCCGTCCGGAGTGCCGTGAGATGAGCTTCACCCTCGCCATCGTGGGCCGGCCCAACGTGGGCAAGTCCACGCTGTTCAACCGTCTCGTCGGCAAGCGCGTGGCGCTGGTCGACGACCAGCCCGGCGTGACGCGCGATTTGCGCGAGGGCGAGGCGCGGCTGGGCGACCTGCGCTTCACGGTGATCGACACGGCGGGGCTGGAGGAGGTCACCGACGAGAGCCTGCAGGGCCGGATGCGCGCGCTGACCGAGCGTGCGGTGGGCATGGCCAATGCCTGCCTGTTCCTGATCGACGCGCGGGCGGGCGTGCTGCCCGCCGACGAGGTCTTCACCGACATCCTGCGCCGCAAATCCGCCCGCGTGATCCTGGGCGCCAACAAGTCCGAGGGCACCGCCGCGGAGGCCGGGGTGCTGGAGTCCTATGCCCTGGGCCTGGGTGAGCCCGTGCGCCTCTCGGCGGAGCACGGCGAGGGGATGAGCGATCTCTACACCGCGCTCGCGCCGCTGATCGAAGAGGCCGAGGCCCGCGAGATCGAGGAGGCCGCACCGGAAACCGATGTCGAGGTCGACGAGGACGACGCCGAGGAGGGCCCCCGCGTACCGACCGCGGCGCGCCCGCTGCAGATCGCGGTCGTCGGCCGGCCGAACGCGGGCAAGTCGACGCTGGTCAACGCGATTCTCGGCGAGGACAGGCTGCTTACGGGGCCCGAGGCTGGCATCACCCGCGATGCGATCTCGGTTGCGCTCGACTGGCAGGGCACGCCGGTGCGCATCTTCGACACGGCGGGCATGCGCAAGAAGGCGCGTGTGCAGGACAAGGTCGAGAAACTTTCGGTGGGCGATGCGCTGCGCGCGGTGAAATTCGCCGAGGTCGTGGTTGTGCTGCTGGACGGCCAGGCGCCGTTCGAGGTGCAGGACCTCAAGATCGCCGATCTGGCCGAGCGCGAAGGGCGCGCCGTCGTCGTCGCCGTCAACAAGTGGGACCTCGAAACGGACCGGCAAGGGCGGTTGCGCGCGTTGAAAGAGCAGTTCGCTCATGTCCTGCCGCAGCTTCGCGGGGCGCCGCTGGTCACCGTCTCGGCGCTGACCGGGCGCGGGCTCGACCGGCTGCACGATGCGGTGATGTCGGCCTATGGCGTGTGGAACCGGCGGGTGTCCACGGCCAAGCTCAATCGCTGGCTCGCCGGCATGGTGGAGGTGCACCCGCCCCCCGCACCGGGCGGCCGCCGCATCCGGTTGCGTTACATGACCCAGGCCAAGACGCGGCCGCCGGGCTTCGTGGTGATGTGCTCCAACCCGGAAAAGCTGCCCGAAAGCTATCGCCGCTACCTCATCAACGGGCTGCGCGAGGATTTCGACATGCCCGGCACGCCGATCCGGCTGACCTTCCGCGGGCAGGGCCACCAGAACCCGTTCAAGGGCCGCAAGAAAAAGACGCCCTCGCGGCTGCGCAAGCACCTGGGGAAGAAACCGCTCGACGGCTAGGTGCCCCGGATTTCGTCCCGTGTTTCGGGCCTTTGGCGCTTTTCCGTCGATGGCACCCGCGGTCGGAGACCGGCGGTTGCGCCGGACCCTTGCGCGGCCCGCGCGGCGCGATCAAATGCCCGACCGGAGGCATGTGAGCCTTCGACGCGGCGCACCTTGCCGGGCCGCCCCGGGAGTGAGCAAGACCAAGATGAAGACGTTCGTTCCGACCCTTCTCGCCGCCGCAATCGCCGCCACTGGAGCGGGCATTATTCCCGCCGAATGAGGTCCGGGCGCGTCTGCGCGCCTTCTGTCAGGCGAGCCCCCGGCACCTGTCCGGGGGCTTTGCGTCTGGGCGATTCAGGTCGCCGCCCGCACCGACAGCAGGCCGATCAGCACCGCGCCGGCAATCGCGGCGAAGGCCACGATCGGCGCTGTCGTGGCATTGGCGACCACGACGCCGATCAGAGCCCAGATCAGTGCGCCCCCGTATTCGGGCGCGCGGTCCAGCGCGAGCAGCACCGCCGCCCCCGTCACCAGCGCGCCGGCCAGCGCGATCAGCGCCCAGACCACCGGCCCGAACAGGACGCCAAATCCCGCGCCCAGCAGCCCGACCGAGACCCAGCTCGCCGCCGTCAGCCACCCGGCATAGACCGCCACCGGCGCCTGGAAGGTCCAGCGGTCGATATAGGGCGTGCGTGCGAGCGCGATCAGCGCCATGGCCAGCATCCACCACAGCAACACCGAGGCCCAGACCGGCGAGAGTTGCGCCACCCCGATCCAGGCCGCCCCCGGCGCGAGCGAGAGGATCAGAGGCAGGCGCGCCGGCTCCCAAGCCTCGTCCTTGGCCCGCAGGAACAGCCCCACGCCGGCCGAGATCAGCAGCCACAGGTAGATCAGTCCCCAGATGCCGAAGGCATAGCCCGCGGGCTGCACCGGCGGGTCGTCCTGCGGCACCGGGAACTGGCCCGGATCGAACCCGGTGAAGCCGCCCGACACCAGCGGCGACAGCACGAAGAAGACCGTGGCGACGAACACGAAGATGGCCTTGACCGGGTCCATCACGAAAGCTCTCCGGCCGGCGTTAGCGTGGTCTTGCCGCCGAGCCACGGGGCGAGCGTCTCCGGCAGCGTCACCGAGCCGTCCTCCTTTTGTCCGTTCTCCAGCACCGCGATCAGGCAGCGTCCCACCGCCACGCCCGAGCCGTTCAGCGTGTGCACGTAGTCGGGCTTGCCGCCGCCCTCGGGCCGGAAGCGGGCGTTCATCCGCCGCGCCTGGAAGTCGCCGCAGAGCGAAACGCTGGAGATCTCCCGGTAGGTGTCCTGCCCCGGCAGCCAGACCTCGATGTCATGGGTGATGCGTGCGCCGAAGCCCATGTCGCCGGTGCAAAGCATGACGGTCCGGTAGGGCAGGCCCAGTCGTTCCAGGATGCCTTCGGCACAGCGCGTCATCCGCTCGTGTTCCTCGCGGCCCTTCTCGGGGTGGGTGATCGACACCATCTCGACCTTCTCGAACTGGTGCTGGCGCAGCATGCCGCGGGTGTCCTTGCCCGCGCTGCCGGCCTCCGACCGGAAGCAGAGCGAATGGGCGGTCATCCGGCGGGGCAGGTCGGGGGCGTTCAGGATGTCACCAGAAACGGTGTTGGTCAGCGTCACCTCCGAGGTCGGGATCAGCCACCAGCCCTCGCGCGTCTGGTAGCTGTCCTCGCCGAACTTCGGCAACTGGCCCGTGCCCACCATCATCTCCTCGCGCACCAGCACCGGCGCGTTCACCTCGGTCAGTCCGTTTTCGGTCGTGTGGGTGTCCAGCATGAATTGGGCAAGCGCCCGATGGATTCGGGCGACGGCCCCCGTCAGCACCACGAAGCGCGCGCCCGACAGCTTGGCCGCGGTCTCGAACGCCATGCCCGGCTGGACGCCCGCGATGTCGAAATGCTCCCGGGGCTTGAAGTCGAACCCGCGCGGGGTGCCCCAGCGGCGGAGTTCGACGTTGTCGCCTTCGTCGGCGCCGTCGGGCACATCGTCCAGCGGCAGGTTGGGCAGGCGCATCAGCAGGTCGTCGAGCTTCGCGTCCTCGGCCTTCGCCTCGTCTTCCAGCCGGGCGATCTCGTCCTTCTTCTTGGCGACCAGCGCGCGCAACCGCTCGAACGCGGCCTCGTCGCCCGCCGCCTTGGCCTGGCCGACCTCCTTGGACGCCGCGTTCCGCGCGGCCTGGGCCTCTTCCGCGGCCTGAATCTTGGTCCGGCGGGCGGCATCGATGGCAAGAATCTCGGCCGAGGCTGGCGCCACGCCCCGCCGGGCCAGCGCGGCGTCGAAGGCGTCCGGGTTCTCGCGGATGGCGCGGATATCGTGCATTTGGGGCCTCCTCGACAGGACTCTGGCGCGTCTCGCCCTCCCTATGCCCCAGCCGCACGGGGTTTTGAACCGGGAATCGGCGGAGGGCCTAGTCGGGTGTCAGGAAGGTCGCGTCGGGCCGCGCGGCGACGGTGCGGATGCGCCCCGGCCCGGTGCTGCCGGCCGAGACCACTGCGATCACCCGCCAGCCCCCTGCCGTGCGCGCCAGCACCGGCGCGCCCGAAGTGCCGAAGACCACCGGGCAGTCCAGCCCCAGGATGCCCGGCCAACGGTTCAGCACGCGGCAGTCGTCATGACGGCTCAGCGCGTTCGCCCGGTCGCGGCGATAGCCGATCAGCGACAGTGCGCCCCCGTCGGGGGCGGCGAGGTCGGCGGGCAGGGGGGGCACCTCGTCGGGAGGAATCGGCCGGGCCAGGTGAAGCACCGCAAGATCGGTGGCCAATGTGCTGAAATTGATACCCTTCCTTTCGTCGAAGTCGGGGTGGATTTGGATTTCCGAGACGGTGCGATGGGCGGCATACCGGCCCTTGAGCCAGCCCGCGAGGAAATGCACCTGCCCCGGCGCGGCGCGGGCGATGCCCTTCACCGCGAACAGGCAGTGCGCCGCGGTCAGAACGCGGTCAGGCGCGATCAGCGTGCCGGTGCACATGCCGCCCGAGTCGAAGCCGGCGACGTTGATCCGCCCGATCGCGCGCCAGGGGCCGTGATCGGCATCGCTCAGCGGCAAGGGGTCGGCGGCATTGGCGGCGCCGGGCGATGCCGCAAGGGCGGCCAGCAGGGCGGCAAGGCGGAGGACGCGTCGCATGCCCCTTGATATGCATCGCGTGCGACCACATTCAAAGCGGGTTGCCTTCGCCTTGCCAAGGCAGGGGCCACCGAATAGGGTGCGCCGCGACCAAGGAACCGGGCGGTCTCTCCGCCCGCCAATACGGGGATTCTCACGATGTTTGTTACGCCTGCCTTTGCGCAAGCGGCCGGTGGAGGCGGCGCCGGTGGCGCCTTCGCGTCCTTCCTTCCGCTGATCCTGATCTTCCTGATCATGTATTTCCTGTTGATCCGGCCCCAGCAGAAGAAGATGAAGGAACACAAGCAGATGGTCGAGGCGCTGCGGCGCGGCGACCAGGTCGTGACCCAGGGCGGGCTGATCGGCAAGGTGTCCAAGGTCAAGGATGACGGCGAGATCGAGGTCGAGATCGCCGAGGGCGTGCGGGTGCGCGTGGTGCGCCAGACTGTGGCGCAGGTCCTGAACAAGACCGAGCCGGCCGAGAAGGCCTGAGGCACGCATGCTGCAATTCGCGCTCTGGAAACGGCTCACGATCTGGGCGCTGGTCCTGGCCGGGCTGGTGCTGGCGATGCCCAATACCTTCTACAGCAGGGTCGAGGGACACAACGACGCGGTCAAGGCGATCGAGATCCAGGGTGCGACCCCGCAACTGGAGGCCCAGCGCGCGGCCTGGCCAGGCTGGCTGCCCTCGGGGCTGGTGAACCTCGGCCTCGATCTGCGCGGCGGCGCGCATCTGCTGGCCGAGGTGCAGGTCGAGGACGTCTATGCCGACCGCCTGGACGCGCTCTGGCCCGACGTGCGCGACAGCTTGCGCGAGGTGCGCAACGAGGTCGGGCCGATCCGGCGCCAGGACGGCCCGCCCGACGAGTTGCACGTGCGCATTTCCCGCCCCGAGGGCATGGCCGCGGCGATCCAGGCGGTGCGCGAGGTCGCCCGCCCGACCGTGACGCTGACCGGGGTGGGCAGTTCCGACATCGAGGTGCGCGGCGCGGGCGACATGTTGATCGTCCAGCTGTCCGACGCCGAAAAGCTCGCCACCGATAACCGTACGATCCAGCAATCGCTGGAAATCGTGCGCCGCCGGGTCGACGAGGTCGGCACCCGCGAACCCACGATCCAGCGACAGGGCGTGGACCGGATCCTGATCCAGGTGCCCGGCATCGGCTCGGCCGAGGAGTTGAAGGAACTGATCGGCACCACCGCGCGGCTGACCTTCAACCCGGTCGTCTCGCGCACCGAGAACCCGAACGAGGCGCCCGGACCGGGCAACGTGATCCACCCTGACATAGAGGCGGAAGGGGTCTACTACATCCTCGAGAAATCGCCCGTCGTGAGCGGCGACGAACTGACCGACGCCCAGCCCGCCTTCGACCAGAACGGGCGGCCGTCGGTCACCTTCCGGTTCAACCCGGCCGGCGCGCGCAAGTTCGGGCAGTACACCGCCGAGAACGTGGGATCGCCCTTCGCCATCGTGCTCGACGAGGAGGTGATTTCCGCCCCAGTGATCCGCGAGGCGATTCCGGGCGGGTCGGGTCAGATCACCGGCAATTTCACGGTGGAGGAATCGACCCAGCTTGCCGTACTCCTGCGGGCGGGCGCGTTGCCGGCGGAACTGGTGTTCCTAGAGGAACGCACCATCGGTCCCGAACTCGGGGCCGACAGCATCCAGGCCGGCAAGATCGCCTGCATCGTCGCCTTTGTCGGCGTGCTGGTCTTCATGGCGGCTAGTTACGGGCTCTTCGGTCTGTTCGCCAATATCGCGCTGATCATAAACGTGGGGCTGATCTTCGGGCTGTTGTCGCTGATCGGGGCGACGCTGACCCTGCCGGGCATCGCGGGCATCGTGCTGACCATCGGCATGGCGGTCGACGCCAACGTGCTGGTGTTCGAGCGCATCCGCGAGGAACTGAAATCCGCCCGCGGTCCGGCCCGCGCCATCGAACTCGGCTATGAACGTGCGCTGTCGGCAATCCTCGACGCCAACATCACCACCTTCATCACCGCGACGATCCTGTTCACGATGGGTTCCGGCCCGGTCAAGGGGTTCGCGGTCACGCTGGGGCTGGGCATCCTGACCTCCGTCTTCACCGCGATCTACATCACGCGGCTTATGATCGTGATGTGGATGGAACGCCGCCGGCCCAAGGCCATCACCGTGTGAAAGATACCAAATGCGCCTGAAACTCGTCCCGACCGAGACCAGCTGGAACTTCTTCCGGTTCTCCAGGGTCACCTTCGGTGCCTCGATGGTGGCGATGGCGGCCTCGGTGCTGCTTTTCTTCCTGATGGGCCTGAACTACGGCATCGACTTCCGCGGCGGGACCACGATCCGCACAGAGAGCGCGCAGCCGGTCGACGTCGGCGCCTATCGCGACGCGCTCGCGCAACTCGACCTCGGCGACGTGGCGATTTCCGAGGTGTTCGACCCGGGCTTCGGCCCCGACAGGAACGTCGCTCAGGTGCGTATCCAGGCCCAGGAAGGCGAGGAGAGCATCACGCCCGAGACGATCAACGCGGTCGAGGCAGCGCTGCAGGGCGTCGACCCCGACATCACGTTTCCCTCGGTGGAAAGCGTCGGGCCGAAGGTGTCGGGCGAGCTGGTGCAGACGGCGATCTTGGCGGTCGCCCTCGCGATCGGGGCGGTGCTCGTCTATATCTGGCTGCGCTTCGAATGGCAGTTCTCGCTCGGCGCGGTGGCGGCGCTTGTCCATGACGTGACGCTGACGATCGGCGTCTTCGCGCTGTTGCAGATCAGGTTCGACCTCGCGATCATCGCCGCGTTGCTGACCATCGTCGGCTATTCGCTTAACGACACCGTAGTCGTGTTCGACCGGGTGCGCGAGAACTTGCGAAAATACAAGAAGATGGAGCTGAAAGAGCTTCTCAACGTCTCGATCAACGAGACGTTGTCGCGCACCGTCATGACCTCCTTCACCACGCTGCTGGCGCTCATCGCGCTCTTCGTCCTCGGTGGCGACGTCATCCGCGGCTTCGTCTTCGCCATGATCTGGGGCGTGGTGGTCGGCACCTATTCCTCGGTCTTCGTGGCTTCCAACATCCTCCTGATGCTCGGCGTGAAACGCGACTGGTCCAAGGACCAGGATGGCGGTGCCGGCACGCAGTTCGCCAAGGTCGACGCCTGAGAGGGCCGTGTCCCGGTCGCGCGGACGGTGTGGAGCCTTGCCGCTGGCGGTTGCAGCCGTGCCCGCCGACCGCTAGCCTGACGCCATGCGACTGACGGAAGTGCCCATCGCTGACGGAGTGCCCGTGGACAGCTATGGGCCGGGCTATTTCCGCTTGGGCGGCACCCTTCACGAGGGCGCCGTGCTGGTGGCCGAGGGCCGGGCGCTGGCATGGGCGGGCCCGGCGGACGACACCCCGCTGCTGGCGCTCGTCGGGCGGATCGACGTTTTGCTGGTGGGCACCGGCGACACGCTGACGCCGCTTCCGGGCGGGTTGCAGGCCCGGCTCGAAGAGGCCGGCCTCGGCGTCGAGATCATGTCGAGCCCGTCGGCCGCCCGGGGCTATAACGTGCT
Organism: Rhodovulum sp. ES.010; assembly: GCF_900142935.1. NCBI lineage: Bacteria > Pseudomonadati > Pseudomonadota > Alphaproteobacteria > Rhodobacterales > Paracoccaceae > Rhodovulum > Rhodovulum sp. ES.010. The sequence goes on along the minus strand of NZ_FSRS01000001.1, from coordinate 1,209,960 downwards.
GCTCTCCGAAGGCCGCCGCGTCGCCGCCGCGTTGCTGCCCGTCACCGGGGTGCCGCCGCGCTGAGCGCGCGCCAGGGCCCGGTGCGCACGGGGGTCTTATTCTTGGACGCAATACTCCGGGGGCGCCGCCCGGGACGCGCGGCGGGGGCAGCGCCCCCACGCCCAACGCCGGTCCCGCGGAGCCCAGGCTCCGCGCTGGCCCGGCGGCGGGAGCGCCCCCTTTCGCGCTTTCCGCTGCGGCCCCTTTGGGCTATGGGACGGCCATGGAACTCGTGGTGAAAGACCTCGCCTGCGCCCGCGGTGGCGTGCCGGTCCTCGAGGGGGTGGAGTTCGCCCTCGGCGCCGGCGAAGCGCTGTTGTTGCGCGGCCCCAACGGCATAGGGAAGACCACGCTCCTGCGCACGCTTGCCGGCCTGCAGCCGCCGTTGCAGGGCGCGGTCTCCGTGCCGCCCGAGGCGATGGCCTACGCCGCCCATGCGGACGGGCTGAAGGCTACGCTGACGGTCGCCGAGAACCTCCGCTTCTGGGCGCGCGTCTTCGGCCAGAGCGCGATCGCGCCCGCGCTCGAGGCGTTCAACCTGACCGATCTCGCCCACCGCCAGGCGCAGAATCTTTCGGCCGGGCAGAAACGCCGCCTCGGGCTGGCCCGCCTGCTGGTCACCGGCCGGCCGATCTGGGTGCTCGACGAGCCCACCGTTTCGCTCGACATCGCCTCGGTGGCGCTTTTCGGGCAGGCCGTCGCGGGCCACCTGGCCGGCGGCGGCACGGCACTCATCGCCACCCATATCGATCTCGGCATCGCGGCAAGCACCCTTGATCTGACGCCCTTCAAGGCGCGCCCGCGCGAGATGGCCGGTTTCGACGAGGCATTCGCATGATCGCGCTGCTGGCCCGCGACCTGACGCTGGCGATCCGGGCCGGCGGCGGCTTCGGGCTGGGGCTGGCCTTCTTCCTGATCGTCGTCGTGCTGGTCCCCTTCGGCGTCGGCCCAGAGGCCGAGACCCTGTCGGCGATCGCGCCCGGCATCCTCTGGGTCGGCGCGCTGCTGTCCTGTCTGCTCTCCCTGGACCGCATCTTCGCACTCGATTTCGAGGACGGCTCGCTCGACCTGCTGGCCACCGCGCCGATCCCGCTGGAAGGCGCCGTCGCGATGAAGGCGGCCGCGCATTGGATGACCACGGGCCTGCCGCTGACGCTTGCCGCGCCGGCGCTGGGGCTTCTCCTCAGCCTTCCGGGCGCGGCCTATGGCTGGCTGACCCTGTCGCTGGCGCTGGGCACCCCGGCGCTGTCGGTGATCGGCGCGTTCGGGGCGGCGCTGACCGTGGGGCTCAAGCGCGGGGGGCTGCTGCTCTCGCTGCTCGTCCTGCCGCTCTACGTGCCCACTCTGATCTTCGGGGCAGAGGCGGTTTCGCGCGGGGCGGCGGGGCTTGCGAATGCCACGCCGCTGCTGATGCTCGGGGGCATCACGCTGGCGACGCTGGCTCTGCTGCCCTTCGCCGCGGCCGCGGCGATCCGCATCAATCTGCGCTAGGCGCTCACATGCTATTCAGTTGAGGCCGGGCAAAAAGCCGACTAGGAAACGCTCATGTCGCTCTGGGAATACGCCAATCCGCAGAAATTCATCCGCACCACCGACATGGTGCTGCCTGCGCTCTGGGCGCTGACGGCGGTCTGCCTTGTGGTCGGGCTGGGCTGGGGCTTCTTCCTGACGCCCAACGCCGCGAATTTCGAAGCCTCGGTCAAGATCCTCTACGTCCATGTGCCTTCGGCGATGATGGCCATCAACGCGTGGGTGATGATGCTGGTGGCTTCGCTGATCTGGCTGGTCCGGCGCCACCACGTCTCGGCGCTGGCCGCGCGCGCCGCGGCGCCGGTGGGCGTGACAATGACGCTGATCGCGCTCGTCACCGGCGCGATCTGGGGTGAACCGACTTGGGGCACCTATTGGGTCTGGGACCCGCGGCTGACCTCGTTCCTGATCCTGTTCCTGTTCTACCTGGGCTACATCGCGCTCTGGGAGGCGATCGAGAACCCCGACGCGGCCGCCGACCTGACATCGGTGCTTTGCATCGTGGGCTCGGTCTTCGCCGTGCTGTCGCGCTATGCTGTCAATTTCTGGAACCAGGGGCTCCACCAGGGCGCCTCGCTCTCGCTCGACCGCGAGACCAACGTAGCGAACGTGTATTACATCCCGCTGCTCATCGCGATTGCGGGCTTCATCCTTCTGTTCCTGGCGCTGGTGCTGTTCCGCACCCGGACCGAGATTCGGGCGCGCCGGATCCGGGCGCTGATCGCGCGGGAGCGGATGGCATGATGCCCGACCTCGGCAAGCACGCCTTCGCGGTTCTGGCCTCGTATGGCGCGACCATCGCGCTGATCCTCGGGCTGGTGGCGCTGTCGTTGTGGCGCGGGAGCCGGGTCCGCCGGCAGTTGGACGAGGCCGAGGCAAGGAGGCACAAGGATGTCTGAGAAAAAGGGTGTCTCGCCGCTGATGCTCCTGCCGCCGCTGATCTTCATCGGCCTGGCGGCATTGTTCTTCTTCGGCATGCAGGGGTCTTCCGACCGCGACAGGCTGCCCTCCACGCTCATCGGAAAGCCTGCGCCGGCGCTGGAGTTGGAACCGCTGGAGGGCTCGGTATTCGGCGATGCGGCGCTGCGCGCGGGCGGCGTGACGCTGGTGAACTTCTGGGCGAGCTGGTGCGGCCCGTGCCGGGACGAGCATCCGGTTCTCGAGACGCTCGCCGAAGACGGCGTTACGATCTACGGCGTTAACTACAAGGACAAGCCGCGGAACGCGCTGCGGTTTCTCGACGACCTCGGCAACCCCTATGCCGCCATCGCCGCCGATCGCGAAGGCCGCGCGGCCATCGAGTGGGGGGTCTACGGGGTGCCGGAAACCTTCGTCGTGGACGGGGAGGGGCGCGTCGTCCTGCGCCATCCCGGACCGCTCACCGAGCAAGTAGTGGAAACGACCCTGCGCCCGGCGATGGAGAAGGCGGCGGCGGACTGAGCACGCCGTCCTGAACGGGTGAAGATCGCATGTTCCGGTGCAGGCGGAGGCGTCGGGATTTCGGGTCGCCTGCGCGACACCGTCCGCGCATCGGCGCGGGCCGTGATCAGCCCGCTCCCCGCAGGAGAAGGATGAGCGTGACGAAGGCGAGTGCCTCGAAGAGCGGCATCGAAAGGATGCTTTTTCTGAAAAACTTCTGCGTCATGTCCGCAAGCTAGCGCGCGTGCGCCCGAGGCAACAGGCCCGCCTGGGCTTTTGGGCAGAAACACACCGTTGCAGGAAACGGAACGCCCCGGTCGCGGCGACCGGGGCGTCGGTGTGGGGCCAGGCGAGGGTCAGGCCGCGCGGGCGAGGTTGCGCAGCACGTAATGCAGCACGCCGCCGTGTTCGACATATTCCTTCTCGATGGCCGTATCGATCCTGCATTTCAGCGTGACCGTCTTCTCGGACCCGTCGCCATAGGTGATGGTGCAGGGCACCTCGGCCTGCGGCTTGAGATCGCCCGCGAGCCCGCCGATTGAGAAAGTCTCTTCCCCGGTCAGTTCCAGCGTCTTGCGGGTATCGCCGCCGGTGAACTCGAAGGGAATCACCCCCATGCCCACCAGGTTCGAGCGGTGGATACGTTCGAAGCTCTCGGCGATCACCGCCTTGACGCCCAGAAGCGCGGTGCCCTTCGCCGCCCAGTCGCGCGACGACCCGGCGCCGTACTGCTCGCCGCCGATCACGACGAGGGGCACGCCCTTTTCCTGCCACGCCATCGCGGCCTCGAAGATCGTGGTCTCGTTGCCGTCGGGGCCCTTGGTGTAGCCGCCCTCGGTGCCCGGAACCATCTCGTTGCGGATGCGGATATTGGCGAAGGTGCCGCGCATCATCACTTCGTGGTTGCCGCGCCGCGAGCCGTAGGAGTTGAACTCGCGCACCGGCACCTGGCGCTCCACGAGGTAGCGGCCGGCGGGCGTGGTCTCGCGGAACGAGCCGGCGGGGCTGATATGGTCGGTCGTCACCATGTCGCCCAGGATCGCCAGCGGGCGGGCGTTCTCGAGGTCGGCGATCTCGCCCGGCTTGGGGTCCATGCCCCGGAAGTAGGGCGGGTTCTGGACGTAGGTCGAGCTTGTGGGCCAGTCATAGGTTTCGCTGTCGGTGGTCTCGACCGCCTGCCACTTATCGTCGCCCTTGAAGACATCGGCGTATTTCGACTGGAAGGCCGCGCGCGTCACCGTCTTCTCGACCAGCTCGGTGATCTCCTTCTGAGTCGGCCAGATGTCCTTCATGAAGACGTCGTTGCCGTCCTTGTCCGTACCGATCGGGTCGCGGGTGAGGTCGATATTCATGTCGCCCGCTATGGCGTAGACCACCACCAGCGGCGGCGAGGCAAGGTAGTTGGCGCGCACATCCGGGGAAATCCGGCCCTCGAAGTTCCGGTTCCCGGACAGCACGCTGGTCGCGATCAGATCGTTGTCGTGGATCGTCTTCGAGATTTCTTCGGCCAGCGGACCGGAATTCCCGATGCAGGTGGTGCAGCCATAGCCCACAAGGTTGAAGCCGATCGCGTCGAGGTCGTCCTGCAGCCCGGCCGCCTCCAGGTATTCGCTCACGACTTGGCTGCCCGGCGCGAGCGAGGTCTTGACCCAGGGCTTGCGGTTCAGGCCCAGTTCGCGGGCCTTCCTCGCCACCAGCCCCGCGCCGATCATCACGTAGGGGTTCGAGGTGTTGGTGCAGGAGGTGATCGACGCGATCACGACCGAGCCGTCGCGCAGCTCGTAATCCTGCCCCTCCACCTTCGCGCTCTTGCGCGGATCGACGAGCGCATCGGGGGTGGGGCCTTCCGACTCCATGGCATGCGCCGCCTGGCTTTCATCCTCGCCGCGGTATTCGGCCACGACGTTTAAGAACGAGTCCGACGCGCGGTCGAGCGGGGTGTGGTCCTGCGGCCGCTTGGGGCCCGAGATCGCCGGCACCACGGTGCCCATGTCGAGTTCCAGCGTGTCGGTGTAGACCGGGTCGTAGTCGGGGCCCCGCCACATCCCGTTCTCCTTGGCGTAGGCTTCGACCAGCGCCACACGGCCCTTGTCGCGGCCGGTCTGTTCCAGGTAGCGCAGGGTCTCGTCATCGACCGGGAAGAAGCCGCATGTCGCGCCGTATTCGGGCGCCATGTTGCCGATCGTCGCCCGGTCGGCCAGCGGCAGGTGGTCGAGCCCCGGCCCGTAAAATTCGACGAACTTGCCGACGACGCCCTTTTCGCGCAGCATCTGTACAACGCGCAGGACGAGGTCGGTGGCGGTGGTGCCTTCGACCATCTGCCCGGTCAGCTTGAAGCCCACGACTTCCGGGATCAGCATGGAAATCGGCTGGCCCAACATCGCCGCCTCGGCCTCGATGCCGCCGACGCCCCAGCCCAGAACGCCGAGCCCGTTGACCATGGTGGTGTGGCTGTCGGTGCCCACCAGCGTATCGGGGTAGGCGACATCCTCGCCATTCTGGTCGGTATCAGACCAAACGGCCTGGGCGAGATATTCCAGGTTCACCTGGTGGCAGATGCCGGTGCCCGGCGGCACCACGCGGAAATTGGCGAACGCCTTCTGACCCCATTTCAGGAAGGTATAGCGTTCGATGTTGCGCTCGTATTCCCGGTCCACGTTCATCTGGAACGCGCGCGGGTTGCCGAACTCGTCGATCATCACCGAATGGTCGATCACCAGGTCGACCGGGTTCAGCGGGTTGATCTTCTGCGCGTCCCCCCCCAGCGCCACGATCCCGTCGCGCATCGCGGCCAGGTCCACGACCGCGGGCACGCCGGTGAAATCCTGCATAAGCACGCGCGCCGGGCGATAGGCGATCTCGCGCGCGGCCCTGCCGCCATTGGCCGCCCAGTCCGAAAACGCCTTGATGTCGTCGACGGTGACCGTCTTGCCGTCCTCGAAGCGCAGCAGGTTTTCCAGAACGACCTTCAGCGCGGCCGGCAGGCGGGAGAAATCGCCCAGGCCCGCGGCCTCGGCCGCCGGGATCGAATAATAGGCATAGCTTGCCCCGCCGGCGTTCAGCGTCTTGCGGGTCCGGGCGGTGTCCTGTCCAACGGTGATCGGCATGAAAGGTCGGTCTCCATTCGGGTGAAGCGCGTGTCTCGCCCAAGCTCTTGCCTGAAGCCCCGCATGCGTTCAAGGGGCTGCAACGAAAATTGTATACCACGGTGCACATGAGGGGGCGGCGCCGGGCGGCCAATGCGCACGTCCGCCTCCCGAATCCTTGATTGGCAGGTCACCAGGGGCTTCTGTAGGAACGTGCGGGACACGGGAAACACGGGGGTCAGAAGATGCGAGCATTCATCACGGCGCTGATCGCGGCCTGGCTGGCCCTTGCGGGCGACGCGCGGGCCGATGGCAGCCCGGTCGTGGTGGAGCTCTTCACCTCGCAGGGGTGCTCGTCCTGTCCGCCGGCCGATGCGCTCATCGCCGAGCTGTCGAAGCGCGAGGATGTCATCCCGCTCGCGCTCCATGTGGATTACTGGGATTACATCGGCTGGAAGGATATCTTCGCCGACCCCGCCCATACCCGCCGGCAGAAAGCCTATGCGCGCGCCGCCGGCTCGCGGTCGATCTACACGCCGCAGATGGTCGTCGGCGGGCAGGACCACGTGGTCGGCTACCGGCCGATGGACCTTGCCCAGTTGATCGAGGCCCATCGCGGGCTGTCGAGCCCGGTGACGCTGACGCTGGAGCGCGACGGCGACACGGTGACGGTGCGGGCGCGCTCGGAGCAGACCTTCGAGGAGGACGTGGTGCTGCAGATCGTGCGCTACGAGCCTTCCGAGGAGGTCGAGATCAAGCACGGCGAGAACGCGGGCAAGACGCTGCACTACTCCAATATCGTGGAGGTGTGGAACGCGGTGGCGCGCTGGGATGGCGCAAAGCCCTTGGTCATGACGCTCAAGACCAAGGACGAGGAGCCCATCGTCGCGATCATCCAGCGCGCGGGGCCGGGTCGAATCCTGGCGGCTGCACGGCTGCGCTGAGTGGCGCACCCCTCGGCGTGCAGGCGGCGGATTCGCCCTTCCGGCCCTACCGGTCCGGCTGACCGTTATTGCGCGGCGATGCCCGGCGCGTTGCCGTCGGGCGTGTAGTTCAGCACGGGCGCCAGCCAGCGTTCGGCTTCGGCGATCTCCATCCCCTTGCGCTCGGCATAATCGGCGACTTGGTCGGCCTCGACCTTGCCGACGCCGAAATACCGGGCGTCGGGATGGGCGAGGTAGAGACCCGAAACCGATGCGGAGGGCCACATCGCCATGCTTTCGGTCAGCCCGATGCCGGTCGCGGCCTCGGCATCGAGCAGATCGAACAGGGTGCGCTTTTCGGTGTGGTCGGGCTGCGCGGGGTAGCCGGGCGCGGGGCGGATGCCCGGATAGGGTTCCGCGATCAACTGTTCGGGGGTGTAATCCTCGTCGGGCGCATAGCACCAGAACTCCTTGCGCACCATCTCGTGCAGCCGCTCGGCCAGCGCCTCCGCAAAGCGGTCGGCCAGCGCCTTCACCATGATCGCGCCGTAATCGTCGTGGGCGTCCTCGAACCGCTTGGCGATCTCGTGTTCCTCGGCACCCGCGGTGACGGCAAATCCCCCCACGTAGTCGCCAACGGTGCCCTCGGGGGCGACGAAATCGGCCAGCGCGATGTTCGGCACGCCCTCGCGCTTGGTGGTCTGCTGGCGCAGAGTGTGGAGCGTGGCAACCGGGCGCGTGCGCGCGGCGTCGCGATAGAGCCGGATGTCGTCGCCGACCGCGTTCGCGCGCCAGAAACCCAGCACCGCGCGCGGGCGGAACCAGCCCTCGTCGAGGATGCGCACCAGCATCTTCTGCGCGTCGTCATAGAGGGCGCGCGCGGCCTCGCCCTTCGCGGAATCGTCGAGCAGCTTGGGGAAGGTGCCGCGCAGCTCCCAGGCATGGAAGAACGGCGTCCAGTCGATATAGCGGGCCAGTTCGGCCAGATCCCAGTCGTCGAGCGTGCGCGTGCCCAGGAACCCCGGCTCCGGCGCCGTGTAGCCCGACCAGTCAAGCGCCAGGGCGTTGGCCCGTGCCCGCGCAAGCGGCAGGCGCGCCTTCGCGGCGTTCCCCCGGGCGTGTTTCTCGGCGATGTCGCGGTATTCCGCGCGGATGCCCTCGACATAGCCCGCGCGCTGACCCTCGCTCAGCAGCGACGAGACCACGCCCACCGCGCGGCTGGCGTCGGTCACGTGAATTGCCTGGTTGCGCGTGTACGAGGGCGAAATCTTGACGGCCGTGTGTACCCGGCTGGTCGTGGCCCCGCCGATCAGCAGCGGAATGTCGAAGCCCTCGCGCTCCATCTCGGCGGCGACATGCACCATCTCGTCCAGAGAGGGCGTGATGAGGCCCGAAAGGCCGATCACGTCGACATTCTCCTCGCGCGCGGTGGCCAGGATCTTTTCGGCGGGCACCATCACGCCGAGGTCGATGATCTCGTAGTTGTTGCAGGCCAGCACGACGCCGACGATGTTCTTGCCGATATCGTGCACGTCGCCCTTGACGGTGGCCATCAGCACCTTGCCGGCGGCCTCCTGCTTGCCGTCCTTCTCGACCTCCATGTAGGGCAGCAGCACGGCGACCGCCTGTTTCATCACGCGGGCCGATTTCACCACCTGCGGCAGGAACATCTTGCCCGCGCCGAACAGGTCGCCCACGACGTTCATCCCCGCCATCAGCGGGCCCTCGATCACGTGCAGGGGGCGCTCCGCGGCCTGCCGCGCTTCTTCGGTGTCTTCCTCGATATATTCGGTGATCCCGTTGACCAGCGCGTGTTCCAGCCGCTTTCCCACCGGCCATTCGCGCCAGCTCAGGTCCTTTTCGCGGGTCTTGCCCCCGCCTTGGCCGCGATAGCCCTCGGCCAGGTCGAGCAGCCGCTCGGTCGCGTCGCTGCGGCGGTTCAGCACCACGTCCTCGCAGGCCTCGCGCAACTTGGCGTCCAGGGAATCGTAGACGGCGAGCTGCCCGGCATTGACGATGCCCATGTCCATGCCCGCCTTGATGGCGTGGAAGAGGAAGACCGCGTGCATCGCCTCGCGCACGGGTTCGTTGCCGCGGAAGCTGAACGAGAGGTTCGATACGCCGCCCGAGACATGCACATGGGGGCAGTCTTGCCGGATGCGGCGCGTGGCCTGGATGAAGTCGACGCCGTAATTGTCGTGCTCGGCGATGCCGGTGGCCACCGCGAAGATGTTGGGGTCGAAGATGATGTCCTCGGGCGGGAAATCCGTCTCTTCGGTGAGCAACTTGTAGGCGCGGGCGCAGATCTCGACCTTGCGGTCGGCGGTGTCGGCCTGGCCGTCCTCGTCGAAGGCCATCACTACGACCGCCGCGCCATAGGCCCGGCAGAGCCGCGCCTGTTCCAGGAACGCCTCCTCGCCCTCCTTCAGCGAGATCGAGTTCACGACCGGTTTGCCCTGCACGCATTTGAGGCCCGCCTCGATCACCTCCCATTTGGAACTGTCGATCATCACCGGCACCCGCGCGATATCGGGTTCGGCGGCGACGAGGTTCAGGAAATCGACCATCGCTTGCGCCGAATCGATCAGCCCCTCGTCCATGTTCACGTCGATGATCTGGGCGCCGTTCTCCACCTGGTCGCGCGCGACCTCCAGCGCGGTGGCGTAGTCGCGCTCCTTGACCAGCTTGCGGAACCGGGCCGAGCCGGTGACGTTCGTCCGCTCGCCCACGTTCACGAACGGGATCTCGTCGGTCAGGGTGAAGGGTTCCAGCCCCGACAGGCGCATCCGCGGGGCGATCTCGGGGATCGCCCGCGGCGCGTGTCCCTTCACGGCCTCGGCGATCGCCGCGATATGGTCATAGGTCGACCCGCAGCAGCCGCCGACCACGTTCACCAGCCCCTCTTCGGCGAAGCCGGCGACCAGCGCCGCCATTTCCTCGGGGCTCTGGTCGTATTCGCCCATCTCGTTGGGCAGCCCGGCGTTCGGGTAGGCGCATATCAGCGTGTCGGCGACGCCGGACAACTCGGCCAGGTGCGGGCGCATGGCGTCCGCGCCGAGCGCGCAGTTGAGCCCCACCGTCAGCGGCTTGCCGTGCCGGACCGAGTGCCAGAACGCCGTCGGCGTCTGGCCCGAGAGCGTGCGGCCGGACAGGTCGGTGATCGTGCCCGAGACCATCACCGGCAGGCGGGTTCCGTGTTCGGCGAACACTTCCTCGCAGGCGAAGATCGCGGCCTTGGCGTTCAGCGTGTCGAAGATCGTCTCGATCAGGATCAGGTCGGAGCCGCCCGCGATCAGGCCGCGCGCCTGCTCGGCGTAGGCGTCCTTCAACTGGTCGAACGTGACGGCCCGGAACCCCGGATCGTTTACGTCGGGGCTGATCGAGGCGGTGCGGTTCGTCGGCCCCAGGGCGCCCGCGACGAAACGGCGCCGCCCGTCCTCGGCCTCGGCGCGGCCCATCGCCTTGCGCGCAAGGCGCGCGCCCGCCTCGTTCAGGTCGAACACCTTGTCCTCCAGCCCGTAATCGGCCTGGGCGATCGTGGTGGATGAAAACGTGTTCGTTTCGACGATATCGGCGCCCGCCATGGCGTAGCGGTAATGGATATCCTCGACCGTGTCGGGCCGGGTCAGGTTCAGAAGGTCGTTGTTCCCCTTCTGCGGCTTGCCCTTGGGCGGGTGGCAGGCACAGCCTGCGTATTCCTCCTCGGACAGCCCGAGCAACTGGATCTGCGTGCCCATCGCGCCGTCCAGGATGAGAATGCGCTCGCGCGCGGTGGCACGGATCGCGTCGAATACCGGGGAAAGCGGCAGCGGGGCGGGGCGAACGGAATTGTCGGACATGGAGATGCGGATACCGCTTGCGCAACGTGAAGTCCAATTCATCTTTGTCACGATGTTTATGAGGCGCGCTCAAATTCGCGCCGGTCGGCGGCTGCGCCGGATTGACAGATCGCCGACCCGGCGGCTAGCCATTTGATGATGGTTTTCGCGGGACAGCGCTGTGCCGCGGATGAAAAGGGAATGCGGTGCGCTTGGAAAAGGGCAAGTCCGCGACTGTCCCCGCAACTGTAGGCGGTGAGCGACCCCGGAACGGCCACTGGACCTGATCGGTCCGGGAAGGATCGGGCGAGCGATGACCCGCAAGTCAGGAGACCTGCCATCGTTTGTGTAACCGACCCGGGCGGGGTGTCCCGGACAGGAGGTCAGCCATGGACGACTCCAAAGGGCCTCGGGCCCAGAACGAAGCCGAACCCCTGGCGCCGGGCGGCCCCGGCGCACCGATGATGCTGGAACTGGTTCTCTTGCAATTGCAGATGCCCGCACCGGGCGGCGAGCGAGCGCGTGAACGCGCGCGGCTGGCGTTTCTGCAATGGCTTGCGAGCCTTCCGGGGCACTGCGATTTCCCCGCCGCCGTGCGCGCGGCGGCGGCGCGGACGGCGGCGTTGGGCGAGTCGGGGCCGTCGGTTGCGGCCTTCCGCGCGTTGCTGGCAGAGGCCGAGGCAAGGCCGTCGGTGGCGCTCGATCTGTCCCTGCCGCGCCCGCGCCGCAGGGGAGGCGCCCGCGCCCGCCGGATGTCGTTCTAGCCGCGCCGCCGCGATGCGCGCGGTCTTGATGGACCTGCGCCGCCGGCGTATCAGCGCCGAGTCAAAAGCGGAGACATCATGGACGCAAGCGATCGATCCGACCGGCGGCCGCGACACGGCCTCGTCGCAGGGTTGGCCGAGGAAACGCGGCTGGCCCTTCTCGCGGTGCAGTTCCTGACGCGCGTGCCGGTGCCCGCGGCGGACATCTTCACCCCCGAGCGGATGTCCCGCGCGGTGCGCTACTTCCCGCTGGTGGGCCTGGCGCTCGGCGCGGTTCTGGGGGCGGTGCTGGCGCTTGGCTCCGCGGTCTTTCCGCCGGTGGTGGCCGCGCTGCTGGCGGTGGCGCTTGGCGTGCGGCTGACCGGTGCGCTGCACGAGGACGGGCTGGCCGATCTCGCCGACGGCCTGGGCGGTGCCGACACCCGCGAGCGCGCGCTCGAGATCATGCGCGACAGCCGGATCGGCAGCTACGGGACATTGGCGCTGGGTCTGGTGATGGCCCTCAAGGTTGCCGCGCTTGCGCATATGGGCGTGGCCGTCGGCGCGTGGGCGCTTGTGGCCGCGCACGGGCTCAGCCGGGTCGCCTCGCTCATCCTGATGCTGCGGCTGCCCTACGCGCGCGAAGAGGGCAAGGCGGGCTTCGCGTCGCCCGGCGCCGGGCGCGGGCCGGCGCTCATCGCCGCCGGGACCGTGGTGCTCGCCCTCCTGGCGGTCGCGGCGACGGCGGGGGCCGGGGCCGCGGTGAGCGCGGCGATCGCCACGGCGGCGGTGACCGCCTGGATGGGGACGATGCTTGTGCGGCGCCTTGCAGGGCACACCGGCGACGCGCTGGGTGCGGTCCAGCAACTGAGCGAGACGGCGGTCTTGCTGGCCGTTCTGGCATGGGTCTGATCCTCCTGCGCCACACCGCGCCGGACGTCGCGCCGGGCACCTGCTATGGCCGGCTCGACCTCGCGCCCGGCCCCGATTTCGCGGCCGAGGCGGCGGAAATCATCACGCGTCTGCCGCTGGTGACGCGGCTCCTGACCAGCCCGCTTCGGCGCTGCCGGTCCCTGGCCGAGGAAATCGGCCGGGCACGGGGCCTGACGGTCGAGATCGAGCCCCGCCTGATCGAGATCGATTTCGGCGCGTGGGAGGGGCTGCCCTGGGACGCGGTGCCGCGCAGCGAACTCGACGCCTGGGCCGCGGATTTCTGGCAGGCCCGGTCGCATGGCGGCGAAAGCGTGGGCCAGTTCACCGCGCGCGTGGCGGGTTTCCTCGCCGAGCAGGGTGCGGCCAGCGACTGGCTGGCCGTTACCCATGCCGGGATCATGCGCGCCACCCTGCACCTGCTGGGCCGGGACGAGACGTGGAAAAGCCGCTTCGCCTATGGCGAGACGCTCCGCCTCTCCCCCGCCGAGCTGTCGGCGCTCGCCCAGCCCGGTGGCCGGGCGACGGCCTAGCCCTGCAGCGCATCCCACATCTCGCGGTCGCGCTCCGCGGTCCAGATCCGCGGCGTGTCGATCCACAGCGCCTCGTCATAGGCGCGGGCGACGTTGAAAGGCAGGCAGTGCTCGTAGATTGCGTAGTCGCCGAATTTCGGGTCGCAGGTGGCGCGACAGGCCGCCATCGCGTCTTTCAGCGTGCCGCCGCCCTGGGCGACGCGGGCGACCGAGCGGTAGGTCGAGGCGACGAAATCGGCGGTGTTGTCCAGCGCCTTCTCGACCATCGCACGGCCGACCAGGGCATCGCCGCGGCCCGGCGCGATCGCGTCGAGGTCGTAGGCGCGGATCGCCTCCAGCGTCGCGGGCCACTCGGTCAGGTGGGCGTCGCCGCAATAGCAGGCCGAATGGTATTCCACGATGTCGCCGGTGAACATCACGTTGGCGTCGGGCACGAAGGCGACGATGTCGCCCGCGGTATGGGCGCGGCCGAGGAAGGCCAGGTCCACACGCCGGCGCCCGAGGTAGATGGTCATCCGGTCGGAGAAGGTCAGCGTTGGCCAGGTCAGGCCCGGGATGCTCTCATGCCCCTCGAAGAGCCGCGGGAAGCGCGCGAATTCGCTGTCCCAGTCTTCCTGCCCGCGCTCGACCACCATGGCGCGGGCCGCCGCGCTCATCACGATGTCGCGCGCGCCATAGGCCGAGGCGCCCAGCACCCGCACCGCATGGTAATGCGTGAGAACCACATGGCTGATCGGCTTGTCGGTCACGCGGCGGATCTCGTCCACCACCTTGCCCGCCAGCCGGGGCGTGGCCTGGGCATCGACCACCATCACGCTGTCCTCGCCGATGATGACGCCGGTATTCGGGTCGCCCTCGGCGGTGAAGGCCCAGAGCCCGTCGCCCACCTCGGTGAAGCTCACCGTCTTTTCCGCGAGATCGCCCGCGGACGCGAATGCCTTGCTCATGTTCCCCTCACTTCCTGGTCGATCGCGCCGAAGATCGGCCGACCGTCCGCGTCGTCCATCCAGATGCGCACCCGGTCGCCGGGCTGCAGGAACGGCGTGCGCGCCGCGCCCTCACGGATCGTCTCCACCATGCGCTGTTCGGCGAGGCAGGCATAGCCCCGGCCGCCCTCGGCCACCGGCGCACCGGGGCCCCCGTCGGCACCCCGGTTCGAAACTGTGCCCGAGCCGACAACGGTGCCCGGACCGAGGGACCGGGTCCTCGCGGCATGCGCGATCAGCGTCGGGAAGTCGAAGGTCATGTCCTCGCCGGCCTCGACCCGGCCGAAGGGCGCGCCGTTCAGATCGACGCAAAGCGTTCCGTGCAGCCGGCCGTCGCGCCAGCCGGGGCAGGTCGCGACCTTGACCGCGACGGGGGCGCAGGCCGAGTGCGGTTTCGACTGCACGAAGCCGAACCCCTTTGATAGTTCTTCCGGGATCAGGGCGCGCAGCGAGATGTCGTTCAGCAGCATAACGTAGCGGATCGCCCCGGCCGCCTGGTCGGGGCTCGCGCCGCGGGGCACATATCCGGTGATCACCGCCACCTCCGCCTCGAAATCCATGCCCCAGGCGGGGTCGCCCACGATGTCGTCGGTGGGGCCCAGGAACCCGTCGGACGCGCCCTGGTACATCAGCGGGTCGGTCCAGAACCGCCCGGGCATTTCGGCCCCGCGCGCCCGCCGGACAAGCGCGACGTGGTTCACATAGGCCGAGCCGTCGAGGAACTGGTAGGCACGCGGCAGGGGGGCGGCGCAGAGCCGGGCGTCGAACGGCCGCTCTTCGTAGGCCGGCACCAGCCGGTCATGGTCGAGCGCGGCCTGGAACGTATGGTCGGTGCAGGCGCGCTGGGTGGTCAGGTCGTCCGAGACCGCCACCAGCCGCCCGTCCGGCGTGCCGTCGTTCAGCGTGGCGAGTTTCACCGAAAGGGCCCCGTCACTTGCCCTCCGGCGTGCCGTCGAACTTCTTTTCGAGGTCCTTCCAGCAGTCGATATAGTCGTCCTGCAGGGGCGCCTCGCGCGCCGCGAATTCCGTCAGCTGCTGCGGAAAACGGGTCTCGAACATGAAGGACATGGTGTTGTCGAGCTTCTGTGGCGCCAGCTCCGCATTCGTCGCCTTCTCGAACGCCTCGCGGTCCGGCCCGTGCGGCAGCATGCAGTTGTGCAGGCTCATGCCGCCCGGCACGAAACCCTGCGGCTTCGCGTCGTACCGGCCGTAGATGTTGCCCATCAGCTCGGACATGACGTTCTTGTGGTACCATGGCGGGCGGAACGTGTCCTCCATCACCATCCAGCGCTCGCGGAACAGCACGAAGTCGATATTCGTGGTTCCCGGCACGCCCGAGGGCGCGGTCAGCACGGTGAAGATCGACGGGTCGGGATGGTCGAACAGGATCGCACCGATCGGGCAGTAATTGCGCAGATCGTATTTGCAGGGCGCGTAATTGCCGTGCCAGGCGACCACGTCGAGGGGCGAATGAGGGATCTCGCATGCGTGGAACTGCCCGCCCCATTTCACGATCATCCGGCTTGGCACCTCGCGGTCCTCGAAGGCGGCGACCGGCGTCTTGAAATCGCGCCGGTTCGCCATGCAGTTGGCGCCGATGGGCCCGCGGCCCGGCAGCTCGAACTTCTGCCCGTAATTCTCGCAGACGAAGCCGCGGGCGGGGCCTTCGTCCAATTCCACCCGGTAGACCAGCCCGCGCGGGATCAGCGCGATCTCCTTGGGCTCCAGGTCGATCACCCCCAGCTCGGTGCAGAAGCGCAGCCGCCCCTCCTGCGGCACGACCAGAAGCTCGCTGTCGGCGGAGTAGAAATATTCGTCCTCCATCGACGCGGTGACCAGGTAGACATGCGCGGCCATCCCGGTCTGAGTGGTCACGTCGCCCGCCGTGGTCATCGTGCGCATGCCGCTCACGAAGCTCAGCGGCGCATCGAAATGCGGCACCGGGTCCCAGCGGTACTGGCCCAGGCTGACCACGTCGGGCAGGACATGCGGCGCCGACTTCCAGTAGGGCATCTCGATCTTCCGGAACCGGCCCGAATGCTTGACCGAGGGCCGGATGCGATAGCACCAGGTGCGTTCGTTCTGGTGGCTCGGCGCGGTGAAGGCGGTACCCGAAAGCTGTTCGCCATAAAGCCCGTAGGCGCATTTCTGCGGGCTGTTCATCCCCTGGGGCAGAGCGCCCGGCAGCGCCTCGGTCTCGAAATCGTTGCCGAAGCCCGGCATGTAGCCCGGATGCGTCCCGACGGGCGTGTGGGCCTGCACCAGCCCGGAGATGCGCGCGCGGTCGTCCACCATGTCCTCCCTGTCTGGGGGATTGGGTAAATGTTACGTTTGTAACTATCAACGCCAAATACCGGGAAGATGATGCCGCCTGAAACGGAGTTCGACCTGGCCGCGTTCCTGCCCTATCAACTAACCGCGCGGCCGAGGCCGCGAGCGCGGGATTTTCAGGACATCTACCGCGCCGCGTACGGGATGCGCCGAACGGAATGGCGCGTGCTGTTCAACCTCGGGCGCGATGGGCCGATGACGGCGACGCAGCTCGGGCGGCTGGCGCACACGCACAAGACAAAGGTGTCGCGGGCCGTGCGCGGTGCTGCGGGCCTGCCTTCTGCGACTTGCCGGGCCCAAGGCGGGCGAGGGGCGGGCCCGCCGGCCCTCGGAGACCTGATTCGGCCGCAAGGGCGGTTACATATAGAATAATTATCAAGAGATTGCCGTGAGGCCGGGATCCCCTCTGCGCAGGGCAGTGCTGCGCCGGAAAGTACATCCAATTGTCTGAAAAGGATCCGCCGCCCACGCCCCGGCGGCGGAATTCCACCCCATTCGGAGAGGACGCTGGACGGGTTCGGCGGGCCCGGCGGTTCGGGGCCGCCCCTAACCGGAAAGGAACGATCATGACAGCAACCGGACTCTCCCCCCAGGCGGACCTGGCCAAGGGCTTCGACGCCCCCGGTCAGGATGTCGCCGTCGCCTTTCTCGCGACACTCCTTATGGGCCCGTTCGGAATGGCATATTCCACGCGCATCGGGGCGATCGTGATGGTTGCCGCGACCCTTCTCGTGGCGCTTCCGACACTGGGTCTCGGCGTGGTGCTGACCTTGCCGATCTGCATGCTCTGGGCGGTCCTCGCCGCGGTCGCGAACCGCCGTCGCGCCTGACACCGGCGGGGCGGGCCAAGGCGCAGCCGGCCCCGATGCCCCCGCAGATGCGGGCCTTTGGGCGGCAAGCCCCGGCGCGTTCGTCCGTGCCACGGCTTTTTCCACCGGGAATTTCGCTGCTTTTTTAATCGAAGTCCGCACCCGAATCCGGCTCGGCGCAAGGGGCCGTTAATCATTCCGGCCATACTCGTCGGCATACACGCGGTGCGGACGAGCAACCTTCGCCGGTCTCGGAGTTCCGCCTTCCGCATCGTGAAGCCCGGCCCATCGGCCGGGATGAACCGAACGGGTGTGTTGCCAGGGGGCCAAGACGGCCCCGGACACGCGCCCGGAACACACCGAACCGGGCGGCCAGAATGCCTGCCGGTTTCCCATTCCGCGACGCCCAATCCGGAGGGCACCATGCGTCACGTCGTCAATTTCCTGTTTGGCAGTATTGCGCTGAAGATCGCGCTCAGTCTCGCGTCGATGGCCGGCATGATCGCTTGTGCCGTCCTGATCGGGCTCGGCCTGTTCCAATCCCTCTCGCCGCCGCTCAACGCCCTGCTGAGGGAAGAGATCCCGGGCATTCGCAACAGCCAGACGGTGATGGCCTACACCGGCGACATGAAGGACGCGATGTTCGACATGCTGGTGGCCGAGGATGCGGCGGGCGTGCGCTACGCCAGCGACGCCTTCGAGGTCCAGAAATCCTACCTCGTGGATGCGATGGCCGCGCTGCCGGCCGATCAGTCCGCCGACATCAATGCGCTTCTGGCCGATCTCGAACAATCCTTCGCCGACATGGCCGGCGCGATGGAGGCCAGCTTCCAAAAGGGCGCGGCGCTGCAGGACGCGATTGCCGAATACACCGCGCTGGCCGCCGAGGCCAATGCCGCGCTCGCACAGCTTTCGGACGACGCGGTCTATGACATGGGGCTCGCCGTCGACCAGACCGTCGAGGTGCTGTCGCAAAGCCTGGACTGGCTGGTCGACGAGGACGTCGCCTCCGTCTCGCTGATCCTGCGGGTGCGGGGCGGTCTCAACCTGCTGACCGGTCTCACGCTCGCACGCGGCGCGACCTCGGACGCCTTGCTGGCGGTTTCGCTGGACACGCTCGCGGCCGGGGCGCTGGAGACCCTGCGCGACGAACTCGACCGGCTTGAGGCGGGCGATGCCATGACCGACCACATGCCGATGCTGCGCGAGGCCGAAGCCACCTTCGCCGCGACGCTCGACGGGGGGCGCGTGCGTCCGGGCGAGATCATGGCGCTGCACGAGACTGCCCGCACCGTGCTGTCGGAGGTGATCGATGAACGGATCGCGCTCCTGCACGAAAGCGCGGACTATGCGGCGAGCTTCAACGAAGAGGCGATCGTGCGGCTGATGGAGAACGAGATCCAGCAGCTTCGCGATGCCGACGCGATCCAGATCGCCGTCGAGACGCTGATGGCCGAAACCTATCTCGGCGCCACGGCCGACGATTTCGACGCGGCGGATGCCGCGCAGGCCCGGCTCGACGCCGCGGTTGCCGAGCTTGTCGCCCTGCGCGACGGTGCCTTCGTCAGCGACGACGTGGTGGCGATGATCGACCGGATCGTCGCGGTGGCCGACCCCGAGACCGGCGTCGTGGCGACGCGGGCGGCGATGCTCGACGCCGAGAGTGCCGCGCTCGCGACCTCCAAGGTCGCGCTGGTCTGGCTGCGCCGGATCGCGGAGGCCGCGTCGATGCATTCCGAGCAGATGATGGCCTCGGCGGTAACCGCGGGCGACGGGCTTTTGGTGCAGGCCGAGCGGGCGGAGACGCGCATGAACCTGGTCGCGATGGGCGCGCTGGGCATCGTCGCGATCGCGCCTGTCCTGACCTGGCTGATGGTGCTGGGGCCGCTGGCGCGCCTGACGCGCACCACCGAAAAGCTCTCGCGCGGGGAATACGACCTGTCCCTTGTCAGCGACATCCGCTTCCGCGGCGGCGAACTTGGCCGGCAGGCGCGCGCGCTGGCGATCTTCCGCGACAAGCTGATCGAGCGCGAGGAGATGCAGCAGGAGCACGAGAGGATCGAGGCCGAGCGCCACGCGCATGCCCAGGCGCAACGCGAGGTCGTGGAAAGCCTGGCCGAGGCGCTGCGCGGCCTTGCCACGGGCGATCTGACCGCAAGCCTCGATACGGCCTTCCCAGACGAGTACGAGGAGTTGCGCCACGACTTCAACGCCACCCTCGGCGCGCTGAACGACTTGGTCGGTTCGGTGGTCGAGAACGCGATCGAGATCACGGCCCGCGCCGACGAGATCAGTTCCGCCTCGGACGATCTCTCGCACCGGACCGAGACCCAGGCCGCGACGCTGGAGGAAACCGCCGCCGCGCTGGACGAGCTGACCAGTTCGGTGCGCTCCGCGGCCGATAGCGCGGGCGAGGTCGACCAGGTCGTCCAGGATGCCCGCGGCGATGCCGAGGCCTCGGGCCGCGTCGTCTCCGACGCCGTCGATGCGATGGGCGAGATCAAGCGCTCCTCCGACGAGATCAGCCAGATCATCGGCGTGATCGACGACATCGCGTTCCAGACCAACCTCCTGGCGCTCAACGCCGGCGTCGAGGCGGCGCGGGCGGGCGAGGCGGGCCGCGGCTTCGCCGTGGTCGCCTCCGAGGTGCGCGCGCTGGCGCAGCGGTCGTCGGAAGCGGCGCACGAGATCAAGGAGCTGATCTCGGCGAGTTCCGACCATGTCGAGTCCGGCGTGACGCTGGTCAACCGCGCCGGCGAGGCGCTGGGCGATATCGTGTCCCGCGTCGCCTCGATCGCCGATCTTGTCGGCGGCATCGCGACGGGCGCCCAAGAGCAGTCGGTTGGTATCGGTGAGATCAATACCGGGATGTCTCATCTCGACCAGGTCACCCAGCAGAACGCCGCGATGGTCGAGGAAACCACCGCGGCCGCGATGACCCTCAAGAGCGAGGCCACGCATCTGCAGGAGCGCGTCGCCCAGTTCCGCCTGCGCGACGGAGCCGGGGCCGCGGGGGTCGGCGCAATGCGCGCCGTCCCGACGGCGGCGCCGGGCAAGCCGGCCGCCGGAAGCGCGCCGCGTGGCGCCGAGCCGCGCAGCGCCGCCGCCGGCGGCGGGGGGTGGCAGGACTTCTGAGCCGCTCGCCCGGCGACGATCCAGCCCGACCGAAAAGCGGCCGCGACCGAAACGGTGGCGGCCGTCCCGCGTTTGTCAGGAGGCGGCCCGGCAGGACGCTCGGCGAGGCGCGCGACCATGCGGCTTGACGCGGCGACCGTCCGGCGGATCGTGGGATAGGGGGAGGTGGCGCCGATGCCCGTGCATAACAGCGAAGTCGCGGCGATCTTCGATCACGTCGCGGACTTTCTGGAGATTCGCGGGGCCAACCGGTTTCGCGTGCGGGCCTACCGCAACGCGGCAACCACCGTTCGCGACCAGAGCCGGCGCGTGGCCGACATGGTGGAGGCAGGCGAGGACCTCTCGGCCCTGCCCGATATCGGAGAGGACCTCGCGGGAAAGATCGCCCAGATCGCGCGCACCGGCCACCTGTCCTTGCTGGACGAGCTGTCCGACACCATGCCCGAGGCCGTGGTCCAAGCGACCCGCATCCCCGGCATCGGCCCCAAACGGGCGCGGGCGCTGTTCGAGGCGCTGGACCTCGCCTCCATCGACGACCTGGAGCGGGCCGTGAAGGAGGAGCGAATCGCGGAGATCGCGGGCTTCGGCGCGAAGACCGAGGCGAAGATCCGGGCGGCGCTGGAGGCCGGCGATCTCGAGGAACGGCGCACCCGGCGCGACGTGGCCGAGGAATTCGCCGAGCCGCTGATCGCCTGGATCCGCGAAATCGACGGTGTCGAGACGGCCGAGATCGCGGGCGGCTATCGCCGCTGCCAGGAGACGGTCGGCGACCTCGATATCCTCGCTGCCGGGGATGCGGGGGGCGCGGTCATAGATCGGTTCGTCCACTACGACGAGATCGAGGAGGTCGCCTCGCACGGCAAGACGCGCTCGACGGTGCGGCTGCGGTCGGGGATGCAGGTGGACCTGCGCGTCGTCGCGAAAGAGAGTTGGGGCGCGGCGATGCACTATTTCACCGGCTCCAAGGCGCACAACATCGCCGGACGGCGCCGGGCGCCGGGCGCAGGCGCGCGGGCTGAAGCTCAACGAATACGGGTTGTTCGACGGTGAAACCCGCGTCGCCGGCGCGACCGAGGAAGAGGTCTACGCGGCGATCGGCCTGCCACGGATCGACCCGGTTTTGCGTGAGAATCGCGGCGAGATCGAGGCGGCGGAGGCGGGCGACCTTCCCGATCTCGTGACCCTCGACGCCATGCGGGGCGATCTGCATGCGCACACGACCGGCTCGGACGGCAAGAACACGCTACGCGAGATGGCCGAAGCGGCGCGGGCGCGCGGCTACGACTACCTCGCGATCACCGATCACTCGAAAAGCAGACCCAGGCGGGAGGGCTCTCTGCCAGCGCGCTCGAGGCGCAGATCGATGAGATCGACGCGCAGCTCGACAAGCTCGACCTTGTCGTCGCTTCGTTGCATGCGGGGCTCGACCTCGACGCAGAGGCCCAGACCGCGCGGTTCCTGCGGGCGATCGACAATCCCAGAGTCGGCATTATCGGCCACCCCACCGGCCGGCTGATCGGCCGGCGCCAACCGGCTTCGGTCAGTATGGAACGGATCATGGACGCCGCGCACGACGCGGGCTGCGTGCTGGAGCTCAACGCGAACCCGACGCGGCTCGATCTCAGCGATATCCATTGCCGGATGGCCGCCGAGCGCGGGGTCGGCATCGCGATCTCGACCGACGCCCATTGCACCGGCGGCCTGGCCCACATGCGCTACGGCGTCGATAAGGCACGGCGCGGATGGCTCACCGCCGACCATGTGGTGAACACGCGGGGCTGGGCCGACCTTTCGAAGATGCTGCGGCGTCCGTGAAGGCGGGAGGCGCGGCCGCCGCCCGCGCCCACGGGCGCCCCCGGCAGGATCGGGCGTTCGCCCTATGCGCAGGCGCCGACCTGAGCTAGAGTCTCGGCGTCGGTGCTGGGCGCGAACGGGCTCCAGGGTGGCGACGTGCCCGGCGTGCCGGGCTGTCGCGACAAACGCCGGATGGGCGCGAGATGACGAAAGACGCCGCGATCGGTCACATCACCGCCATCGAAGGCGGCGTCGCGGACATGCAGTTCGAGGAAGACGGGCTGCCCGCGCTCGGGTCCTGTGTGCTGACCCTTGGCGACCGGCCCATCGCCCTCGAGGTGGCGTCCCTGCCAGCGGCGGACACGGCTCGCGGGCTCGTCCTTGGGCCCGGGGCGGGGCTGCGGCTGGGGCTGGCCGTCTGCGACACCGGGCAGCCGATCTGCGTGCCGGTGGGGGACGCCCTGCTGGGGCGGATGTTCAACGTGTTCGGGGCCCCCGTCGACGGCGGGCCGGCGCTCCAGGCGCTTCCCCGCCGGCCGATCCTGCGCGCGCCCGTGCCGCTGTCGCACCGCAGGGCGGACAGTTCGCTGTTCGAGACCGGGATCAAGGCCGTCGACCTGCTCAGCCCCATCGAGCGCGGCGGCAAGGCCGGTCTGTTCGGCGGTGCGGGCGTCGGCAAGACCGTTCTGATCACTGAGATGATCCACAACATGGTCGCCGCATACCACGGCGTGAGCCTGTTTTGCGGCATCGGCGAGCGTTGCCGCGAGGCCGAGGAGCTGTACCGCGAGATGCACGAGGCGGGCGTGCTGGAGAACACGGTGATGGTGTTCGGCCAGATGAACGAAAGCCCCGGCGTGCGTTTCCGGGTGGGCCACGCGGCGCTGACCATGGCGGAGTATTTCCGCGACGACCGGTGCCGCGACGTTCTGGTGCTGATCGACAACATCTTCCGCTTCGTCCAGGCGGGATCGGAGGTGTCGGGGCTCCTGGGCCGCATCCCCAGCCGGGTGGGCTATCAGCCGACGCTCGGGACCGAGTTGGCCGATCTGGAGGAGCGCATCTGCTCGACCGACCGGGGCGCGATGACCTCGATCCAGGCGGTCTACGTGCCTGCGGACGACTTCACCGATCCGGCGGCGACCCACACGTTTTCGCATCTCTCCGCCTCGATCGTGCTGTCGCGCAAGAAGGCGTCCGAGGGGCTCTATCCCGCGATAGACCCCCTGCAATCCTTCTCCAAGCTGCTGACGCCGGGGGCGGTCAGCGACCGGCATTACCGGGTGGCGCAGGGCGTGCGCAACACCCTGTCGGAGTATGAGGACCTCAAGGACATCATCGCCATGCTGGGGCTGGAGGAACTGTCCGAGACGGACCGGGCGACGGTGCGGCAGGCCCGCCAGCTGGAACGGTTCCTGACACAGCCCTTCTACTCGACTGAGGCGATGACCGGGCAGGCGGGGCGGCTGGTGCCGTTGGAAGAGACGCTGACAAGCTGCGAGCGCATCCTGGCGGGCGAACTCGCCGATCGTGACGAAGGCGCGTTCTACATGATCGGCTCGGTGGACGAGATCGGCGGGGAGGGGCGGGATGCGGCTTGAAATCCTCACGCCCGCGCGCGTCTGCCTTGACCGGCCGGTGCGCCGCATCCTGGCCGAGGCCCCGGATGGCCATTTCGGCATGCTGCCCGGCCACGGCGATTTCGTCACCGAGCTTGTGCCGGGCGTGCTGGTCTACGCCCCGGAGGACGGGCCGGAGCGGTTCGTCGCGGTCAATTCCGGCACGCTGGTGAAATGCGGCGACCATGTCCGGGTCGCCGTCCGCGCCGCCATCGAGGGCGACGACCTTGCCCGCCTGCGTCGGCAGGTCGAGGCCGAGTTCCGCAACGAGGACCAGAGCGAACGCGAAGCGCGCGCGGCGCTGGCCCGGCTGGAGGCCAGCATGATCCGGCGGTTCCGCGACCTGGAGGCGGCGGGGCGATGAGCAGGGACGAGACCGACGCCGCCCAAACCATCGCGCGCAAGGTGCGCCGGATGGAACAGGCGCGAAAGCAGCCGCCGGATAGCGCTTGGTACGGGCTCGGCATGTTCGGCATGGTCGGCTGGGCGGTGGCGGTGCCGCTGCTGGCCGGGATCGCGCTCGGCGTCTGGATCGACCGGCGCTGGCCGGGCGACACCTCGTGGACGCTGGTTCTTCTGATGGCGGGCGTGGCGCTGGGCTGCCTGAACGCCTGGTACTGGGTGCAGCGGGAGGGGCGGCGCGATGATTGAGCTGGCCGCTGCCGCCGTCGCGGGCGCCGCCGTGGCGGCGATCCACCTGGGGCTGCTCTGGCTGTCGGTGCGGGCTCTGTCGGAGGGGGGCGCGCTGCCGGTTTTCGTCGCGCTCGGCGGTCTGCGCGCGGCGGTCATCGCCGGGGCGCTTGCGCTGGCGCTCGTCCTCGGGGCGGGGGCGGGCGCATTGGTGGCGGGACTCCTGGGATTCGTGGTCGTCCGGATCGCGGTGACCCGCCGGGCCAGCGCCGGGAGGGACGCGCCATGGAGATAAGCCCCGATGCCTGGGTCCTCTACGAATGGCGCGGCCTGCAGCTGACCGCGACCGTGGTCTTCACCTGGGGCGTGATGGCGATTCTCGTGCTTGGCTCCTGGGCGGTCACGGCGCGCCTGGACGAAGACGAGACGGTGTCGCGCTGGCAGGCCCTGCTAGAGGTCGTCGTCACCGCGATCCACGACCAGATCGACGAGGTCGGCGTGCGTGACCCCGACCGCTACCTGCCCTTCATCGGCACGCTGTTCCTGTTCATCGCCACCGCCAATCTGCTGACGGTCGTGCCGGGCTACCAGCCGCCGACGGGCTCGCTGTCTACCACCGCGGCGCTTGCGATCTGCGTGCTGGTGGCGGTGCCGCTCTTCTCGATCGCCCATCGCGGCGTCGGGAACTACCTGAAAACCTATATCCGCCCCACGCCCCTGATGCTGCCCTTCAACGTCATCGGCGAGCTGTCGCGGACCGTCGCCCTGGCCGTGCGGCTTTACGGCAACGTGATGAGCGGCACGGTGATCGTCGGCATCCTGATCAGCGTGGCACCGTTCTTCTTCCCCGTGCTGATGCAGCTTCTCGGCCTGCTGACCGGGCTGATCCAGGCCTATATCTTCGCGGTGCTGGCCATGGTCTACATCGCCTCGGCCAGCCGATCGCACCGGGACCCGGACCACGATCAAGGAGAGTGACCATGGACCCCGCAACCTGGATCGCCGTGTTTTCGATCGCGACCGCCGGGCTGACCATCGCGATCGGCTCGATCGGCCCGGCCCTCGCCGAGGGGCGGGCGGCGGCGCAGGCTTTGCAGGCGCTCGCCCAGCAGCCCGACGCCGCCAACACGATCACCCGCACCCTGTTCGTCAGCCTCGCGATGATCGAGTCCACCGCGATCTATTGCTTCGTCGTGGCGATGATCCTGATCTTCGCCAACCCCTTCACCGATCTCGTGACCCAGGCCGGAGGAGGCTGAGACCTTGCAGATCGACTGGCTCACCGTCGCGGCGCAGATCGCCAACTTCCTGCTCCTGGTCTGGCTGCTGCAACGGTTCCTCTACCGGCCGATCATCCGGGCGATGCGGCGCCGCGAGGACCGGATCGTCGCGCGGCTGTCGGACGCCGCGGCCGCGCGGCGCAACGCCGAGCAGGAGGCCGCGCGCCTGAAGGACGAGCGCGCGGCGCTGGCGGATTGCAAGGCGGACATGCTGGACGAGGCGCGCGCCCAGGCCGAGGCGCTGCGCGCCCGGCTGGAGGACGATCTGCGCGACGAGATGGCGCGAAAGCGCGAGACCTGGCTGCAGCATCTCGACGAGGAGCGGGACGACATCCTGCGCGCGCTTCAGCGCCAGGCTGGCCGGCAGGTCGTGGAGATCACCGAACGGGTTATCGCGGATTTCGTGGGGACGGACATATCCGACCAGATGGCCACCCGCTTCATCGAGCGTCTGGGAAACCTCGACGCGGAAACCCGCGAAACCCTTGTCGCGACCGCGCGGCGCGCCGATGGACCCGCCCGGGTCGAATCCGGTCCGGCGCTGGAGGCGGCGGCCAAGGGCCGCATCACCCGCACCCTCCACGAGACGCTGTCGCGCGATCTGGAGATCGAGTATCGGCAGGACGCGCACCTTGTTCTCGGCGTGCGCATGATCTTGGGCGAGCACAGCGTTGAATGGTCCGCCGCGCGTTACCTGAAACGCCTTGAGACAGAGTTCGGCGAGATCCTCGATGCAAGCGGCCGTCCCCGCGCCCCGGCGGAGGACGCGGCGCGGAAATCGGCATGAGCGCGTTGGGCGATCTCGGCGAGGACATCTTCGCCCCGCTCGGCGAGGCGCTGGGCCGCATCGCGCCCGAGATCGAGGTGGCCGAAACCGCGCGCATCCTGTCCGTCGGCAATGGCGTGGCCGAGGTGGCGGGCTTCACCGATCTCCATGCCGACGAGGTGCTGCACTTTCCCCATGGCGTCGTCGGGATCGCGTCCAGCCTGCGCCCCGGCCGGATCGGCGTCATCGTCTTGGGCGACACCGCGCGGTTGCGCCCGGGCGACCGGCTGCGCCGCTCCGGCCGGGTGGTGGACGTGCCCGTGGGCGAGGCGCTGCTCGGCCGCGTGGTCGATGCGCTCGGCCGCCCGGTCGACGACCTGGGCCGCATCGATGCCGCCGAACGCAGCCCGGTCGAGCGGCCGGCGCCCACGATCATGCAGCGCGCGCCGGTGGAGGTGCCGCTCCAGACCGGGATCAAGGCGGTGGACGCGGCGGTGCCAATCGCCCGCGGCCAGCGCGAGCTGATCCTGGGTGACCGCCAGACCGGCAAGACCGCCATCGCGGTCGACGCGATCCTAAACCAGAAGGACACCGGCGTGCTGTCGGTCTATTGTGCCATCGGCCAGCGTGCCTCGGCTGTCGTGCGGGTGGTGGAAACCCTGCGCAAGGCGGGCGCGCTCGGGCGCACCATCGTCGTGGTGGCGGGGGGCGACGACGCGCCGGGGCTGCAATTCGTCGCGCCTTACGCCGCGACCAGCATGGCCGAACATTTCATGGCAAAGGGGCGCGACGTGCTGATCGTTTACGACGATATAACCCGGCATGCCCGCGCCTACCGGGAGCTTTCGCTGCTGCTGCGCCGCCCGCCGGGCCGCGAGGCCTATCCCGGCGACATCTTCTACATCCATTCCCGGCTGCTGGAACGCGCCACGCATCTGCGCGACAAGCATGGCGGAGGCTCGCTGACCGCCTTGCCGGTGGTCGAGACCCAGGCCCAGAACATCTCAGCCTATATTCCGACGAACCTGATCTCCATCACCGACGGGCAGATCTATCTTTCGCCCGCGCTCTTCGAGAAGGGACAACTGCCGGCCGTCGACGTGGGCAGTTCGGTAAGCCGGGTGGGCGGCAAGGCGCAGCTGCCGGCCTTTCGCGCCGTCGCCGGCAGCCTGCGGCTCATGTATGCGCAGTTCGAGGAGCTTGAGAGCTTCGCCCGGTTCGGGACGCAGCTGGACGAGGAGACGCGGCGCAAGCTGACCCGCGGCCGGCGGGTGCGGGACATGCTGAAGCAGAAGGAACACGCGCATCTTCCGGTGCCCGAGCAGGTTGCGGTGCTGCTGGCCGCGACCGAGGGGGTGCTCGACGCGCTGGCGGCCGAGGAGGTCGCGGCGGCCGAGGAAACGCTGTGCCGTGCCGTGCGCGCCGAGCTGCCCGCGCTCTGCGCGGCGATCGCGGCGGGCGAGCCGCTCGCGCAAGAGGCGCGCGGGGCGTTGATCGCGACCATGCGCGCGGCTCTGGAGGGGCGCGGCGATGGAGACGCTTGAGAGCCTCTCCGACTTGCTCGAGACGACGGGCGAGATCCGTTCCATCGTGCGTACGATGAAATCGCTCTCGGCGGTCAGCATCCGGCAATACGAACAGGCCGAGGCGGCGCTGTCGGGCTACGAGCGCACCGTGGAACTGGGGCTGACCGCACTGTTGCAGGACCGCGCGGCGCGCGGCTTGCCGTTGCCCAGCACCGTCGGCGCCGGCACGGGGCGGGCGGCGCTGATCGTGATCGGGTCCGACCGCGGGCTATGCGGGCGCTATAACGGGATCGTCGTGCGCGCGGCGGCCGAGCGGCTGGGAGAGGACACGGCCGTGCTGGGGGTGATCGGGGCACGGGCCGCCGCCCGCCTCGCGGCGGCGGGCCGCCCGCCGGACCGCGTCTTCTTCCTGCCGGGGGCGGTCGCGGGCCTAGCGTCCCTAGTGCAATCGGTGATCGTCGAGGTCGACCGCTGGACCCGCGCACGGGGCATAGGTTGCGTGGAACTCTTGCACAATCGCCGCGCGGGCACGGCCAGCGCGGTGCCGACTGCGCGCAGCTTGCTGCCGATCCCCGACACCGACCTGCGCGATCTTCTCGGCGCCGGCTGGCCGGGGCGCGGGCGGCCTTTTTTCCGCATGGACCACGACCGGCTGCTGTCCTGGCTCGTGCGGCAGCGGCTTTTCGTGGTGCTCTACCGGGCGTTGGCCGAGGCGCTGGCCAGCGAACACGCGACCCGGCTGGCGGCGATGCAGCGCGCCGAGCGCAAGATCGACGAGCGCAAGGACGACCTGAACGCCCTGTATCGCCGCAAACGCCAGGAAACCATCACACGGGAACTTCTCGACGTCGTCTCCGGCTTCGAGGCAGTCGGCGGCGAGGGGCGCTGAGACGGTGGCGCGATGGCCGGGTCCGCGTCGTCTGTGGCGCGGGCCGCGCCCCGGCCGGGCGCCGCGCGGCGCTTGACCGCCCCCTCTCTCGGTCCTTTCGTGCGCAATAAAGTTGTGCGTGAAGGCCAGTCTTGACAGGACTATTGCGTAGGCTATCCATTGAAAGGCGCTAAACCGGACGTTGAGATCCGGTGCGCCGCCCAGAAAGGGGCGTCCACCCCAGCTTGCGCGCCCCCCGCATTTCCGGGGCGCGACTGCAAGCGGAAAGGATGGCGAGCACAGGGAGGAAGCCGGTGGGGATGGTGGAACATTCTGCCTGCAACGTGGCCCGCACGCGTTTGCGCGTGTGCGGGGCCGGGAGAGTGACGTCGCCATGCGGCGCGGGCCGGGGTGACGTGCACCCGGTTCGGTCGGGCGCGGTAGGCGCGGGGACACCCCATGCAGCGTGAGCCGGCGGCGCCCGGGACATTCGCCCAACTCCTGCGCCAGCGGGGCGAAAGCGCCCCAGAGGTGCCCGCGATCCGGGAAAAGCGCCGCGGCATCTGGGGCAGCGTGAGTTTCGGCGCGCTTTCGGGCGAGGCCGCGCACCTGTCGCTGGCGCTGGCCGAGCGCGGCGTGGCCCGCGGCGACCGCGTCGCCGTGATCGGCGAGAACCGCCCGCGCCTGTTCGCCGCGATCGCCGCGACTCATGCGCTGGGCGGCGTCGCGGTGCCGCTTTACCCTGATTCCAGCGCCGAGGACGTGGCGTGGCAGTTGCGCGCGGCCAAGGTCACCACTGTCTTTGCCGAGGATCAGGAGCAGGTCGACAAGGTTCTGGAAATCCTCGGGGAATGCCCGGCCGTGCGGCTTGTCGTCTATGACGACGACCGCGGCATGCGGCACTACGTGCACGAAGGCCTGGCCGATCACGGTCACCTGATGGAGGAGGGCGCGCGGCTGGCCGAGGCGCGCCCCGACGCCTATGACCGGGCGGTTGCAGAGGGCGCGGGCAGCGAAGAGGCCTTCGTCTTCTTCACCTCGGGCGCGTCCGGGGCACCCAAGGGCGTGGTGTTCACCCATGCCGCCCTGATCGCGCGGACGCGGGCGGCCTGCGCCGCCCAGGGGCTTGGCGCGGGCGACCGGACGCTCGCCTTCTTCCCCCCCGGCTGGCTCTGCCAGACCATGTTCAGCTACATGAACGCCGTCGTCGCGGGGGTCTGCATATGCTGCCCCGAGTCGCTGGAGACGCTGATCGACGACATGCGCGAGATCGCGCCCAGTTCGCTGCTGACGACGCCGCGGATGCTGGACGCGATCTTCTCGCGCATCTCCACGCGGATGGAAGAGACGGGCGGGCTGAACCTGTTGCTCTACCGGCGCGCGCTGGGGCTGGCCCAGCGGGTCGGGCGGCAGCGGATGCAGGGCAAGGTGCCGGGCGCCGTCAACCGCTTCGGCATGGCTGCCTATGGTGCGCTGATCTACGCGCCGCTGCGCGACATCCTGGGGATGAGCCGGCTCAAGTCAGCCTGTTCGACGGGCGATGTGCTCGACCCGTCGATGCAGGGCTTCTTCCAGACCCTCGGGATCGACCTGCGCCAGCTTTACGGGGCCACCGAGACGGCGTTCTTCGTTGCGCTGCAACGCGCGGGCGAGTCCCAGCCGGGGTCGGTCGGCAAGCCGCTGGAGGATGTCGATGTGAGGATCGCCGAGGACGGCGAAATCCTCGTGCGGTCCGACGGGTTGATGGCGGGCTATCTCGACGACCCCGCCGCGACGGCCGCGGCCTTTGCGGCGGACGGCTGGCTGCGCACCGGCGATGCAGGCAGCCTGGGGCCGGACGGGCGGCTCACCGTGCTCGACCGGTGCGACGCGATGGGCCGGCTGCGCGACGGCACGGCCTTCGCGCCGCGCCCGCTGGAAAGCCGCATCCGCGTCTCGCCCCATATCCGCGAGGGGGTCGTGGTCGGCGACGGGCGCGACAACCTCTGCGCCTTGATCGATATCGACACGCTGGCCGTGGGTCGTTGGGCCGACGACAAGGCCATCGCCTATATGGGCCATGTCGACCTGGCCTCGCAGGACGCGGTCTACGGGCTGATCGCCGACTGGATCGCCGAGGTGAACGCCGATCTGGCCCGCGACCCGGCACAGGCGGCGCTGCAAATCCGCCGCTTCGTCCTGGTGCCCGAGGAACTCGGCACTGAGAACGGCTTCCTCACCCCGACGGGCAAGGTGCGGCGGCACGCGGTGACCGCGCGCTTCGCGGCGCTGATCGAGGGGCTCTATGCCGGACAGAGCGAGGTCATGCTGGAAACCGATGCCACTGAGGAGGGCCATCACGGACCCGTCGCGCTGAAGATCCGCGAGGCCGCCGTGGTCGGGATGCCGGGCAGCAGGAGGGCCGCATGAACGTCGTCACGCAAGGCCACATTCCCGGCGTCGAGCGTGCCTTTCCGATCGGCGGCCCGATCCTGGAGCTCGACTCGATCTCGCTCCGCTTCGGCGGCGTGAAGGCGCTGACCAACATCTCGTTCGACATATGCGAGCACGAGGTGCGGGCGATCATCGGGCCGAACGGCGCGGGCAAGTCGTCCATGCTGAACGTGATCGGCGGGCTCTACACGCCGCAGGAGGGCACGATCCGGTTCCGCGGCGAGAGGCGCGCGAACATGACGCCGGGCAAAGCAGCTCGGATGGGCATCGCGCGGACCTTCCAGAACATCGCGCTATTCAAGCGGATGACGGTTCTGGAGAACATCATGGCGGGGCGAAAGCTCTTCAACCATGCCAGTTTCCTCGAGGTCGCGCTACAACTGCCACGCGCTCGGCGCGAGGAACTGGAAAGCCGCGAGAAGGCCGAGGAGATCATCGAGTTCCTGGAAATCCAGCAGATCCGCAAGACCCAGGTCTCGCGCCTGCCCTACGGGTTGCAGAAGCGGGTGGAGTTGGGCCGCGCGCTGGCCGCCGAGCCGCAGATCCTGCTGCTGGACGAGCCGATGGCGGGGATGAACGTCGAGGAAAAGCAGGACATGTGCCGCTTCATCCTCGACGTGAACGACCATTACGGCACGACCATGGTGCTGATCGAGCACGACATGGGCGTGGTGATGGACATTTCCGACCGGGTGGTGGTGCTCGATTACGGCAAGAAGATCGGCGACGGCCCGCCCAAGGAGGTCCGCAATAACCAGGACGTGATCGACGCCTATCTGGGCGTGGCGCATTGAGGAGGCTGGCATGAACCCGGAAATCCTGTTCTTCCTCGAGGTGCTGATCGGCGGGCTGCTGGCGGGGGTGATGTATTCGCTCGTCGCGCTCGGCTTCGTGCTGATCTACAAGGCGTCCTCGGTGTTCAATTTCGCCCAGGGCGCGATGGTGTTTTTCGCCGTGCTGTCCTTCGTGGGCTTCATGGAACTGGGGCTGCCCTTCTTCCTGGCGCTGGCGGTGACGGTGGGGCTGATGATCCTCGTCGGCATTGCGACCGAACGCTTCGTGCTGCGCCCGCTGGTCAACCAGCACGAGGACACACTGCTGATGGCCACCATCGGCCTCGCCTTCGTGCTGGAGGGGCTGGCGCAACTGGTCTGGGGGGTCGAGGTGCGCCGCCTCGACCTCGGCATTCCAGACGTGCCGATCATGTGGATCGCGGACGCCACCGGCATTTTCGTCAGCGCGCTCGACCTCGTGGCTGGCCTCGTGGCGGCGGTGATGGTGGTGGTGCTGGCCATTGCGTTCTCGCGCACCAAGGTGGGGCTGGGCCTGCGCGCGGTGGCCGACGGGCATGGCGCGGCGATGTCGATCGGCATTCCGCTGAGCCAGGTTTGGGTCTTCGTTTGGGCCGCCGCCGGGATCGTCGCGCTGGTCGCGGGCATGCTGTGGGGGGCGCGGGCGGGTGTGCAGTTCGCCCTTGTGGGCCTGGCCCTCAAGGCGCTGCCGGTGCTGATCATCGGCGGCTTCACCTCGGTGCCGGGCGTGATCATCGCGGGCCTGATCGTGGGCGCGTCCGAGAAGCTGGGCGAGGTCTATATCGGCCCCTATTTCGGCGGCGGCATCGAGGGCTGGGCGCCCTACATGCTGGCCGTCCTCTTCCTGATGGTCCGGCCCGAGGGCCTGTTCGGCGAACGCATCATCCGGCGCGTCTGACGCCACGCGAGCGAGGGATTCCGCATGTATTACCGACAGGCCGGCACCTACCGCAGCACTTACGGGCAGGACATGCGGCTCCTGCCGCTCAAGGAGGACCGCCTTCTCCTCGGTATCGTGCTGCTTTGCGCCTTCGCGGTGATCCCGTTCACCGCGTCGGATTACTGGCTCAGCGCGATCCTGATCCCCTGGCTCTGCCTGTCGCTGGTGGCGACGGGCCAGAACATCCTGATGGGCTATGCCGGGCAGTTGTCGCTGGGGGCGGCGGGGTTCATGGCGGCGGGCGCGTTCGCCTGCTGGAACTTCATGCACCGGCTGGACTGGATGCCGTTCCCGGTGGCGGTGTTCCTGTCGGGCGCGATCGCGGCGGCCATCGGCATCGTGTTCGGCCTGCCGTCCCTCAGGGTGCGGGGGCTCTACCTTGCCGTGGCCACGCTGGCCTCGCAGTTCTTCATCGTCTGGGTGATCGACAAGTTCGGCTGGTTCAAGGATTACGACAGTTCCGGGATCATCACCGCGAAGGACATCGTGATCTTCGGCAAGTCCTTCACCAGCCCGGCCGAGATGTATCTGGTGGTGCTGACCATCACAGTGGTCCTCACGTGGGCCGCGATGAACGTGGCGCGCGGCAGCGTCGGCCGGAACTGGCAGGCGGTGCGCGACATGGACGTGGCGGCCGAGGTGATGGGGCTGTCGCTCCTGCGCACCAAGCTGCAGGCCTTCGCGATCTCGTCCTTCTATTGCGGGGTGGGCGGCGCGCTCTTCGCCTTCACCTACCTGAAATCGGTGGAACCGGCGGCCTTCGACATCAACCTCTCGTTCCGCATCCTGTTCATGGTGCTGATCGGCGGGCTGGGCACGATCATCGGGTCGTTCTACGGGGCGGGGTTCATCCTGCTGTTGCCGGTGTTCCTGAACGTCTTCTTCCACGGGCTGTTCGGCAAGGCGGTGGACGCCACCATCACCTCAGCGCTGGAACAGGTGATCTTCGGGGTGCTGATCATCCTGTTCATGATCTACGAGCCGTTGGGCCTCGCGAAGCTCTGGCAGAACCTTCAGGAGCGCCTGCGCCGATGGCCCTTCAAGTTCTAGCGGGCCACCCGATGCTCACGACCGGGCGGACGGCGCCGCGCTGCGGGACTCAAGAGCTCGACCGAGGGTCGGGCGACAACAAAGGGAGGAACAGGAAACGATGAGACGATTGATACGGAGGGCGGCGTCTGCGGCCCTTGTGACAGCCGCGCTGGCGACCGCTCCGATCGCGCCGGGCGTCGCGCTGGCCGAAGAGCAATACATGGCGGTGCCGTCCAGCCGCGTCGGCCCCTATTCCGCCATGGGTACCGGCTATTACGGCGGCATCATCGACTACATGCAGTACGTCAACATGACGGGCGGCGTGAACGGCGTGACGCTGACCTGGGAGGAATGCGAGACCGAATACAACGCGGCCCGGACCGTGGAATGCTACCAGCGGCTGCTGACCGGCCCGAACGGGCAGAAGATGGTGGTGTTCGACACGCTCGGCACGCCCGGCGCCTATGCCGTCATCAACCGGATGGCCGATGACGAGGTGGTGCTGGCCCAGTTCGGCTATGGCCGGACGGATGCCGCAGACGGCCGGGTCTGGCCGTGGGTGTTCAACGCCGCCGGACATTACTGGTCGCAGATCGCGGTCAAGATGAACTTCATGGCCCAGGTCGAGGGCGGCGTCGAGAACATGGAGGGCAAGAAGATCGTGCACCTGCATATCGACAGCGCCTATGGCCGCGAACCCTTGCCCGCCATGCGCCAGATCGCCGAGGACTGGGGCGTGGACCTCGTTGAAATCTCGATCCCGCCCCCCGGCCTGGAGCAGAAGTCGCAATGGCTGCAAATCCGGCGCGAGCGCCCCGACTGGGTGACGTTCTGGGGCGCGGGCTCGGGCATGAACGCGACCGGCATGACCGAGGCGGCGCGCGTGGGCTTTCCGCGCGACCGGATGATGTATGTCACATTCGGCGGCGCCGAGGAGGACATGGTGCCAGCCGGCGATGCCGCGGTCGGCACCTATGTCGTGGCCAACGTGGTGCCCGGCACGGATTTCCCGCTCGTCCAGCAGATCGAGGAGGTGGTCTACGGTGGCGGCGAAGGAAACCTCGCCAACCCCGAGCGCATCGGCACGGTCTACTGGAACCGGGGTGTCGCGGCCGCCGCGATGTGGATCGAGGCGCTGAAGAACGCGCAGGAGCTTCACGGCAAGGAAGGCCAGGCCGTTACCGGGGCGGAGTTCCGCGAGGGCTACGAGGCGCTCGACATCACCGAGGCGAAGCTCGAAGAGCTCGGCATGTCCGGCATGTTCGCACCGTTCAAGCTGTCCTGCGAAAAGCATGACGGCTCGGGCCGGTTCAAGATCATGCAATGGGATGGCGAGCGGTTCCAGATCATCTCCGACGAATGGGTCGAGGCGCCCGACCCGAGCTTCATACGCGGTCTTGTCGAGGCGTCGGCCGAAAAGTTCGCGAGCGAAAACAACCTGCCCGTGCGCGATTGCGACTAGGGGCCAGGTGACGGCGACCGCGGGGCGGGCCGACCGCCCCGCGGCGTTTCCCCGGCAGAGCAAGGGATGCCCGGATGACCATGACCGCCGACAGACCTGTCGAGATGTCGCCCGCCGCGCAGCCTGCGGCCCAGCCGATCCTTTCGGTGCGCAACATCGAGGCGATCTACGATAACGTGATCCTCGTGCTGCGCGGCGTATCGCTGGACGTGCCCGAAGGCAGCATCGTGGCGCTGCTGGGCGGCAACGGCGCAGGCAAGAGCACGACGCTCAAGTGCATTTCCACCATGATCGCGGCCGAGCGCGGCCGGGTCTCGAAGGGCTCGATCCATTTTCGCGGCGCGCGCACCGCCCAGCTTACGCCCGGCGACCTCGTGGGCATGGGGATGGTGCAGGTGATGGAAGGGCGGATGTGCTTCGGCCACTTGACGGTGGAGGAGAACCTGGTGGCCGGCGCCTATACCCGCAAGCTCACCAAGGCCCAGATGCGCGAGGAACTGGACCGCGTCTACCACTATTTCCCCCGCCTCAAGGAGCGCCGGACGAGCCAGGCCGGCTACACCTCGGGCGGCGAACAGCAGATGACGGCGATCGGCCGCGCGATGATGGCCAAGCCCCGGATGCTGCTGCTCGACGAGCCCTCGATGGGGCTCGCACCGCAGATCGTTTCGGAGATCTTCGAGATCGTTCGTGACCTGAACGAGAAGGAGGGTGTGAGCATCCTGCTCGCCGAACAGAACACAAGCGTGGCGCTGAAATACGCCAATTACGGCTACATCCTCGAAAGCGGGCGGATCATGCTGGACGGGCCCGCCGCCGCGCTCGCCGAGAACAAGGATGTGCGGGAATTCTATCTCGGCATGTCGTCGGAGGGGCGCGAGAGTTTTCGCAACCGCAAGTCCTACCGCCGCAAGAAGCGCTGGATCTGAGGCGGCGGTCTGTCTCAGTGCTCCCGGACGGGCCCAAGTTCCGCGGACAGGTAGCTTTGCCCGGTGCGCCGGGCCTCGGCCTTGAGCGCGGTCATGCGCTGGGTCATCTCGAGCGTCGAGGCCGGGCGATAGCCTTCGGGAAGACGCACGGCGGCGATGGTCGAGGCCAGCAGCGGAAACCGCCGGATCCGTCCGTCGCGCGCCCGGCCCACGATATAGCCGGCCTCGCGGTCGTCCGCGTTGTAGAGGCTTTCGGCGACGTGGCGGAACCGTTCGCCGATGCGGGCGAGCAGGTCCGCGGTCGCGTCGCAGGCCGGTCCCTCGCAGCCGAGAAAGAAATCGTCCCCGCCGATATGTCCGACGAAGACCGAGTGGTCCCGCTCCAGCGATTTCAGGATCGAGGCCATCATGAGGATCGCCCGGTCGCCGATCTCGAAGCCGTACTTGTCATTGAACGGCTTGAAGTTGTCGATGTCGAGATAGGCGGCGACCCGGCACTGTTCCGGGCTTTCGATGCACCGGTCCAGGAACTCCTGGACCGCGTTGTTGCCCGGCAACCGGGTCAGCGGATTCTGCGCGGCCGCCTGCCGCACGCGGATTTCGTTGGCGAGCTTCAACAGCGAGGTTGCCGAGAGGTAGCCCTGGTACTGCAGCGAGCGCGTGACGATCACGCCGTCGCCTGCCCGGTCGGCGATCAGTTCCAGCCTGGGCCCCAGCGGCGTCGTGCTTTCCAGCGTCGCGATCGGCTGGACGTAGTCCTGCACGCCCAGGCGGATCGCCCGGTTTCTGGCAAGCTCGCGCCCGTATAGCGAATAGATGAGCGGCTTGATGTCACGCTCGCGCACGGCGCCGCGCGGCAGGCCGCACGTGTCGATCATCGGAAAGACGCTCTGGTCGGGATTCTCGGCGGTCACCTCGAACAGGTCGGCTAGGGTCGTGTCGTCGGACAGGACTGCGACTTCCTCGAGCAGGGTCTCGATCGCGATCTCGTCGCCGTTCGCCGGCGGGACCGGTGCCCGCGCCAGGACCTCCGAGTAGCTCGGCTCGAGCGCGGTGACATCGACCGAGGGGCGGGTGATCAGGAAGCCTTGGACGAGGTCGCAATGCGCCTTGCGGCAGCTCACCAGTTCCTCGATCGTCTCGACGCCCTCCGCGATCACGCGGCTGCCGAGGGTGTGGGCGAGGTCCACGATGGAAGAGACGAGCAGACGCCGGGTGGCGTCGCGGGCCAGGGATTCGATGAAGAAGCGTTCGATCTTGAGGAAGTCGGGCCGCGCCTGGTGGAGCATCTGAAGGCCGGAAACGCCAGTGCCGAAATCGTCGATCGCGATCATGAACCCCGCGCCGCGCAGGTGATCGACCGCCTCTGCGAAGGCGTCCGGGTCGAACCGGCGGTGGGTTTCCGACAGTTCGATGCAGATGTCGCGGGCCTTCAGGTCGAGCAAGTCGCACTGGACCTCGATGAAGGCGCGCAACTCGCGCGCGCGGGCGAGGTTCCGGCCGTCGAGATTGATGAAGAGCAGTGGACTGGCGCGTTGCGGCATCGCGGCCTTCGCCGTCATCGCCTTGGTGATCAGGCAGGTTTCCAGTTCGAACAGGCGCCGCATCGAGGCGGCGTGGTCAAAGAGCGCCGCGGGATGCGGAAAACCGATGTCGTCAAATCCCCGGACGAACGATTCGTGGGCGAGCACCTCGCCGGAATGGGCGTCGACGATCGGCTGAAGGGCGACGCGCAGCATCTGGTCCGCCGCTTCGAGAAAGCGGTCGATTTCAAGACTTCTCACCCATACCGGTTGTTCGATGCCCATCGCGGCTCTCGTCACCTTTGCCTGAATGGGGAATAGCCCGGCAGGGATTAAGCCGCGATAAACTCTGACTCCACGAGGGCGCCGCGATGTCTCAAATTCGATGGAACGCAGCCGGCGCGCGGCCTTGCGCGGGCGCGTTCGCCGCTCCGGTGTCTCTCAGCGGGCGCGGGTGAGGACCGTCCCGAGCCCGTCGAGCATGTCGAGGCATTGCCCAAGCTGATCGAGGGTGACGTATTCGTCGGGCTTGTGCGCCTGCGCGATGGAGCCCGGCCCGCAGACCGCCGCGGCGCAGCCGAGCGACTGGAACAGGCCCGCCTCGGTCGAGAAGGCCACCGTTTCGGCGCGCGCCTCGCCGGTCAGTTCCGCCAGGAGCCGGCGCGCGGCGCTGTCGTCCATCGGCTCCAGCCCCGCGACCTCGCCGATCACGTGGGTCACGATGTCGGCGCGCGGGTCGACCGCGCGCATCGCGGGCAGCAGCGTGTCGGCGACGTGGCGGGCCATCTCGTCGTTGACGAAGTCCTGGTCGGATTGCTGGACGGGGCGCATTTCCCATTCCACCTCGGCCTTGCCGGGAATCACGTTATGCGCATGACCGCCTGAAATCCGGCCGAGGTTGATCGTCGTCCAGGGCGGTTCGAACGGGTTGTTATGCGGTGCGCGCGCCTTCAGCGCCTCGGCCAGGTCCAGCAGGCGCGAGACATAGCGCACCGCGGCTTCGGCCGCGTTGACGCCGGCGTCAGGGTTCGAGCCGTGGCCCTCCAGCCCGTGGAACGCGACGGTGTATTCGCAGCAGCCCTTGTGCGCTTCGACGATGCGCATCTCCGTGGGCTCGCCGATGATCGCGATCTCGGGGCGCAGCCCGCGCGCGGCGAGTTCCCTCACCAGCGCCTGCCCGCCGAGGCAGCCCACCTCCTCGTCATGGGTGAAGGCGAAGTGCAGCGGGCGCTTGAGGTCGAGCGCGGCATAGGCGGGCGCCATTGCAAGCGTCGCGGCGATGAACCCCTTCATGTCGCAGGTGCCCCGGCCGTAGAGACGGCCGTCGGCCTCGCGCAGGGTGAACGGGTCGTTCGTCCATGTCTGGTCGGTCACCGGCACCACGTCGGTATGCCCCGAGAGCACGAGTCCCCCGCCGGCCTCGCGCGGGCCGAGCGTCGCGAACAGGTTGGCCTTGTGGCCGCTTTCGTCGTGGAACAGCTCCACGTGCGCGCCAAGCTCGCCCAGCATCGCAGCGATATGGACGATCATCTCGAGATTCGAGTCCGACGACACGGTGGGAAAGGCCACCAGATCGGCGAGAATCTCGCGGGTTTCCTGCAATCGCGGCATCACGGCTTCACGTAGAGCTTGCGGGGCCGGTTGCACAAGGTTTCGGCCGGGCCGTTCTCGCCGATCAGGATCGATTCGGTGATCTCCAGCCCCCAGTTTTCCATCCACAGACCCGGCATGAAATGGAAGGTCATGCCGGGCTCCAGCACGGTTTGATCCTCGGGCCGCAACGAGATCGTGCGCTCGCCCCAGTCGGGCGGGTAGGACAGACCGACCGGGTAGCCGCAGCGCGCGCCCCGGTCGATGCCGGCGCGTTCCAGGGGCGCGGCCAGCGCATTGGCGATGTCGCAGGCCCGGTTGCCCGCCTTGGCCGCCCAGAGCCCGGCCTCGATGCCCTCCAGAAGCGCGGCCTCGGCGGCGCGCATGTAATCTGGCGGCTCGCCCAGGAACACCGTCCGGCAGAACGGCGCGTGATACCGCCGGTAACAGCCCGAGATCTCGAAGAAGGTCGCCTCGCCTTCGGCAAAGCTGCGCCCGTCCCAGGTCAGGTGCGAGGCGGCGGCGTCCTTGCCCGAGGGCAGGAGCGGCACGATCGCCGGGTAGTCGCCCCAGTCGCCGTCGAGCCCGGTCAGCGCGTCGCGGTAGATGTCGGCCACGAGTTCGTTCTTGGGCAGGCCCGGCTCGATCCGCTCCACCACGCCGTCGATGATCTTTTCCGAGATCTTCGCGGCACGGCGCATGAAGTCGAGTTCCTCCCCCGATTTCACCGCGCGCTGCCAGTTCACCAGAGCGGTGGCGTCGACCAGGTCGGCCTCGGGCAGCGACTCCTTCAACGTCACGTAGGCCTTCGCCGAGAAATAGTAGTTGTCCATCTCGACTCCGATCCGCTTGGCCCCGTAGCCGAGATCGCGGATGATCGAGGCCAGTTGCTGCATCGGGTGGCGGTCGACCGACTGCACGAAATTGTCGGCGTAATGGGTGATGTGGACGCCGGCCATCCACACGGTGCGGACCGCGCCGTTGGCATCCTGTTGGCGACCCCACCACATCGGGTCCGCGTCGTGGAACACCAGAACCCCCTGGTGGACGTAGAACGACCAGCCGTCATAGCCGGTCAGCCACGCCATGTTCGACGGGTCCTCGACGAACAGCAGGTCGATCCCCTTCGCCTCCATCGCGCGGCGGACCAGGCCCAGCCGACGCTCGTACTCGGCCAGCGAGAACGGGGCGCGGCCTTCGGCGGCATAGCCGAACTGGACGATTTCCTGGTTCATGTCGAACATGGCTCCTGCTTCCGCGCGAGGGCGCGCGCTTGACTTCGGGCGGACCCGCATGGTGCTTTGGGGGGCGCTGACGGGACATCCGCCGCGGTGCGCCATGGAACCCTATGGCGAGCGGCGGCGTCAAGGGGCTGTCCGGGGGCGACACGGAATTGCACAAGAGCGACAAGGAGATGGCGATGGCTCTGTGCCTGGCCGACATCCTGGCCGCCGCGCGGCGCATCGCGGGCGTGGCCGATGGCACGCCCTTGGTGCCGTCGCCCTTCCTGTCGGAGCTGGCCGGGGCCGAGATGCTCTTGAAGCTGGAGATCGCCCAGCCCATCGGGGCGTTCAAGCTGCGCGGCGCGCTGAATGCCGTGGCGGGGCTGGGCGATGTGGCGGGCGTGACCTGCTGTTCCACCGGCAATCACGGCCGGGGCGTGGCCTTCGCGGCGCGGGCGCGCGGGCTCAGGGCGGTCATCTGCATGTCGGAGCTCGTGCCGCGCGCCAAGGTGGACGGCATCCGCGGGCTGGGCGCGGAGGTGCGGATCGTCGGGCGCAGCCAGGACGCGGCGCAGGCCGAGGCCGCGCGGCTCGCCGCCGCGGAGGGGCTGGCCGAGCTCTCCCCCTTCGACGACCCGCTGGTGATCGCGGGGCAGGGCACCATCGGGCTGGAGATGCTGGCCGTGCGTCCCGACATCGAAACGCTGCTGGTGCCGCTTTCGGGCGGCGGGCTCGCGGGTGGCGTGGCGCTGGCGGCCAAGGCGATCAACCCGGACATCCGCGTGATCGGCATCAGCATGGACCGGGGCGCGGCGATGCACGCCTCGCTTGC
The DNA here is from genome assembly GCF_900142935.1 of Rhodovulum sp. ES.010. NCBI lineage: Bacteria > Pseudomonadati > Pseudomonadota > Alphaproteobacteria > Rhodobacterales > Paracoccaceae > Rhodovulum > Rhodovulum sp. ES.010. The sequence continues at coordinate 1,168,418 of NZ_FSRS01000001.1, read as the reverse complement.
CGCCGGCCGCCCGGTCGAGGTGGAGGAAGTGGAGAGCCTGGCCGACTCGCTCGGCGGCGGGATCGGGCTGGAGAACCGGCTGTCCTTCGCGCTCTGCCGCGACCTGCTGGACGAGGTCGTTCTGGTGAGCGAAGAGGAAATCTACCGCGCGCTCCAGACGCTCTATTATGAGGACCGCCTTATCGCCGAGGGCGCCTGCGTGGTCGGCATCGCAGCGCTGCAGGCGGGCAAGGTTCGTGTCGGGCCGGGGCCGGTCGCCACCATCCTGACCGGGCGTAATCTGGACATGGCGCTGTTCACCCGGATGGTCACCGGGCAGGACGTGGCGCTGGGCGACTATACCGTGAAGGGGAGGCCCTATGGCGCATGAGGTGCTGATCGTCACCGAGGCCGAGCTGCGGAACGCCGTGCCGCTCGACCTTTCCGCCGTCGACGTGGTGGAATGCGCTTTTGCCGCGCTGGCCGAGGGCAGTGTCGTCATGCCGCCGGTGATGTCGATGGACCTCGCCGAGGCGCATGGCGAGGTGGACGTGAAGGCCGCCTATATCCCGGGTTTCGACGGCTTCGCGATCAAGGTCAGCCCCGGCTTTTTCGACAACCCGCGGCTGGGGCTGCCCAGCCTCAACGGGCTGATGATCCTGTTTTCCGCGAAGACCGGGCTGGTCGAGGCGCTGTTCCTCGACAACGGCTACCTGACCGATATCCGCACCGCGGCGGCCGGTGCGGTCGCGGCAAGGCACCTCGCGCCCTCCGAGGTTGCCACCGCGGGCGTGATCGGCACCGGCGTGCAGGCGCGGTTGCAGATGCGGGCCGCGCACCTCGTGCGGCCTTTCGAGCGGGTGCTGGTCTGGGGCCGCGATCGGGACAAGGCGGAGACCTGCGCGGTCGAACTCGGCCGCGCGCTTGGGGTGGAGGCGCTGGCGATGGACGACCCCGCGGACCTCGTGGCCGAAAGCCAGCTTGTCGTGACCACGACGCCGGCGAAGGCGCCGGTGTTCAAGGCCGCCTGGCTGCATCCCGGCCTGCATGTCACCGCGATGGGGTCGGACCAGTCGGGCAAGAACGAGATCGAGGCCCGCGTGCTGGCCGAGGCCGATCTCTACGTCGCCGACAGCGCCGCGCAATGCGCGCGGTTGGGTGAGTTGCGCGCGGCCGAGCGGGCGGGGCTTTGGACAAGGGGCCTGCCGCCCGAACTGGGGCAGGTGGTGACCGGGCTGACGCCGGGCCGCACGGATGAGGGCCAGGTCACGATCTGCGACTTGACCGGCACCGGCGCGCAAGACACCGCCATCGCCACCCATGCGCTGCGCGCCGTTCAGGCCGCCGGTGCCGGCACCCGGATCGAGACCTGAGCGCATGATCCGGCTCGACGATCGCGACCTGGAAATCCTGCGCATCCTGTCTCTGGATGGCCGCATCACCAAGGCGGAGCTTGCGCGCCGGATCAACCTGACACCCACCCCGGCCTGGGAACGGCTGAAGCGGCTGGAACAGGCCGGGCTGATCGCCGGCTACCGCGCCGACATCGCGCTCAAGGCGCTTGGGCCGCACGTGACCGTGTTCGTCGCGGTCGAACTGGTCGGCCACATGGTCGAGGATTTCACCCGCTTCGAAGGCGCGCTGGACGGCTACCCGGAAGTGACGGCCTGCTGGGCGCTGGGCGGCGGGTTCGACTACCTGATGCAGGTCGTCACCCGCGACATAGACAGCTACCAACGCCTGGTCGACCGGATGCTGGAAGACCGTATCGGCCTGTCACGGTACTACACCTACATCGTGACCAAGGCGGTGAAGGGCCCGGGGCTGCCGCCGCTGGAGATCTTGGCCGGCTTGCAGAGGGATTGACTGCCAGGGCGCGGTTTTCCAGACGATCCTTCTGCCCCAGCCGCTCGCTTTGGTTCCTCTCTCTGGCTTGCAGGGCGTATCGTCTGAGCAACGCAATCCCGGAGCCGGGTCGGCCCGTGCGGGGCGTCGGCCCTGCGGCATAATCTGCGCCGAGTCTGCGGCGCGCCGCGCATCTGCCGTCGCTGCGCCGGGCAACGTGCCGGAAGTAGGAGGAAACGCCCATGAGCCTGCCCCAGAGCCAGCCGAATTCGCCGCTTGCCGGCCTGTCGGACCCGCGCCTCGTGCGCAGCTTTTCCTATGTCGACGGCAAGTGGACGGGCGGCAGCGAGGGCGAAACCCTTGCCGTCACCGACCCCGCCAGCGGCGCGTGGCTGGGCGAGGTTGCGGCCCTGACCGCCGCCGATAGCGCCGCGGCGGTCGACGCCGCGCAGTCGGCCTTCCCGGTCTGGTCGGGGCTTTTGCCGCAGGAACGCTCGGCCCTTCTGCGCAAGTGGTTCCGGCTGATGGAAGAGAACCGCGAGGACCTCGCCCGCCTGATGGTGCTGGAAGAGGGCAAGCCTCTGTCCGAGGCGCTGGGCGAGATCGACTACGCCGCGTCTTTCCTGGAATTCTATGCCGAGGAAGCCAAGCGGCCGAATATCGAGGGCGTCACCAGCCACTTGCCCGACGCCGAGATGGAATTGTGGCGCGAACCGGTCGGCGTCGTGGCCTGCATCACGCCGTGGAACTTCCCCTCGGCGATGCTGACGCGCAAGGCCGGCGCGGCGCTGGCCGCCGGCTGCACCGTGGTCGCCCACCCCTCGCACGAGACGCCGTTCTCGGCGCTGGCGCTGGCCGAACTGGCCGAACGCGCGGGGCTGCCCGCGGGGGTGGTCAACGTGGTCACGGGCCGGGCTTCGACCGTGGTGCCGCCCTGGACCGAGGAACCGCGCGTGCGCGCGCTGTCCTTCACCGGCTCGACCGAGGTCGGGCGGCTGCTTTACCGGGAATCGGCGCAGACGGTGAAGCGGCTGGTCCTTGAACTTGGCGGCCACGCGCCGTTCATCGTGTTTGCCGATGCCGATCTCGACGAGGCGGTGGCCGAGGGCATCAAGGCCAAGTTCGCCACCTCCGGGCAGGACTGCCTCGGCGCCAACCGGTTCTACGTGGAAAAGCCGATCTACGAGGCGTTCTGCGCGCGGTTCGCCGACGCGACGGCGGAGCTGACGGTGGGCTGCGGCATGGACGACCCCGATATCGGCCCGCTGATCAACGCGGGCGCCGTCGCCAAGCAGGAAGAGCATGTGGCAGACGCGCTGGACCTCGAGGCGCGGCTGCTGACCGGCGGCACACGGCATGACGCGGGGGCGCTGTTCTACCGCCCCACCGTGCTGGCCGACGTGCCCGATGGCGCGAAGATCATGCAGGAAGAAACCTTCGGCCCCGTGGCCGCGATCACCCCGTTCGAGACCGAGGAAGAGGTGATCCGCCGCGCCAACGCCACCGAGTATGGCCTCGTGGCCTATCTGCATACCCGCGCGCCCCGGCGCATCTACCGCGTGGCGCGCGCGCTGCAGTTCGGCATGGTGGCCGTGAACCGCACCAAGGTGACCGGCGCGCCGATCCCGTTCGGCGGCTACAAGCAGTCCGGCCTGGGACGCGAGGGCGCACGGCTGGGGATGGAGGCCTTCACCGAAGTGAAGTATGTCTGCCGCGACTGGGCGTGACGGGGGCCGGCGCCGTGCGGCGCCAGGACCTCCGGCGGGGATATTTTGAGCCAGAAGAAGGGTGGGGCGGCCCACCCGTGAAAGGACGGATGCGATGCTGAAAAACGACATGCTGGAAGAATGGGACCGCGAGGCCCTGTTCCACCCCTCGACCCACCTGGCGCAGTTCGAGCGCGGCGAGGCGCCCCAGCGCATCGTGACGGGCGGCGAGGGCGCCTTCATCGAGGACCGCGACGGCAACCGGCTGCTGGATGCCTTCGCCGGGCTCTACTGCGTGAACGTGGGCTACGGGCGCACCGAGATCGCCGAGGCGATCGCCGAGCAGGCGCATGCGCTGGCCTATTACCACTCCTATGTCGGGCAGGGCCACGAGGCGGGGATCCGGCTGGCCAAGATGGTGATCGACCGCGCGCCCGAGCACATGTCGAAGGTGTATTTCGGGCTGGGCGGGTCCGACGCGAACGAGACCAATGTGAAGCTCGTCTGGTACTACAACAACGTCCTCGGCCGGCCCGAGAAGAAGAAGATCATCTCGCGCTGGCGCGGCTATCACGGCTCGGGGCTGGTGACGGGCTCGCTGACCGGGCTTCACCTCTTCCACAAGCATTTCGACCTGCCGCTCGACCGGATCCTGCATACCGAGCCCGCCTATTTCTTCCGCCGCCCGGACCTCGACATGACCGAGGCGGACTTCGTGGCCCATTGCGCGGCCGAGCTGGAGGCGCTGATCGAGCAGGAAGGCCCCGAGACCATCGCCGCCTTCATCGGCGAGCCGGTGATGGGGACGGGCGGCATCGTGCCGCCGCCCGCGGGCTACTGGGAGGCGATCACGCCGATCCTGGAGCGTCACGACATCCTGCTGATCGCCGACGAGGTGGTGACGGGCTTCGGCCGGCTCGGCTCGATGTGGGGCTCGGAGCATTACGGGCTGAAACCCGACCTGATGACCGTGGCCAAGGGCCTGACCTCGGCCTATGCGCCGCTCTCGGGCTCGATCGTGTCGGAGAAGATGTGGAAGGTGCTGGCCGAGGGGACGGACGAGTTCGGCCCGTTCGGCCATGGCTGGACCTATTCGGCGCACCCGATCGGGGCGGCGGCGGGCATCGCCAACCTCAAGCTGGTGGACGAACTGGGGCTTGTCGAGAACGCGGCGAAGGTGGGCAACCATTTCGTCTCGGCGATGCAGGCCGCGCTGATCGAGCACCCGAATGTGGGTGAGGTGCGTGGCGAGGGGATGCTTTGCGCCGTCGAGTTCGTCGAGGACAAGGGCTCGAGGAGCTTCTACGACCCCGCGGGCAAGGTCGCGGGCGCCGTGGTGGCCGAGATGGCGAAACAGGGCGTCATCGCGCGGGCCATGCCGCAGGGCGACATCATCGGCTACGCCCCGCCGCTTTGCCTGACGACGGAGGAGGCCGACCAGGTGGTCGCCGCGACGGCGAAGGCGGTCAGGGTCGTTCTGGGCTAACCGACCGACCATGGCGTCTGGGTGGTTTTCCGCGGAGCCCCGTCTTGCGGGCCGCCACGATGGCACCCGCGAAAGCGGCGCCCGGACGGCGGCAGCGCGCAGTGCGCGCTGCCGGGGCGTCGACTTTTTTGCAGGAATAGTGTAATCTAATTCCATTGAGATTGGATTTCTTACTTATCGAGGTTGTCATGAATGAATTCGCCATGGGCCGCGCGGCGGTCGTGAATCGCGCTGCCTTTCTTTCAATTTTCCAGTGGGTTGCGGCAGTTTTTGTTTTGGTCCTGGTTTCCTCTCTGCAACTGTCCGCCCAGCCCGCGGACGATGCCTTTGCGCCGGGCAGCATACTTCCGGCCGATCCACTCGTGCTTGACGTGGCCGAAGACGGGCGCGTCGGCTTCCTGCAGGGCGTGATCGTCGTGCAGTCGCAACGGCGCGGCGCCTACATGCTGAAGGACGTGATGACCGGCGAGACGGTGCTGGAGGTGCCCGTCTTTTTCAAAGACGCCGGAGTGATTTCGGTCGCACCGAACGTTCTTCCCGACATCTCGGCAGACCTCGCGGCCGTGGTCTTCAAGGCGGGATGCGGGCGCTGGTGGAAGGGGCGCAAGAACTACTGGCGGGTCTGCACCGGGCGCGAGAATTGCGCGGGCGGCAGCGGTGCACAGGACCAGGGGCGGCGTTGGTGTTCGCAACTCGTCAGCCGCGACGCGTGCGAGTCGCAGGGCAACTGCCCGACCAACAGCGTGGCCCAGGCCACGGTGCTCATGAGGGACGAACTCCCGCTGGCGTTTCTGCCGTCGCCCGACGAGGATCGCTACTGCTGCAAACTGGTCTGCACCGATCCGTTGAACCCGGGATCCTGCAGCATGGATTGCAAGGAGGTGCCCGTGGGTCCCTGCGAGGTGTTCACGGTCAACTGCCCCGGAACCCTGGGAGAAGGGGGCTGCGCATGGGACTAGAGCGCGTCGCATTTAATCGGCCTCATAGCCGGCCGCCTTGAAGTAGTTGTAGCATTCTTGGTCTGAGACGAGGTCGCAGACATGGCCGACGGCCGCCCAAAGTTGATCGTAGGTTCGCGCGGCTGCCTTCCTTATGAGCGACTTCAGCTTTGAGAACGCCATTTCGATGGGGTTCAGGTCCGGGCTGTAAGGCGGCAAGAACAGGAACCAGGTGCCAATCGCACGCAGGGACGCCGCTGCGGCCGGGGCCTTATGGCTCGACAGGTTGTCGAGAATGACAACGTCGCCTTTGCGCAGCGTCGGCCCCAGCTGGGTTTCGATGTAGAGGGCGAACATCTCGGCGTTCATCGCCCCGTCGATGATCCATGGTGCGTCGAGCCGGTCGTGGCGCAGGGCCGCGACGAAGGTCTGGGTGCGCCAATGTCCGAACGGCGCGTGATCGACGAGGCGCTGCCCGAACGGGGCCCAGCCGGTCGTCTTGGCCATGTTGGTTTTGACCGAGGTCTCGTCCACAAAGGCCAGCCGGTCCAGATGGTTGGCCATGAAGGGCTGGCGTTTCGCGATCCAGATGCGCCGCAGATCGGCGACATCCTTGCGCTTCTGCTCAAGCGCCTGCAGGTCTTTTTTCGTGCGTCAGACCAAGCCCGCGCAGCACCCGCCAGATCGTGCCGCGATGGACCTCGATGCCATGGGTTTCGGCCAGCTCAACGGCCAATTCATCGAGCGTGATCTCGCCCTTGGCGGCGACGCGGGCTTCGATCCAGCCGGTCACGCCCGCAAGCTTGCCGTGCCCGCCGCCATTGCCTTGGGGCCGGGGCTTGAGTGATCCGGTCTCGCGACGCAGTTTGATCAGCTCGTTCACGAACTTCGGCGATACCCGGAAGTGCCGTGCCGCTTCGCGATGCCCATGACCTTCGTCCACAAACGCGACGACACGCTCGCGTAGCTCTATCGGATGTGGTTTGCCCATCTATGACCCCCATATCTGCCTCAAAGAGACGGAATCACATCACGGCCAATCTGGGAATCCTGAATCCGAAAGCCGGCGACACGCTCTAGCGAAAGCCGTGCGTCAGGCCTGACAACCGGGCGAAGGTCGGAGGGTTACCCCCCCGTATGGCTCATGTGTCGTGAGACCTGCCCGTCTGCCCTCTGCCGGGAATAGTCGAAATCGTGGCCCTTGGGCTTTCGCCCAATCGCGGCGCGGATGGCGGCGATTAGTCGCGCGTCGTCGTCCGGCGAGGCGCGGAGGGGCGCACGGAGGTCGGCCAGGTCCTCCTGTCCGAGGCACATGTAAAGCTCGCCGGTGCAGGTCAGGCGCACGCGGTTGCAGCTTTCGCAGAAGTTATGCGACAGCGGCGTGATGAAGCCGATCTTCTGGCCGGTCTCCTCAAGCCGCACATAGCGCGCCGGGCCGCCTGAGCGCTCGGCGAGGTCGAAGGTCGTGAAGCGCTCCTCCAGCCGCGTGCGGACGTCCTTGACCGACCAGTACTGCCCCACGCGATCCTCGTTGCCGAGATCGCCCATCGGCATCACCTCGATGAAGGTCAGGTCCATGTCGCGCGACGCGCACCAGTCGACGAGGTCGAACAACTCTTCTTCGTTGAAGCCCTTCAGCGCCACGGTGTTGATCTTGACCCTCAGCCCGGCGGCCTGCGCTGCGTCGATGCCGCGCATCACCTGCTCGAGCCGCCCCCATCGGGTGACGCGGGCGAATTTTTCGGCGTCCAGCGTGTCGAGGCTGATGTTCACCCGGCGCACGCCCGCGGCATACAAATCCGCGGCGAAGCGTTCCAGTTGCGAGCCGTTGGTTGTCAGCGTCAGTTCGTCCAGCGCGCCCGAGTCGAGATGCCGGCCCATCGCGCGGAAGAAGGTCATGATGCCCCGCCGCACCAAGGGCTCTCCCCCGGTGATACGTAGCTTGCGCACGCCGAGTTCGACGAAGGCCGAGCACATCCGGTCCAGTTCCTCCAGCGTCAGAAGTTCCTTCTTCGGCAGGAAGGTCATGTTCTCTGCCATGCAATAGACGCAGCGGAAATCGCAGCGGTCGGTGACCGAGACGCGCAAGTAAGTGATCGCGCGTGCAAACGGATCTATAAGCGGTGGTCCTCCCATGGAGCAAAGGTAGGGGCGGGGGGTACCCTCGGCAAGCGCCTTTCGGGACGGGCCCGAACCGACTAGGCTTGGCGCGCAATCATGGGGAGAGAGGCGCATGCGACGCGGAATCCTGAGTTTGATCGTTCTGGCGCTGTCGGGCTGCGGGACGCTCACAGGACTGGACCGCGAACCGGCCGCGCCGGCCTCCCGGCCCGGGGAACCGATGAGCGCGATGGCTCCGCCGGCTGAGGCGCGTACGGTGGAGGAGTTCGACACGACCTCGCCGCAGCAGCGCGCGGCGGCAACGGTCGCGCCGCGCGGCCCGGAGGACCTCCTCGGCCGCAGCGTGGCGAGCTTGGGCGACCCGGCCGATCCGGGCTTCTGGGCGGTGACCCCGCTGGTGCCGAGCACGCGGCAGGGCCGGCTCGTGGACCCTGCGACCGGCTTCAGCGTGCTGGTTGAACTGCGGCCCCGCGACGCTGACGCGGGGGCGGGCACGCTCGTGTCGTTGCCTGCGTTGCGCGCCCTGGGCGTGGTGCTGACCGACCTGCGCGAAATCGCGATCTACGCGGCGCCGCGCTGAGCGGCGCGGGCCGAACGCGTCAGGCCGTGCCGGAGCCGTAAAGCGGTACCGTCGAGATCGCCATCTTGGCCGAGCCCTGGGTCAGTTCGCGGGCATGGGCGAGGTAGACCAGCGTCCGGTTGGCCTCGTCATAGATGCGCTTGATGCGGATCGACTTGAACACGATCGACTGGCGCTCGCGGAACACCTCCTCGCCCTCGGGGCTGCGGTCGATCTCGCCGATCTCGATTTCGCCGGTCTGGCGGCAGGCGATCGATGCGTTCGAGGGATCCTCGAACCAGTTGCCCTGGCTCAGCCGGTCGAGAAAAGACCGGTCGAAATAGGTGAGGTGGCAGGTCACGCCCTTCACCTTGGGGTCGTGGACCGCCTCGATGATGATGTCGTTGCCGGTCCAGTCCACGCCGATGCGGCCCACCTCCTCGGCTGGGGCGGCCAGCGGCAGGCAGCAGAACAGGGTGGCGGTCAGGGCGGGTCTCATGGCGGCTCCTCTGGGTCTGGCTCGAGCCTAGGGACGGCCCCCGCGCGGTTCCACCGCGATTGACGCCGCAGCCCCGTAGATGCTAATTAATGAACGAGCGTTCAATAAGTGCCGGGAGGAGGCGCGCCCCGATGTTCACCGCCACGATGGAATTCGACCTCGACGACGAGACTGCGGCGCTGCGCGAGATGGTGCATCGCTGGGCGCAGGAGCGGGTGAAGCCGATGGCCGCTCAGATCGACAAGACCAACGATTTTCCCGCCGAGCTTTGGCGCGAGATGGGCGAGTTGGGCCTTCTGGGCATTACCGTGCCGGAGGAATACGGGGGCGCGGGGATGTCCTACCTCGCGCATACCATCGCGGTCGAGGAGATCGCGCGGGCCTCGGCCAGCGTGTCGCTGAGCTACGGCGCCCATTCCAACCTATGCGTCAACCAGATCAAGCTGAACGGCACCGACGCGCAGAAGCGGAAATACCTGCCGAAACTGCTGAGCGGCACCCATGTCGGCGCGCTGGCGATGTCAGAGGCCGGGGCGGGCTCGGACGTGGTGTCGATGAAGCTGCGCGCCGAGAAGAAGAACGGTTACTACACGCTCAACGGCACGAAATACTGGATCACCAACGGCCCCGATGCCGATACGCTTGTGGTCTATGCCAAGACCGACCCCGAGGCGGGCGCAAAAGGCATCACCGCCTTCCTCATCGAGAAGACCATGAAGGGGTTCTCGACGTCGCCCCATTTCGACAAGCTCGGGATGCGTGGGTCCAATACCGGAGAGTTGATCTTCGACGACGTGGAGGTCCCCTTCGAGAACGTCCTTGGAGAGGAGGGCAAGGGCGTTCGGGTGCTGATGTCCGGCCTTGATTACGAACGCGTGGTCCTGGCGGGCATCGGCACCGGTATCATGGCGGCCTGTCTGGACGAGATCATGCCCTACATGCGCGACCGCAAGCAGTTCGGCGAGAGCATCGGGAGTTTCCAGCTGATGCAGGGAAAGATCGCCGACATGTACACCGCGATGAACAGCGCGCGGGCCTATGTCTATGCCGTCGCACGCTCTTGTGATCGCGGCGCTGTGACGCGGCAGGACGCCGCGGCGTGCGTGCTTTATGCATCGGAAGAGGCAATGAAACAGGCGCACCAGGCCGTGCAAGCCATGGGCGGGGCTGGATTTTTGGCCGACGCGCCGGTGGCGCGCCTGTTCCGCGATGCCAAACTGATGGAGATCGGGGCCGGCACCTCCGAGATACGACGCATGTTGGTTGGGCGTGAACTCATGAAGGCGATGGGTTAAATGTGACTTATAAAGTCAACTTTATGAGGTGATCCCATGCGACTCCCCCTGATCCTCGCCGCCTGCCTGGCAACGGCTCCCGCGCTTGCGCAGGAGGTCAAGTTCTTTCCCGATGCCACGCTCGACTGCATGGAGAAACAGCGCCTGCCGGGCGCCGACGACACCTGCATCGGTGAATCCGCGCGGGCCTGCTTCCAGCGGATGAAGAACCCGATGAATTCCGACATCGCCGCCTGCATGGGCAAGGAATCGGAATACTGGAAGGGCCGGATGGATGCGGCCTATGACCGGATGCTGGAATTGGCCGCCGAGGCCGACGACGACTTCGCGAAGACCGCGAAATCGAAAGACATCCCCTTCACCCTGACCGAGGACCTCGCCATCCAGCAGCAGAAATGGGCCGAGTGGCGCGAGATCCGCTGCGCGGTCGAGGCGATGATGCGCCGCGGCACCCCCTACACGATGACGGCGGCGGCGAACTGTACGATGAAACGCATGGGTGAACAGGCGCTCTTCCTCGAAAGCGCGGTCACCTACATGGAGACCAAGTAGGCTGGTCGCGGTGCGGCCCCGGGGGAGGGGGCCGCGCCGCGCGGGCGCACAGGGAGGAGCGGGACAATGGGAACGGCTTGCGCGATGACGTCCGCCTGCGCGGGGGATCGGCGATGAAACTGACCTCCGCCGCCGTTCCGGGCTCCGAGGCGTTCCGCGCGAACCGCGCCGCGCATCTCGATGCACTGCGCGTGGTCCACGAGGCCGCCGCGCTGGCCGCCGCCGGCGGCGGCGAGAAGGCCCGCGACCGCCACCTCTCCCGCGGCAAGATGCTGCCCCGCGAACGGGTGGCGAACCTGCTCGACCCCGGCTCTCCCTTCCTCGAAATCGGCGCAACCGCGGCGTACGGGATCTACCACGGCGCCGCGCCGTGTGCAGGGGTGATCGCAGGCGTGGGCCAAGTGCACGGCCAAGAGGTTATGGTGGTCTGCAACGATGCCACGGTAAAGGGCGGCACCTACTACCCGATGACGGTCAAAAAACACCTTCGCGCGCAGGAAATCGCGGACGAGTGCCATCTGCCCTGCATCTACCTGGTAGACTCCGGTGGCGCCAACCTGCCCAACCAGGACGAGGTCTTCCCCGACCGCGACCACTTCGGCCGGATCTTCTACAACCAGGCAAGGATGAGCGCGAAGGGCATCTCCCAGATCGCCGTGGTCATGGGGTCGTGCACCGCGGGCGGTGCCTACGTCCCGGCGATGTCCGACGTCACTATCATCGTGCGCGAGCAGGGCACGATCTTCCTCGCGGGTCCCCCGCTGGTGAAGGCTGCCACCGGCGAGGTCGTCACCGCGGAGGATCTCGGTGGCGGCGACGTCCATACCCGCCTGTCGGGCGTGGCCGACTATCTCGCCGAGGACGACGCCCACGCGCTGGCGCTCGCCCGCCGCTCGGTCTCCCATCTCAACCGCGACAAGCCCGCGACCCTGCGCTGGGAAACCCCCGAGGACCCGGCCTATGACCCCGAGGAGGTCCTGGGCGTGGTGCCCGCCGACCTGCGCACCCCCTACGACATCCGCGAGGTGATCGCGCGGCTGGTCGACGGCTCCCGCTTCGACGAGTTCAAGCCGCGCTTCGGCGAAACCCTCGTCACCGGCTTCGCCCACGTGTTGGGTTGCCCGGTGGGGATCGTCGCCAATAACGGCGTGCTGTTCTCCGAGGCCGCCCAGAAGGGCGCGCATTTCGTGGAACTCTGCTCGCAACGCTGCACGCCGCTGGTGTTCCTGCAGAACATCACCGGCTTCATGGTCGGCCGCAAATACGAAAACGAAGGCATCGCGCGCCACGGTGCCAAGATGGTCACCGCCGTGGCCACCACCTCGGTGCCCAAGATCACGATGATCGTCGGCGGCAGCTTCGGGGCCGGCAATTACGGCATGGCCGGACGCGCCTACCAGCCGCGCTTCATGTGGTCCTGGCCCAACAGCCGGATCAGCGTGATGGGCGGCGAACAGGCCGCGGGCGTGCTCGCCACCGTGAAACGGGACGCCATCGAACGGTCTGGCGACATGTGGTCCTCCGAGGAGGAGGCCGAGTTCAAGCGCCCCACCATCGAGATGTTCGAGGCGCAAAGCCACCCGCTCTACGCCTCCGCCCGGCTTTGGGACGACGGCATCGTCGACCCCCGCAAGTCCCGCGAAACCCTCGCGCTGTCGCTCTCCGCTGCGCTCAACGCACCGATCCCCGAAACCCGCTTCGGCGTGTTCAGGATGTGAACGCTATGCCCTTCTTCTTGGTCCAAATACTCCGGGGGTGCGGGGGCTGGCCCCCGCGTTTCCCCGGCCAGAGGTGAAGATGTTCCGCAAGATCCTCATAGCCAACCGCGGCGAGATCGCCTGCCGGATCATCGACACCGCGCAACGGATGGGCATCGCCACAGTCGCGGTCCATTCCGACGCGGACGAACAGGTGCGCCACGTCGCGCTGGCCGACGAGGCGGTGCCGATCGGCGGGGCCCCTCCCGCCGAAAGCTATCTCAGGGGTGACCGCATCATCGCGGCGGCGAAGGCCACGGGCGCACAGGCGATCCACCCGGGCTACGGCTTCCTGTCGGAAAACCCCGATTTCGTGGATGCCGTGGACCAGGCAGGCCTCACCTTCATCGGGCCCTCAGCGGCCGCGATCCGCGCCATGGGCCTCAAGGACGCCGCCAAGGCGCTGATGGAACAGGCCGGCGTGCCCGTCGTGCCGGGTTATCACGGCGAAAACCAGGATGACGATCACCTCTCGGGCGCGGCCGAGGCCATCGGCTATCCCGTGCTAATTAAGGCCGTCGCGGGCGGCGGCGGCAAGGGGATGCGCAAGGTCGCCAGCGCGGCCGATTTCCCCGCCGCCCTCGCCGCCGCCCGGTCCGAGGCGAAGAACGCCTTCGGCAACGACGCCGTCCTGATCGAGAAATACATCCAGCAGCCACGCCATATCGAGCTGCAGGTCTTCGGCGACGGCACTGACGCCGTCCACCTCTTTGAACGCGACTGTTCGCTCCAACGCCGCCACCAGAAGGTCATCGAAGAGGCCCCCGCGCCGGGCATGACCGCCGCGATGCGCGCGGCCATGGGGGATGCAGCGGTGCGCGCGGCCAGGGCCATCGGCTACAGGGGTGCGGGCACGGTTGAATTCATCGTCGACGGGTCCGAGGGCCTTCACCCCGACCGTTTCTGGTTCATGGAGATGAACACGCGCCTCCAGGTCGAACACCCCGTGACCGAGGCCGTCACCGGGCTCGACCTGGTCGAATGGCAGTTGCGCGTGGCGGCGGGCGAAGGGCTGCCGCTGACCCAGGACCAGATCCCGCTCACCGGCCACGCCTTCGAGGCGCGGCTTTACGCCGAGGACGTGCCCGCGGGATTCCTGCCCGCGACCGGCACGCTCGCCCACCTGTCCTTCCCGACCGGCATCCGCGCCGATACGGGCGTGCGCACCAGCGACACGATCAGCCCCTTCTACGACCCGATGATCGCCAAGATCATCGCCGATGGACCCACCCGCGCGGTGGCGCTGAACCGGCTGGCCCGCGCGCTGGAGGATACCCGGGTCGCGGGCACCACCACCAACCTCGCCTTCCTCGGCGCGCTGGCCCGCCACCCCGGCTTCGCGCGTGGCGAGGTCGATACCGGGCTGATCGAGCGTGACATCGACGCCCTGACCGCCGCAACCGGCCCCTCGCGCGCGGTCCAGGCCGCGGCGCTCCTGGAGGCCGCCGCGCTGCCCGAGGGACCGCTTGCGGGCTTCACACTCTGGGCGCCCTTGCGCCGCACGTTGACGCTGGCTCATGCGGGCGAGGAAATCTTCGGCGCGGTGCTGGTCCACGGCCCGGGCCGCGCCACGGTCGAAATCGGCGGCGAAACCCTCGAGGCCCATCGCGACGCGGGCGGCTGGCGCATCGCGGGCACCTCGCCCGGCCAGGTCACCTGCGCGGGTGGCGCGATCCATGTCTTTGCGGGGGCGGCGGGCACCTTTTCCTTCACGCCGCTCGACCCGCTGGACCGCGCCGCCGCGGTAGCCGCCCATTCCGGCCTGATCGAGGCGCCGATGCCGGGCCTCGTGAAATCCGTCATGGTCGGCGCGGGCGAGGCCGTGACAGCGGGCCAGCCCCTCGCCATTCTGGAGGCGATGAAGATGGAACACACGCTGACCGCGCCCCGCGATGGCACGGTGGCCGAGGTGATGGCGACAGCCGGCGCCCAGGTCGAGGCAGGTGCGGCGCTGATCCGGTTGGACGAGGAGGACATCCCATGATCCGGCTGCACCACTGCCCGCAGGCGCGCTCTTTCCGCACGCTCTGGCTGCTGCACGAGATGGGGCTGGAGTTCGACATCCGGCGCTATGGCTTTTTCGACCGCTCGCTGCGCCATCCCGATTACCTGGCGCTGTCGCCCGCGGGCCGGGTGCCCGCGCTGGAAATCGACGGGCGCGTTCTGTTCGAGTCGGGCGCGATCACCGAATACCTGGTCGAAACCCGCCCTGACTGCGGCCTTGGCCGGTTTCCGAGCGAGGACGAACGCGCCGACTGGCTGGAATGGCTGCATTTCGCCGAAACCATTGGCCAGCATCTTGCTGCGCTGACCCAGCAGCATATCGCCCTGCGCGAGGACTGGATGCGCAGCCCGACCGTGATGCGGCTGGAAGCAAAGCGGCTGGAAAAGGCGCTGGAAGTTGTCGACCGCGCGCTCGAAGGGCGCGACTGGCTGCTGCCCTCGGGCTTCTCGGCGGTGGATACCAACGCGGGCTACGGCGTGATGATCGCGCGCCGCTTCGTGCCGGCGGACCTGCTGCCCGGGGTGGAGGCCTATTACGAAAGGCTCGCCGCGCGCCCC
This sequence comes from Rhodovulum sp. ES.010, assembly GCF_900142935.1. Taxonomy (NCBI): domain Bacteria; kingdom Pseudomonadati; phylum Pseudomonadota; class Alphaproteobacteria; order Rhodobacterales; family Paracoccaceae; genus Rhodovulum; species Rhodovulum sp. ES.010. The sequence goes on along the minus strand of NZ_FSRS01000001.1, from coordinate 1,153,119 downwards.
GCGTTCCAGAAAGCGATGGAAGAGGACGGCACGCCCGAGATCTACACCCGCGATTTCTACGGGCCGCCCGATGCCTGAGCGGGTCGAGATCTTCGAGGTCGGCCCCCGCGACGGGTTGCAGAACGAGAAACGCCCGATCCCTACCGCCGACAAGATCGCGCTGATCGACACGCTGTCGCGGGCGGGGTTCAGCCGGATCGAGGTGGTAAGCTTCGTCTCCCCGAAATGGGTGCCGCAGATGGCCGACGCTGCCGAGGTGCTGGCGGGCATCACACGCGCATCGGGTGTGCGCTATGCCGCGCTGACCCCCAACATGAAGGGCTATGACCGCGCCCGCGCCGCGGGGGCCGACGAGGTGGCGATTTTCGGTGCGGCGTCGGAAGGTTTCAGCCGCGCCAACATCAACGCCACCATCGCCGAGAGCCTCGACCGCTTCGCCCCCGTGGCCGAGGCCGCGCGGACGGACGGAATCCCCGTGCGCGGCTACATCTCCTGCGTGACCGATTGCCCCTATGACGGGCCGACGCCGCCCGAAAAGGTGGCCGAGGTGGCCGAGGCGCTGCTGGCGCTGGGCTGCTACGAGATCAGCCTCGGCGACACGATCGGGCAGGGCACGCCGGAGACGGTCTCGGCGATGTTGCGCACGGTGCTGGACGTCGTACCGGCGGGGCGGCTGGCGGGGCATTACCACGATACCGCCGGCCGGGCGCTCGACAACATCGAGGCTTCTCTGGAGTTCGGCCTGCGGGTGTTCGACGCCGCGGTCGGCGGGCTCGGCGGTTGTCCCTATGCCAGGAACGCGACCGGGAACGTTGCGACCGAGGCCGTGGCCGCTTGGCTGGCGGCGCTGGGCTACGACACCGGGCTGGATCGCGGCGTGATCGCGCAGGCCGCCGATACGGCGCGGGGGATGCGGACGGAAGACAGGAGCGACAGCGATGCGTGAAGAACTGGGAGTGCGGATCGACGAGCGCGGCGTGGCGCGGGTCACGCTGAACCGTGTGGACAAGCACAATGCGCTGTCCGAGGACCTGATCGCGGGGCTTCACAAGGTCGCGGACCGCCTGGGCGCCGACCCGGAGGTGCGCGCCGTCGTGCTGACCGGCAACGGCGCCAGTTTCTGCGCGGGGGGCGATCTGGCCTGGATGAAGGCCCAGATGGACGCCGATGCCGAGGCCCGTGCCACGGGCGCGGGGCGGCTTGCCATGATGCTGCAGGCGCTCAACACGCTGCCGAAGCCGCTGATCGGGCGTATCCAAGGCCAGGCCTTCGGCGGCGGGGTGGGGCTGATCTCGGTCTGCGACGTGGCGGTCGGCGTAAACACCGCGCGTTTCGCCCTGACCGAGACCCGGCTGGGGCTGCTCCCGGCAACCATCGGCCCTTACTTGGTAGCCCGCATCGGCGAGCCGGCGGCGCGGCGGGTGTTCCTGTCGGGCCGGCGTTTCGATGCCGGCGAGGCGGTGGCGATGGGCCTTCTGGGCCGCGCGGTGCCCGAGTCCGAACTCGATGCCGCCACCGAGGCCGAGGTCGCGCCCTATATGGCCTGCGCGCCGGGCGCGGTGGCCCTTGCCAAGGCGCAGCTCCGCAGCCTCGGGCCGCGGATCGACGAGGGGGTGATCGAGGACAGCATCCGCCGGCTCGTCGCGGCCTGGGAAAGCGATGAAGCGGAGGAGGGAATCGCGGCCTTCTTCGCGCGCCGCACCCCGCGATGGGCTCCCGCTTCGGGGGGCTGAAGACGCGAACCTGCGCCCGACTTGCCGATCAACATCGCGAGAGGACCGCCTTGTTTTTCAAACATTTGCATCACTGCGACAGTCCGGCGCCTTTTCAATGCGCACGACCGTATACATTTCAGTCTGGCCGCGATAACAGAAGGGCGACACGCCGGTCCGGTGTCGTGTTGACCCGGCACCGGCCGCCCGGCTAACGTCGGTAGAAGAAAACACGCGCGCGAGATACAAGAATGCGCGGGAAACGACGGAAGGGAGAACCCGGTGGATGAGCTTCTGAGCAACTACCTCCCTGTCGCCATCTTCTTCGGCATGGCGATCGGCCTCGGCCTACTCCTGATGCTGTCGGCCGTGGTGATCGCGGTGCGCAACCCGGACCCGGAAAAATTGTCGGCCTATGAATGCGGGTTCAACGCCTTCGACGACGCGCGCATGACCTTCGATATCCGGTTCTACCTCGTGGCGATTCTGTTCATTATCTTCGACCTCGAGATCGCCTTCCTGTTTCCCTGGGCGGTGTCCTTCGGCACGATCGGGATGGTGGGATTCTGGTCGATGATGGTGTTCCTCGCTGTCCTGACCGTCGGCTTCGCCTATGAATGGAAGAAGGGGGCGCTGGAATGGGAGTGACGACCAACCCTACCACCGCCGGCGCCGATTCCGAGCACGCGACCCAGGCGCTGAACGCCGAGTTGCAGGACCGCGGCTTCCTGGTGACTTCGACGTCCGACATCATCAACTGGGCGCGCACGGGGTCGCTGCACTGGATGACCTTCGGACTGGCCTGCTGCGCGGTCGAGATGATGCACACCTCGATGCCGCGCTATGACCTGGAACGCTTCGGCACCGCGCCGCGCGCAAGCCCGCGCCAGTCCGATCTGATGATCGTGGCCGGCACCCTGACCAACAAGATGGCGCCGGCGCTGCGCAAGGTCTACGACCAGATGCCCGAGCCGCGCTACGTGATCTCGATGGGCTCCTGCGCCAATGGCGGGGGCTACTACCACTACAGCTATTCCGTGGTGCGCGGCTGCGACCGGATCGTGCCCGTGGACATCTACGTGCCCGGCTGCCCGCCGACCGCCGAGGCGCTGCTCTACGGCATCCTGCAGCTTCAGCGGAAGATCCGGCGCACCGGGACGATCGTGAGGTAAGCCATGGACGAGGCGCTTAACGAACTCGGGGCCCATATCCAGGCCCGCCGCCCGGACTGCGTGATCTCGTGGGAGGTGGCGCAGCACGAGTTGAACGTGACGGTCGCGCCCAGCCGGATCGTCGGTCTGGCAGAGTTCCTGCGCGCCGACGCCACCTGCCGCTTCTCGACGCTGGTCGACATCACCGCCGTCGACTATCCCCAGCGCGAGGCGCGGTTCGACGTGGTCTACCATTTCCTGTCGATGTACCAGAACCAGCGCATCCGGGTGAAATGCGCGGTCCGCGAGGATGAGATGATCCCGTCGATCGTGTCGATCCACCCCTCGGCCAACTGGTTCGAGCGCGAGGTGTTCGACATGTTCGGCATCATCTTCTCGGGCCACCCGGACCTGCGGCGCCTGCTCACCGATTACGGCTTTCGCGGGCACCCGATGCGCAAGGACTTCCCGACCACCGGGTATACCGAGGTGCGCTATTCCGAGACCCAGAAGCGGGTCGTCTACGAGCCGGTCAAGCTGACGCAGGAATACCGGCTCTTCGATTTTATGAGTCCGTGGGAAGGGGCCGAATACATCCTTCCCGGCGACGACAAGGGAGAGGAGGCCAAGGGCCAGGGATGACCCAAGCCACCCTTCTCTTTGGTCTCGGGGCCACCAAGGCGGGCACGAGTTGGCTTTACCGCTATCTAGAGGCGCATCCCGAGTGCCACCTGCGCGCCATCAAGGAGTTGCATTACTTCGACGCGCTCGAGGCGGGGCGGCTGCACCGTGCCCGCGACGAGATCGACCGCGCGCGTGCGGCGTTGGCCGCCCGCCCAGTTCCCGCGGACCGCGTGCGCGCCGAAGCGCGTGCCCGGCGGCTCAAGGACATGGCGGACTGGTCGGCGGCGCTGGCGCGGGGGGACGAGGCCGCCTATCTGGACTATCTCGGCGCGGGGCGCGGGGAACGGCGCCTTGTCGCCGACATCACGCCCGCCTATGCGCTGTTGCCGGCGGCGCGTCTGAGGCTGATGGCCGCCATGGCATCCGATGTGCGCTTCGTCTACCTGCTGCGCGACCCGGTCGCGCGGCTTTGGAGCCATGTGCGCATGATCGCGCACCGCCGCGCCGCCCCCGGCGAGGCCTTGGGGCCGCGTGCCCGGCGTATTCTCGCGCGCGTTCTCAAGGGGGGAGAAGCGCATATCGCCGCGCGGGGCGATTACCGCGCCGTGCTGTCCCGGCTTTGGGACGCGATCGATCCGTCGCGCCTGTTCCTTGGCTTCTACGAAGAACTGTTCTCGCAGAGCGCGGTCGACCGGCTGTGCGGTTTTCTGGGGGTCGGTCCCCGTGCGGCTGCGTTGCAGGTGCGGGTGCATGCCGGTCCGGACCTGTCGATGACGGCCGTGCAACGGGCCGCGGCGGCGGCGTGGCTCGCGCCGCAATACGACTTCGTGGCCGAGCGGCTGGGGCGTCTGCCGGCAGAGTGGCAATCGCAACGGGTGGGGGTGTGAGATGAAGGACAACGCGTTCAGCGACGCGCGTTCGGACGAACAGCGCATCCGCAACTTCAACATCAATTTCGGACCGCAACACCCTGCTGCGCATGGCGTTTTGCGCCTTGTCCTTGAGTTGGGCGGCGAGATCGTCGAGCGCGCCGATCCGCATATCGGCCTGCTCCATCGCGGCACCGAGAAGCTGATGGAAAGCCGGACCTACCTGCAGAACCTGCCCTATTTCGACCGGCTGGATTACGTCGCCCCGATGAACCAGGAGCACGCCTGGTGCCTGGCTATCGAGAAGCTGACGAAGACCGAGGTGCCGCGCCGGGCGCAGCTGATCCGCGTGCTGTATTCGGAAATCGGCCGGGTGCTGAATCACCTCTTGAACGTCACCACGCAGGCGATGGACGTGGGCGCGCTCACCCCGCCGCTCTGGGGCTTCGAGGAACGCGAGAAGCTGATGGTGTTCTACGAGCGGGCTTGCGGGGCGCGGCTGCACGCGGCCTATTTCCGGCCCGGCGGCGTGCACCAGGACCTGCCGCCCCAGCTTGTCGACGATATCGACGCCTGGGCCGAGGCGTTCCCCGAGGTCATGGACGATATCGACGGGTTGTTGACGGAGAACCGCATCTTCAAGCAGCGCAACGCCGATATCGGCGTGGTCAGCGAGCAGGAGGCGCTCGAATGGGGCTTTTCCGGGGTGATGGTGCGCGGCTCGGGCATGGCCTGGGACCTGCGCCGGTCACAACCCTACGAATGCTACGACGAGTTCGACTTCCAGGTGCCCGTTGGCAAGAATGGCGATTGCTACGACCGCTACCTCGTACGCATGGAGGAGATGCGCCAGTCGACCCACATCATCCGGCAGTGCTGCGAGAAGCTGCGCGCGGAACCGGGCGAGGTGTTGAACCGCGGCAAGATCGCGCCGCCGACGCGTGGGCACATGAAGACCTCGATGGAAGCGCTGATCCATCATTTCAAGCTCTACACCGAGGGGTTTCACGTGCCCGAAGGCGACGTCTACTGCGCCGTCGAGGCCCCGAAGGGTGAGTTCGGCGTTTACCTGGTGGCGGACGGCACCAATCGCCCGTACCGCGCCAAGCTGCGCGCGCCGGGCTTCCTCCATCTCCAGGCGTTCGACCATCTCAGCCGCGGGCACCAGCTGGCCGACGTGGCGGCGATCATCGGCACGCTGGACATCGTTTTCGGGGAGGTGGACCGGTGATCCGCGCGCTTCTCATTGCCGCTGCTGTCTCGCCGCTTCCGACATTTGCGGCCGAGGTCGGCTCGAACCCGTATCGGTATTCGTCCGAGCTGGTGGTGGAGGGGGCCGTGCCCTTCGCGACATCGGGTGCCGGCCAGGCGATCTACGGCTTGCGCAAGGACGACGCGCTTTACCTCTGCTTCATCGCGGACAGGCCCACGGACCAGAATGTGCGCCAGAAGGTACTGGTCGCCGAAATCATGGGCGAGGCCGGCCAGAAGTCCGTCCCGAATATTCCCGTTCTCTGCGTCATGACACAGTAGGAGCGAAGATGCTGCGCCGTCTTCACCACGAGCAACCCGACAGCTTCGCCTTCACGCCCGAAAACCGGGTATGGGCCGAGGCCCAGATCGCCAAGTATCCCGAAGGGCGCCAGGCCAGCGCGATCATCCCGCTTCTGTGGCGCGCCCAGGAGCAGGAGGGCTGGCTGACGCGGCCCGCGATCGAGTATGTGGCCGACATGCTAGGCTTGGCGCATATCCGCGCGCTCGAGGTGGCGACGTTCTACTTCATGTTCCAGTTGGCCCCGCTCGGCGCGCTGGCCCATGTGCAGGTCTGCGGGACCACGTCGTGCCTGATCTGCGGGGCCGAGGACCTGATCGGCGTCTGCAAGGACAAGATTGCCGCCGCCCCGTTCACGCTGTCGGCGGACGGCCGGTTCAGCTGGGAGGAGGTCGAATGCCTGGGCGCGTGCTCGAACGCGCCGATGGTGCAGATCGGCAAGGATTACTACGAGGACCTGACCGCCGAGCGACTGGGCTGGATTCTCGACGAACTGGCGGCGGGCCGCGTGCCTGCGCCGGGGCCGCAGCAGGGCCGGTTCGCGTCGGAACCCGCCGGCGGGCTGACCAGTCTGACGCAGGAGGCAGAGGGCAGCATGAAGCTGAACGCATCGGTGGACCTCGCCACCCGGATCGGCGACACGGTCAAGCGAATCGATGGCACCGAAGTGCCCCTGATCACCCCGTGGCGGCGGGCCGGTGCTGCGGCGGAAGAGGCCAAGACAGACGGCGACTGAGGCGTTACAAAGGAGCCCGGACGAACAACCGTCGGAGCGGAGAGAAGAGATGAACATTTCTCGCAGTGAAGCAAAGTTCAAATGCGCCATCTTCTGGTGGCTGCTGGCCGCCGTGATCGGCCTGACCGCCATGGCCTTCCTCGACTGGCTCGGCCTCTGGGCGCTGGTGTCCTTCGCCGGTGGGGCGGGGACCGGGCTTGTGGCAGGTGCGTTCCTGACCGCGAGCTTTTGTCAGACAGATGAGGAGCATGCCGAGAAGGGCGCTGAAATGCGCGCGATCCAGGAACGGCGCGCGGCCTACAAGGTGGCGAATGACGCGATCGAGATTCCCAAGCGGCCGAAGCCGGGCGGCGGTGTGAAAGCGGCGCCGACGGTGCCGAAATCGGGCGCGAAGCCGGCGCCGGCCCCCAAGCCCGCGGCCGCGCCGAAGCCCGCCCCAGCCGCTTCGGCCCCGGCAGACGTCGGCAAGCGCCCGGCGGCCCTGGCCGCGCCGCGTGCCGCGGGCGCCGACGACCTGAAAAAGCTGAAGGGCGTCGGCCCCAAGCTGGAACGGCAGTTGAACGAACTCGGAATCTACCATTTCGCGCAGATCGCCGAGTGGGGCGACGACGAGGTCGCCTGGATGGATGAGCATCTGGAAGGCTTCAAGGGCCGTGTCAGCCGGGATGGCTGGGTCGGCCAGGCCGATACGCTCGCGAAGGGCGGCGAGGTTGAATAGGAAACGTCTGTTGAGGTGAACGTGAAGACGGGTGGCGGGGGCAAGTTCGAGAGTGGCGCGAAGGGCTGTGAGGCCCTAGGCATGATCGGCCGCGCGCGTCTCGCCCCGCCGACCCGCAGCGGCGGCTCACAGGGCCGCCACGCAAGGTGCAGTCGCTTCGGCGCGAACCGCCGGAGCCTGTGCCGGGGCGCAGGCCAAGCGCTTCGATATGCGCAGCCGGAGCGCCGGAACCGACAGGGATAACCCATGCTGACCGATCAGGACCGCATCTTTACGAATCTCTACGGGATGCATGACCGTAGCCTCTCCGGCGCGCGCGCCCGGGGACATTGGGACGGCACGGCGGCGATCCTCGCCAAGGGCCGGGACGGGATCATCGACGAGATGAAGAAATCCGGTCTCAGGGGCCGCGGCGGGGCGGGATTCCCCACCGGTCTTAAATGGTCCTTCATGCCGAAGGAAAGCGACGGGAGGCCGCACTACCTTGTGGTGAATGCCGACGAGTCGGAGCCCGGCACCTGCAAGGATCGCGAGATCATGCGCCACGATCCGCACACGCTGATCGAGGGCTGCCTGATCGCGAGTTTCGCAATGCAGGCGCACGCGGCCTATATCTACATCCGCGGCGAGTATATCCGCGAGCGGGAGGCGCTGCAGGCCGCCATCGACGAGGCCTACGACGCGGGGCTGCTGGGCGCGAACGCCGCCAAGTCGGGCTGGGATTTCGACCTCTACCTCACCCACGGCGCAGGGGCCTACATCTGCGGCGAGGAAACGGCGCTTCTGGAAAGTCTCGAAGGCAAGAAGGGCATGCCGCGGATGAAGCCGCCCTTCCCGGCGGGGGCGGGGCTTTACGGCTGTCCGACCACGGTGAACAACGTGGAGTCCATTGCCGTGGTGCCCACGATCCTGCGCCGCGGCGGCGACTGGTTTGCCAGCTTCGGGCGGCCGAACAATGCCGGAACCAAGATCTTCGCGGTCTCGGGCCATGTGAACCACCCCTGCGTCGTCGAGGAAAGCATGTCGATCGGGCTGCGGGAACTGCTCGACACCCATTGCGGCGGCGTGCGCGGCGGCTGGGATAATCTCAAGGCCGTGATCCCGGGTGGTTCCTCGGTGCCGCTGATCCCTGCGGATGCCTGTGACGACGCGATCATGGATTTCGACTGGCTGCGTGACCAGAAATCCGGCCTCGGCACCGCCGCGGTGATCGTGATGGACCAGTCCACCGATGTCATCAAGGCGATCTGGCGGCTTGCGAAGTTCTACAAGCATGAAAGCTGCGGTCAGTGCACCCCGTGCCGCGAGGGCACCGGCTGGATGATGCGAGTGATGGAGCGGATGGTCACCGGCGAGGCCGAGATCGAGGAGATTGACATGCTCTTCGACGTGACCAAACAGGTCGAGGGGCACACGATCTGCGCGCTGGGCGACGCGGCCGCCTGGCCGATCCAGGGCCTGATCCGGCATTTCCGCGACGAGATCGAGGACCGGATTAAGGCCCGCAAGACTGGGCGCGCCAGCGCGGTGGCGGCGGAGTGATCGGGCCGGGCCGCATACTCGGCTTCGGGCCGTGCCCATCTTGCAGGGCGGTGCCGGGCGTTCCCAACTCGGACACGGAGGGGGCGTCTGCGTCCTTGGTGCCTGATGGGGGACACAGTGCCATGCGTCTCGTCCTGACCGCTGCCCTGGCCGCGCTGCTGACCGCCGGCGCGGCCGATGCCGCGGTGGCCAAGCCGCATCTGCGCGACAATGCCGAAATCAACCGCGGCCTGACGGCGATCGCGATCGCCGACATGATCCGCAAGAATTGCAGCATGATTGAGCCGCGCCTGTTCCGCGCCTACGGCTTCATGCGCGAGCTCAAGCGCCGTGCCAATGCCGCCGGCTATTCCGACGCCGAGATTGAGGCCTATGTCACCGACAAGGCCGAGAAGCGGCGCGTCGAAGAGTCCGCGAGGCGCTGGCTGGCGGCGCAGGGCGTGACACCCGGGCAGGGAGCCAGCTACTGCCCCGTTGGCAGGGGCGAGATCGAACGCAACAGCCAAGTCGGCGTTCTTCTGAGGGAGAAGTGATGCCAGGCGCGGCGGTTCTCAACCACTGGCGGAGGCGCCCGAGCCCCCGGTGCGGCCAGCGTGCGCCCCGCGGGGCGCCATCAGTCACGGGAAGATGTCCATGAGCGAGCTACGCAAGATCATCATCGACGACCGGGAGGTCGAGGTCGATCCCGCGATGACGGTGCTGCAGGCGTGCGAGGAGGCCGGCGTCGAGATTCCGCGTTTCTGCTACCATGAACGGCTGTCCATCGCGGGCAACTGCCGGATGTGCCTGGTCGAGATCGTCGGTGGCCCGCCGAAGCCCGCGGCCTCCTGCGCGATGCAGGTCAAGGACCTGCGCCCCGGCCCCGAGGGCCAGCCCCCCGTGGTCAAGACGAAAAGCCCGATGGTCAAGAAGGCCCGCGAGGGGGTGATGGAGTTCCTGCTCATCAACCATCCCCTCGACTGCCCGATCTGCGACCAGGGCGGGGAATGCGATCTGCAAGACCAGGCAATGGCTTACGGCGTGGACTTCAGTCGCTACCGCGAGCCCAAGCGCGCCGTGGAGGACCCGGATCTCGGCCCGCTGGTGGGCACCTGCATGACGCGCTGCATCTCGTGCACCCGCTGCGTGCGCTTCATCACCGAGGTGGCGGGGATGCCGGAACTGGGCCAGCTCGGCCGCGGGGAGGATGCCGAGATCACTTCCTATCTCGGCCGGACCCTCGACAGCGAGTTGCAGGGCAACATCATCGACCTCTGCCCGGTTGGCGCGCTGACGTCGAAACCCTATGCCTTCACCGCCCGGCCGTGGGAACTGACCAAGACCGAGACCGTCGACGTGATGGACGCGCTGGGGTCGAACATCCGCATCGACACCAAGGGCCGCGAGGTGATGCGCATCCTGCCGCGCAACCATGACGGTGTGAACGAGGAGTGGATTTCCGACAAGACCCGCTTCGTCTGGGACGGTCTGCGCCGGCAGCGGCTCGACCGGCCCTATATCCGCGAGAACGGCAAGCTAAGGCCCGCCGGCTGGGCCGAGGCGCTGGCCGCCGCTGCTAGCGCGATCAAGGGGGCGAAGAAGCTGACCGGGCTGGTGGGCGATCTGGTGGCCGTGGAGCCGGCCTTCGCCCTGAAGGAACTGGTCGAGGGGCAGGGCGGTCTGGTGGAGTGCCGCACCGACGGTGCGCGGCTGCCCGCCGGCAACCGCTCGGCCTATGTCGGCACCGCCGCGATCGAGGATATCGACGAAGCGCGCCACATCATGCTTATCGGCAGCAACCCCCGCGCCGAGGCGCCTGTGCTGAACGCGCGGATCCGCAAGGCGTGGATGCAGGGCGCACGGGTCGAGGCGATCGGCCCCGAACTGGACCTGACCTATGACGTCGTCCATGCCGGCTCCGACCGCGCGGCGCTCGAGGGGCTGCTGGGGCGCGAGCACGCGGAGATGCGCGACGTGCCCTCGCTGGTGCTCGTCGGCCCGGCGGCGTTGACCGGGGAGGATGGCGAGGCGGTGCTGGCCGCGGCGATGAAGCTGGCCGAGGAGACCGAGAGCGGCTTTCTGGTGCTGCACACGGCCGCGGCCCGCGTCGGCGCTATGGATCTCGGTGCGGTCGCCGAGGGCGGGATCGGGGCGGCGCTCGACGGCGCGGATGTGGTCTATAATCTCGGCGTCGACGAGATCGACATTCCCGCGGGCGCCTTCGTGATCTATCAGGGCAGCCATGGCGACCGCGGCGCGCACCGCGCCGACGTGATCTTGCCGGGTGCCGCCTATCCCGAGGAGCCGGGGCTCTTCGTGAACACCGAAGGTCGGCCGCAACTGGCCCTGCGTGCCGGGTTCCCGCCGGGCGAGGCCAAGGAGAACTGGGCGATCCTGCGCGCGCTGTCCGCCCAATTCGACGCGACGCTGCCATACGACTCGCTAACGCAACTGCGCCAGCGGCTGGTCAAGGCGGTGCCGCATCTGGGCTTGATCGACGAAGTGCCCGCGAATGACTGGCAGCCGCTTGCACCGGGCCGCCTGGGGCAGGGTGCATTCCGCTACGCGATCGCGGATTTCTACCTGACGAATCCGATCGCGCGGGCCTCGCAACTGATGGCCGAGCTTTCGGCGAATGCCAAGGCGCGGGCGGCCGCGCCGCTCGCCGCGGAATAGGCGCATGGCCGGGGCGCGCGCGCATATCGCCTTGGCCGCGCTGGGCCTCGGGCTCGGCACGGCGGGCTGTGTGCCGGCCGAGCCCACAACGGCGCGTGCGCCCGCGTATCTGGGGGTCGAGACGGTGGTGCTCGACACCGATCTGGTGAACATGACGGCGCGGATGAGCGATCCGGGTGCGCCGGGGGCGGTCGAAGCCTATGCCCGCTGTGCGGCGGCGGCCTTTGCACTGGGGCAGGGGTTCGGTTTCCTGCGCAGCGTGCGCACGAATATCACGACGGAGCGCGGCGGTGTCTGGGTCGCCGACGCGGTCTACACGTTGTCACCGGCGCTGCCCGCGGGCGTGCGCCAGATCGATGCCGAGGTGGTCTTGGCCGACTGCGCCGGGCAGTACATTCCGACGGTCTGAGGGACGAGAGGCAAGATGGCGGATTTTCTGGATAGCGGCTTCGGGATCGCGCTGACGATCATGGCGCAGGGGCTGATGGTGATCGCCTTCGTGATGATCTCGCTGCTGTTCCTTGTCTACGGTGACCGCAAGATTTGGGCGGCGGTGCAGATGCGCAAGGGCCCGAACGTGGTGGGCGCCTTCGGGCTTCTGCAGACCGTGGCCGACGCGCTGAAATACGTCGTGAAAGAGGTGGTGATCCCGGCCGGCGCCGACCGGCCGGTGTTTCTGCTGGCGCCGCTGATCTCTTTCGTGATGGCGATGCTCGCCTGGGCCGCAATTCCCTTTTCCGACAGGCTCGTACTGGCCGATCTTAACGTTGCGATCCTCTATGTCTTCGCGATCTCCTCGCTCGAGGTTTACGGCGTCATCATGGGCGGTTGGGCGTCCAATTCGAAATACCCGTTCCTCGGCAGCCTGCGATCTGCTGCGCAGATGATCTCCTACGAGGTATCGATCGGGTTGATCATCATCGGGGTGATCCTGTCCACGGGCAGCCTCAATTTCGGCGACATCGTCGCGGCGCAGGACGGCAGCTTCGGGCTGTTCTCGTGGTACTGGCTGCCGCATCTGCCCATGGTGGTGCTCTTCTTCGTATCGGCCCTGGCCGAGACCAATCGTCCGCCCTTCGACCTTCCGGAAGCGGAATCGGAACTCGTGGCCGGTTACCAGGTGGAATACTCGTCCACGCCCTTCCTGCTGTTCATGGCGGGTGAATACATCGCGATGTTCCTGATGTGCGCGCTGATGACCCTGCTGTTCTTCGGCGGCTGGCTCTCGCCCATTCCGGGCCTGCCGGACGGGGCGCTGTGGATGGTGCTCAAGATGGCCGGGTTCTTCTTCCTCTTCGCCATGGTCAAGGCCATCGTGCCGCGTTACCGCTATGACCAGCTGATGCGGCTGGGCTGGAAGGTGTTCCTGCCGATGTCGCTGATCTGGGTGGTTGTCGTGGCGTTCCTTGCGAAATTTGAACTGTTCGGCGGCGCCTATGCGCGCTGGGCGGTGGGAGGCTGAACTATGCGGGAACAGTGCACACGATATCGCGAGACAATTCTAGGGTCGGAGGTTGTGATCGATCAGATCGGCTCGAACTGCTTTGAGCTTCTGATCTCTGGAGAAAAGAAGGGATCGTTCCGTTCGGCGTCCGATGCGCGGCGTAAGCTGGTTGAAGTAATCAATTCGAGCCGAGAGCCTGATGCGCCAAATGCCGAACAAGTTGTTCCGACACTTGGGCATTGGACGATCGAACGTACGGCTCCGTTTGACCCGGAGGAAGGGTAATGACCGCAATCGACTGGAAACGCGCGGGAAAGTACTTCCTGCTGATGGACTTCCTCGAAGGCTTGAAGCTTGGGATGAAGTACTTTCTCCGACCCAAGGCCACGGTGAACTACCCCCACGAGAAGGGGCCGCTCAGCCCCCGCTTCCGTGGCGAGCATGCGCTGCGGCGTTATCCCAATGGCGAGGAGCGCTGCATTGCCTGCAAGCTCTGCGAGGCGATCTGCCCCGCGCAGGCGATCACCATCGACGCCGAGCCGCGCGACGACGGTTCGCGCCGCACGACGCGCTATGACATCGACATGACGAAATGCATCTATTGCGGCTTCTGCCAGGAGGCGTGCCCCGTGGATGCCATCGTCGAGGGCCCGAATTTCGAGTTCGCCACCGAGACCCGCGAGGAACTGTTCTACGACAAGCAGAAACTGCTTGAGAACGGCGACCGCTGGGAGGCCGAGATCGCCCGCAACCTGGAACTGGACGCGCCCTACCGATGAGTGGTTACGAGAAACTCTTTCAGCAGATGCTGGAGCAGAGCCACCAGATGGCCCGCGCCTTCAATCCCGCGCTGGAGAGCTTCCAGGTGCACGGGTTCGACAAGCTGATGCCCACCATGCCCAAGGATTTCATGGAGATGATGTGGGGCAACACCTTCAACCCCGAGGGGCTGGATGCCAAGACGCGTCTGCTGGTCGTCCTCGCCGGGCTGACGGTGCTGGGGGCGCAGGCCGACACCCAGTTCAAGCTGACCGTGCGCCACGCGCTGGAAGCTGGCGCCTCGGAACGCGAGATCGCCGAGGTGATCTACCAGATGTCGATGCTGGGGGGCATCCCCGCGATGAGCCGCGCGCTGGAACTCGCGCAGGCCGTGTTTGACGAACGACAGGAAACCGGGGAGGACAAGGAATGAGCGTCGCGGATTTCGCATTCTACTGCTTCGCCACGGTCACGGTCGCCTCGGGGCTGTTCGTGGTTCTGGCGCGCAACCCGGTGCATTCGGTGCTGTGGCTGATCCTGGCATTTCTCTCCTCGGCGGGCCTATTCGTCCTCCTAGGCGCGGAGTTCGTGGCGATGCTGCTGGTCATTGTCTACGTGGGCGCAGTCGCGGTGCTGTTCCTGTTCGTGGTGATGATGCTCGACGTCGATTTCTCGGAACTGAAGGCGCGCATGGTGGAATACCTGCCCATCGCGGGGCTGATCGGGGCGGTGTTCCTGGCACAGCTGGTGATGGTCTTCGGGGCCTGGCAGACCGCCGACGGCGTGGTGGAATTGCGCCGCGCGCCGCTGCCCGAGGAGCAGGGCCGGCACAACACCGCCGCGCTCGGCGATCTGATCTACGACGACTATATCCACCTCTTTCAGGTCGCGGGGCTGATCCTGCTGGTCGCGATGATCGGGGCGATCGTGCTGACGCTCCGCCACCGGCCGAACGTCAAGCGCCAGAACGTCCTGGCGCAGATGTATCGCGACCCGGCCAAGGCGATGGAACTGAAGGACGTGAAGCCGGGGCAGGGCCTGTGACCCCGGGGCGCAACGACAGGCGGGCACACACGCCCGGAGGGACGGAATGATCGGACTGGAACATTACCTGACGGTGGCCGCGGCGCTCTTCGTCATCGGCATCTTCGGGATCTTCGTGAACCGCAAGAACGTCATCGTCATCCTGATGTCGATCGAGCTGATGCTCTTGGCGGTCAACATCAATCTGGTCGCTTTCTCGGCCCATCTGGGCGACCTGGTGGGGCAAGTCTTCACCATGTTCGTCCTGACCGTGGCCGCCGCCGAGGCCGCGATCGGGCTGGCCATCCTCGTTTGCTTCTACCGCAACCGCGGGTCCATCGCCGTGGACGACATCAACATGATGAAGGGGTAAGCGAGCATGGAAAAGATCATCCTCTTCGCCCCCCTTATCGGGGCCATCCTTTGCGGCTTCGGCTGGAAGGTGCTGGGGGAAAAGGCCGCGATGTGGACCACCACGGGGCTGGTGTTCCTGTCCTGCCTGTTCTCCTGGGTGGTGTTCCTTGGCTTCGACGGCGAGATGCGCCAGGTTGAGATCTTCCGCTGGATCGAAAGCGGCACGATGGTGGCCGACTGGGCGATCCGGGTGGACCGGCTGACCGCGATCATGCTGATCGTGGTCACTACCGTCTCGGCCTTCGTCCACCTCTACAGCTTCGGCTACATGGACCACGACGAGAACTGGCGCGAGGGCGAGGTCTACAAGCCGCGCTTCTTTGCGTATCTGTCGTTCTTCACCTTCACGATGCTGGCGCTGGTGACCGCCGACAACATCGTGCAGCTGTTCTTCGGCTGGGAAGGCGTCGGCGTCGCCTCCTACCTTCTGATCGGGTTCTATTACCGCAAGCCGTCCGCCAATGCCGCCGCGATCAAGGCGTTCATCGTGAACCGGGTCGGCGATTTCGGCTTCCTGCTGGCCATCTTCGCGCTGTTCTTCCTGGTCGATTCCGTGCGCTTCGACGACATCTTCGCCGCCGCGCCCGAGATCGGCGAGACCGAGCTGACCTTCCTCAACGGCACCTGGAACGCGGCGAACGTGGTCGGCGTGCTGCTGTTCATCGGGGCGATGGGCAAGTCGGCGCAGCTTTTCCTGCACACCTGGCTGCCGGACGCGATGGAGGGCCCGACGCCGGTCTCGGCGCTGATCCACGCCGCAACCATGGTGACGGCGGGGGTGTTCCTGATCTGCCGGATGTCGCCGATCATGGAGTTCGCGCCGGACGCCAAGACCATGGTGGTGGTCCTCGGCGCGGCGACGGCGTTCTTCGCGGCCACCGTGGGGCTCGTCCAGAACGACATCAAGCGCGTCATCGCCTATTCGACCTGTTCGCAGCTCGGCTACATGTTCGTGGCCGCCGGCGTCGGAGTCTACTCGGCGGCGATGTTCCATCTACTGACGCATGCCTTCTTCAAGGCGCTTCTGTTCCTTGGCGCGGGCAGCGTGATCCATGCCATGCATCACGAGCAGGACATGCGGAACTATGGCGGGCTGAAGGACAAGATTCCCTACACCTTCTACGCCATGCTGATCGGCACGCTGGCGATCACGGGCGTCGGCATTCCCCTGACCTATGTCGGGTTTGCCGGGTTCCTGTCGAAGGACGCCATCATCGAAAGCGCCTGGGCGGGCGGGCCCGCCGTGGCCTTCTGGGCGCTGGTGGCCGCGGCCGCCATGACCAGCTTCTATTCCTGGCGGCTGGTGTTCCTGACCTTCTGGGGTGAGCCCCGCGGCGACAAGCACATCCACGACCATGCCCATGAAAGCCCGCGCACTATGCTGATCCCGCTGGGCGCGTTGAGCGTGGGCGCGGTGCTGGCGGGCATGGTCTGGTATGGCAGCTTCTTCGGCGACCACGATCAGGTGAACCGATTCTATGGCATCCCCGTGCACGAGGCCGCCGAGGCGGGCCACGGCACCGCAGAGGCGGCCTACGCGCTGCCCGGCGAGGGTGCGCTCTACATGGCGCCCGACAACCACGTGATGGACGACGCGCACCACGCGCCCACCTGGGTCAAGGTCTCGCCCTTCATGGCGATGCTCTTCGGACTGGGGCTTGCCTGGCTGTTCTACATTAACTCGCCGGACCTTCCGGGTCGGGCGGCGCGGACCTTCCGGCCGCTGTACCTGTTCCTGCTCAACAAGTGGTATTTCGACGAGCTCTATGACGCGATCTTCGTCAACCCGGCCAAGAATATTGGCCGGGCGCTCTGGAAAGGGGGCGACGGTGGCGTGATCGACGGTGCGGTGAACGGGGTTTCGATGGGCATCGTGCCGTTCTTCACCCGCGCCGCGCAGCGGCTGCAATCGGGGTATCTCTACCACTACGCCTTCGCCATGGTGATCGGGATCGCGATCCTGATCACCTGGATGATGCTGGCCGGGGGGGCGCGGTAAATGGACAACCTCCTTTCCATCATCACCTTCACACCGCTGATCGCGGCCCTGATCTTGGGGCTGTTCCTGCGGGGCGAGGACGAGGCGGCACAGAAGAACGCCAAGTGGCTGGCGCTGATCGCCACCACCGCGACCTTCCTGATCTCGCTCTTCGTGCTCTTCGGCTTCGATCCGTCGAACCCCGGCTTCCAGTTCGTCGAGGAACGCGACTGGCTTCTGGGCCTGAAATACAAGATGGGCGTGGATGGCATCTCGATCCTGTTCGTGATGCTGACGACCTTCCTGATGCCGCTGACCATCGGCGCGTGCTGGACCGTAACCCATCGCGTCAAGGAATACATGATCGCGTTCCTGCTCTTGGAAACGCTGATGATCGGCGTTTTCACCGCGCTCGACCTCGTGCTGTTTTACCTGTTCTTCGAGGGCGGCCTGATCCCGATGTTCCTCATCATCGGCATCTGGGGCGGCAAGGAACGCATCTACGCCACTTTCAAGTTCTTTCTCTACACCTTCCTAGGCTCGGTGCTGATGCTGGTGGCCATGGTGGCGATGTATGTCGACGCGGGCACCACCGACATCCCGACGCTCCTGAAGCATCAGTTCAGCGCGGGCGATATCGTGATCGGCGGCAAGACCATCGTCGGTGGCATGCAGACCTTCCTGTGGCTGGCCTTCTTCGCGAGTTTCGCGGTCAAGATGCCGATGTGGCCGGTGCATACCTGGCTGCCCGATGCGCACGTCCAAGCGCCCACCGCCGGGTCCGTGGTGCTGGCCGCGATCCTGCTGAAGATGGGCGGCTACGGCTTTTTGCGCTTTTCCCTGCCGATGTTCCCGGTAGCCTCGGATATCTGGGCGCCGCTGGTGTTCTGGCTGTCGGCCATTGCCATCGTCTACACCTCGCTGGTGGCGCTCGCCCAGAACGACATGAAGAAGCTGATCGCCTATTCCTCGGTCGCGCACATGGGGTTCGTGACCATGGGCATCTTCGCCGCGAACCAGCAGGGCGTCGATGGCGCGATCTTCCAGATGATTTCCCATGGCTTTATCTCGGGTGCGCTGTTTCTCTGTGTCGGCGTGATCTACGACCGGATGCACACCCGCGAGATCGACGCCTATGGCGGCCTCGTCAACCGGATGCCGGTCTATGCCTTCGTGTTCATGCTGTTCACGCTGGCGAATGTCGGCCTGCCGGGCACATCGGGCTTCGTCGGCGAGTTCTTGACGCTGGCGGGCGTGTTCCAGGTCAACACGTGGGTCGCTGCGGTAGCCTGCACCGGGGTGATCCTGTCGGCGGGCTATGCGCTGTGGCTCTACCGCCGGGTGGTGTTCGGCGACCTGATCAAGGAGAGCTTGCGCGCCATCAAGGACATGAACCTGCGGGAACGCGCGATCTTCGCGCCGCTGGTGGCGATGACGCTGCTGCTGGGTGTCTATCCCGCGCTGGTGACCGACATCATCGGGCCCTCGGTCGAGGCGCTGCTGTCGAACTACCAGACCGCGCTGATCGAGGCCGAGGCCGCGACGCGGCTCGCGCAGAACTGAGGGGAACGCGATGATCACGACCGACCTGACCGTCGTCCTGCCGGAACTCGCCCTTGCGGTCTACGCGATGCTTGCGCTGCTCGTCGGCGTTTACACGGTGAAGGACCGCGCCGCCCCTTTGCTGGTCTGGGTAACCGCAGGCCTGTTCTTCGCGCTGGCCGCTTGGACAGGGGTAACCGCAGGCGAGGCGCGCGCTGCCTTTGGCGGCGCCATCGTGGACGATGGTTTTGCCCGCTTCGCCAAGGTGATCATTCTTGTCTCTGCCGGGGCCGTGCTTCTGATGAGCGTCGAGCACATGCAGCGGTCGCGCTCCCTGCTGTTCGAATTCCCCATCCTCGTCACGCTGGCGGTGATCGGCATGATGCTGATGGTCTCGGCCCATGACCTGATGACGCTCTACATGGGGCTCGAGCTGCAATCGCTCGCGCTCTACGTGGTCGCGTCGCTGCGGCGTGACAGCCTCCGGTCGACGGAAGCGGGCTTGAAGTATTTCATACTCGGCGCGCTCTCCTCGGGCCTCCTGCTCTATGGCGCCTCGCTGACCTACGGCTATGCGGGCACCACGCTGTTCTCGGGAATCCTGTCCACGCTGAACGAGGGGGACATGCCGATCGGGCTTCTGATCGGGCTGGTCTTCATGATCACCGGTCTGGCGTTCAAGGTCTCGGCGGTGCCGTTCCACATGTGGACGCCCGATGTCTACGAGGGCGCGCCGACGCCGGTCACGGCTTTCTTCTCGGCCGCGCCCAAAATGGCGGCGATGGGCCTGTTCGCGCGAATCCTGCACGACGCGTTCGGCGCGGTGCCAGGCGACTGGGGGCAGGTCGTGGCGGTGCTGTCGCTGCTGTCGATGGCACTGGGGGCGGTGGCCGCCATCGGCCAGCGCAACATCAAGCGGCTGATGGCCTATTCCTCGATCGCGCATATGGGCTACGCGCTGATGGGGCTGGCAGCCGGAACGGCGCTCGGCGTGCAGGCGATGCTGATCTACATGGCGATCTACGTGACCATGAGCGTCGGCACCTTCGCCTTCATCCTCAGCATGCAGAAGGACGGCCAACCGGTCACCGATATCCGCAGCCTCAACATGCTGTCGGCCACCGAACCGCTGAAGGCGCTGGCGATGCTGGTGCTGCTGTTCAGCCTTGCCGGCGTGCCGCCGCTGGTAGGCTTCTTCGGCAAGTTCTACGTGGTCCGGGCCGCGGTCGATGCCGGGCTGATCTGGCTGGCGGTCGCGGGTGTCATCGCCTCGGTGGTGGGCGCTTTCTACTACCTGCGCATCGTCTTCTACATGTATTTCGGCGAGGAAGGCGATCCGCGGCTCGACAGCCGGATGCCGCCGGTGCTTTGGGGCGTGCTGATGATCTCGGCCTTCGCGATGGTGGCGGGGGTCGTCAACCTCTTTGGGGTCGAGGGGCTGGCGCTGAGCGCGGCGGAAACCCTTGTCAATTGAGGCGGCGGCCGGGCAGGGCGGCTGGCACTGGCCGGCCGGCCACGACCTGATCTTGCTCGACGAGACCGACAGCACAATGGCCGAGGCGCGCCGCCGCGGGCCGCTGGCGCGCCCGACCTGGATCGCCGCGCGCCGCCAGACCGCCGCCGTGGGGCGCCGCGGCCGGACGTGGGCTGCGCCCGAGGGAAACCTGTCGGCGACGTTGGTGATGGACCCGGGCTGCGGGCCGGCGCAGGCGGCGCTCTATTCCTTCGTGGCGTCCTACGCGCTGTATGCGACGCTTACGGCCTACGTCCTAAATCGCGACGCTGTCACGCTGAAATGGCCGAACGATGTGCTGCTGAAAGGGGGCAAGCTCGCCGGCATCCTGCTTGAAGCGGACGGGGCCGGCGGGCCCGTCGCGCGGCTGGCCATCGGGATCGGGGTGAACCTCAACACCGCGCCCACGCATGTCGCGCTGGAGCCCGGCGCGCCGCGGCCTGCGACCCTGGCGGAGGTCACCGGCGAACCCGTCGACCCGTTGGAATTCCTCGCCTTCCTCGCCGAACACCTGGCCCACCAGGGCGCGTTCTTCCGCGCACATGGCTTCGGCCCGTTGCGTGCCGCCTGGCTGGAGCGTGCGGCGCGGCGGGGCCGCACGATCACCGCGCGCACCAGCAATGAACAGATCGCCGGCACCTTCGTCACGGTGGACGAGGACGGTCAGCTTGTCCTAGAGACTTCGGATGGGCCGCGCGCCATTGCCGCGGCCGATGTCTTCTTCTGACGGGGCGACCATGCTTCTTTGCATCGATTGCGGCAACACCAACACCGTCTTCTCGATCTGGGATGGTGCGCGGTTTCTCTGCACGCTCCGCACCGCCACCGAGCACACCCGCACCGCCGACCAGTATTTCACCTGGTTCTCGACGCTGATCGCGCATCACCGGATCGAGGCGGAGATCACCGACGTCATCATCTCCTCCACCGTGCCGCGTGTGGTCTTCAACCTGCGGGTCTTTGCCGACCGCTATTTCGGCGCGCGCCCCTTGGTCGTGGGCAAGCCCGAATGCCTGTTGCCCCGGCCGCCCAGGGTGGATGCCGGCACCAATGTCGGCCCCGACCGCCTGGTGAACGCCGCCGGCGCCCACAACCGCCACGGCGGTGACCTCATCGTGGTGGATTTCGGCACCGCGACCACCTTCGACGTGGTGGCCCATGACGGGGCGTATGTCGGCGGCGTGATCGCGCCGGGGGTGAACCTGTCGCTGGAGGCGCTGCACATGTCTGCCGCGGCGCTTCCGCATGTGGATGTGACCAAACCCCAGGCGGTGATCGGCACCAACACGGTGGCCTGCATGCAGTCGGGCGTGTTCTGGGGCTATGTCGGGCTGGTGCGCGAGATCTGCACCCGCATCCGCGGCGAATACGACGCGCCGATGCGGATCGTCGGTACCGGGGGCCTCGCGCCGCTTTTCGCGCAGGGCGACGTGCTGTTCGACACCGTCGAGGACGACCTTACCATGCACGGTCTGACCGTGATTCACGCCTACAACAAAGCGAACGGGGCAGCATGAGCGGCAAAGAACGACTGATCTACCTTCCCCTCGGCGGCGCCGGGGAAATCGGGATGAATGCCTATGTCTACGGGTATGGCGCGCCGGGGAAGGAGCGGCTGATCCTCGTCGATATCGGCGTGACCTTCCCCGACATGGACACCACGCCCGGCGTCGATCTGATCTATGCCGACATCGCCTGGCTGGAGGAACGCCGCGACCGGCTGGAGGCGATCTTCATCACCCATGCGCACGAGGACCACGTCGGCGCGCTTGGGCTCGCCTGGGGGCGGCTCGGAGCGCCGGTCTATGCCCGGCCCTTCACCGCCAATCACGCCGCGCGCAAGATGGAGGAGCGCGGCCAGGACCCCGAGCAGGTGACGGTGGTCGACCGCTGGCCCTACCGGGTCGAGGCCGGCCCGTTCGAGGTGGCTTTCCTGCCGGTGTCGCACTCGATCCCGGAAAGCTCGTCGATGGTGATCGATTGCCCGGCGGGCCGCATCGTGCATACCGGCGACTTCAAGTTGGACCTTACGCCGCTCGTGGGCGAGCCCTTCGACCGGGCGCTTTGGGCCGAGGTGGCGAAGCCCGGCATCAAGGTGCTGACCTGCGATTCCACCAATGTCTTCTCGCCCCATCCGGGCCGGTCCGAGGCGACTCTGGGTCCGGCGATCCGGCAACTCGTCGAACGGGCGCCCGCCATGGTCGTGGCGACCACCTTCGCCTCGAACATCGCGCGGGTCCGGACGCTGGCCGAGGCGGGCCGCGATGCGGGCCGCTCGGTCTGCTTGATGGGCCGCGCGATGCGGCGGATGATCGAGGCCGGGGTGGAATCGGGCGTTCTGACCGATTTCCCGACCACGATCAGCCCCGAACAGGCCGCCGACATCCCGCGCGAGAACCTGATGCTGATCGTCACCGGCAGCCAGGGCGAACGCCGCGCGGCCTCCGCGCAGCTATCGCGCGGCAAGTACATGGGGCTGGACCTGAAGGAGGGCGATCTGTTCCTGTTCTCGTCCAAGACCATCCCGGGCAACGAGCGTGACGTGCTGCGCATCGTCAACGCGTTTTCCGAAATGGGGGTCGACGTGGTCGATGACAGCGCCGATCTCTACCACGTTTCGGGTCATGCCAACCGGCCCGACCTGTCGCAGATCCACCAGTTGATGAAGCCGGAGGTCGTGGTGCCGATGCATGGCGAGCACCGGCACTTGCGCGAGCATGTCAAGCTGGCCGAGGAAAACGGGCTGCCGGCGGTGTTGGCGCCGAACGGCACGATGCTGGATCTCACGGGAAAGACGCCGAAGGTCGCCGAACATGTCGAGGCCGGGCGGACGTATCTCGACGGTAAGGCGCAGATCGGCGCGCTGGACGGCGTGGTGCGCGACCGCATCCGCATGGCGCTGAACGGCCACCTGACGGTGTCGGTGATGCTCGACGAGGACGACGAACCGCTGGGCGAGCCCTGGGTAGACCTCATGGGCCTGCCCGAGACCGTGCCGGGGGGGGCGGCGCTGTCCGAGCTGCTGGAACAGGCCCTGGACCGGTTCCTGTCGCGGGCCGACGACAAGGTGCTGACCGACGACGACCTCCTGGAAAAGGACCTGCGCATCATCGCGCGCCGCACCGCCGAGAACGAGATCGGCAAGCGACCCGAGGTCAAGGTGGTGATCAGCCGGTTGGCCTGACCCGAACGGGAGTTGTTTGTGCCGAAAATGCGCCGCAAGGCAGATTTGCCGACCAAGACCTGCGCCTCCTGCGGCCGGCCCTTTGCCTGGCGCCGCAAATGGGCGAAGGACTGGGACAGCGTGCGGTTCTGCTCCGTGCGCTGTCGCAGGGGGCGTCTGCATGGGACCGCCCCTTCACCCGCGTCGAAAAGCCCTATATCGTGAGGCGAACTCCAGTCACGAGGACCTTCATGACGCGCCCCCGGGTTGGCATCATCGGCAACCAGTACCTGATCAATGACCAGTACCCGGCCCATGCCGGGGGCACGATGAATGCCGAGGCGGTGGCCGAGGTCGCGGGGGCGATGCCGCTGCTGATCCCCGCCGATCCTCGCTTCGTGACGGTGCCGGAACTGCTGGACAGCTTCGACGGCTTCCTGTTCACCGGCGGGCGGCCCAACGTCCACCCCGAGGAATACGGCGAGGCCGCGACCGAGGCGCACGGCGCCTTCGACCGGGCGCGAGACGCTATCGCGCTGCCGCTGATCCGTGCGCTGGTGGATCGCGGTCAGCCCTTCTTCGCGATCTGCCGCGGCTTCCAGGAGGTCAACGTGGCGATGGGTGGCACTCTGCACCCCGAAATCCGCGACCTGCCGGGACGGTTGAACCACCGGATGCTGCCCGACGGCACGCTTGAAGAGAAATTCGCACTTCGCCACAAGGTGACGCTGACCGAGGGCGGTGTGTTCCACCGCATCCTCGGGGCGACCGAGGTGATGACCAACACGCTGCACGGGCAGGGGATCAAGACGCCGGGCCACAGGGTGGTCATCGAGGGCTTGGCTCCCGACGGCACGCCCGAGGCGATCCGCATCGAGGACGCCCCTGGCTTCGCGTTGTCGGTGCAATGGCACCCCGAATACAAGGCCGCCTGCGACCCAGTCTCGCGCCCGCTGTTCGAGGCGTTCGGCCGGGCCGTCGCGGCGTGGGCGGGTGGTGAGCGCGCGGCGGTCTTGCGCACGGCCTGACAAAAGGTCCGCCTCTGGCAGCAAGGCCCGGTTAACCCCTCAGACGATAGGGTTCTCCGACCGGAAATGATTCTCCTCGCGTCGTACAATGCCGACGCCGGGCGGGAGCGCCTCTTGATCCAGGCCATGGTGTCAATGATGCAAGACACAAGAAGAGACCTCTTTCCGTCGAGCACCGTCGCCGCACCCGTCCGGCAACGGGGGGCGCTGAACGGCCGTCGCCGATCCTTGAACAGCGGGTGGTTGAGGCCGCAACGGGCGATCGCATGAAATGGTCGGCGCGCTCGCCCACCCGACGTGTGACTTCCCGGAGAATCCCGGAGGACCCAGAGTAGGCAGTCCCATGGAACTTCATTTCGTTTTGTATCGCAGTGCCGCCCGCAAGCCACTCGACGAGAAGACGGTGGTCGACATCCTCGCGCAGAGTGTGCGCAACAATCCCAAGGAGGGATTGACCGGCTTCCTGCACGTCGATCGGGGCTGTTTCCTGCAATACCTCGAAGGGCCGAGCGGTCCCCTGACGCGCATGGTCGCCCGCATTCAAAGGGACCGGCGGCACAAGGGGTTCATGATTCTGGCTCGGGGCACGATCGACGAGCGGTTCTTCCCGGATTGGGAAATGGGCCAGATTTCCGACGAGAACCTGCCGAGCGACGGTATCCTTGCCGACCGATCCTGGCTGCAACCACGCCCCGATATCGACCCCTTGCCGCTGATCCGCGCCTTCGCGGCCCATGCCGGTCAAAGGGACAATCTCGAGATCGGGGAAATCGACTAGTCCGAGGCGGGGCGTCCTTGACTGGCGAGACCTGCCCCGACCGTCCGTTCCATTCGGAAATTGGTCAGCGCCACGCCGTTCCGGATCACGCTCTGCCGTCCGGTTTCACACCAGCCGCGCCGCGCTAAGAACGGGCGGGCGACGAGGCTCGCCTCGGTTGTCAGCATGTCGAGTCCGGCATCGCGGCCGGCATCCAGTACCGCGGCGTGAAGGGCGCTCCCGACACCCCGGCCCATGTGGCTGGGGGCGACGTAGGCAAATTCCAGATGACCGTCGGGGGCCAGCGTCATGAAGCCGAAGAGCCGGCCGCGCGCCTCGGCCAAGATCGTCGTGGCGGCGAGCAGGCGCTGCTCCCAGCCCGGCACGGGGTCGGGCGAGGGCGCCCACGCCGCGCGCTCTTCGGGGCCGTAGGCGCCGGACGTTCCCTGATGCACCGCATCGTAAAGCACCCGGTAGGCGGCTGCGCCGTCGCCCCGGCGCGCCCGGCGCAGACGCGGCCGGGTCAGGTGACCGCCGCGCGGACGCGGCCGGGTCAGGTGACCGCCGCGCGGACGCGGTAAGCGGGCGCGTCCCAAAGCCGGTTCTCCATCACCTCGCCGAGGATTTCCGCGGCCCGCACGATTTCGGCCTCGCCGATGTAAAGCGGCGCGATGCCGAAGCGCATGATGTCGGGCGCGCGGAAATCGCCGATCACGCCGCGCGCGATCAGCGCCTGCATCGCGGCATAGCCCTCGGCAAAGCGGAACGACACCTGGCTCCCGCGAAGGCTGGGGGCGCGGGGCGACACGAGGTTCAGGTCGGGGCAGCGCGCCTCCACCTCGGCGATGAAGCGCTCGGACAGGGCGACGGACCGTGCGCGCAGGGCCGCCATGTCGACCCCCTCCCAGATGTCGAGTGCAGCCTCCAGCGCGGCCATCTGCAACACCGGCGGCGTGCCCACGCGCATCCGCGCGATGCCCTCGCCCGGACGATAGCTTTGCTCGAAGGCGAAGGGTGCCGCATGGCCGAGCCACCCCGAGAGGGCGGGGCGGGCGGTCGCGGCGTGGCGGGGCGCGACATAGAGGAAAGCGGGTGCACCTGGGCCGGCGTTGAGATACTTGTAGGTGCAGCCGGCCGCGAAATCGGCCCCCGCACCGGCCAAGTCCACGGGCAGGGCGCCTGCCGAATGCGCCAGATCCCAAAGCGTCAGCGCACCCGCCTCATGCGCGGCGCGCGTCAGGCGCGCCATGTCGTGGCGCCGCCCGGTGCGGTAATCCACCTCGGTCAGCATCAGCACGGCGACATCGGGGCCAAGATGCGTTTCGACCTCCTCGGGGGGAGCGGTGACCAGCTGATGACCGCGGCCCAGCGTATCGATCAGCCCTTCGGCCATGTAAAGATCGGTCGGGAAGTTGCCGGTATCGCTGAGAATGACCCGTCTGTCGGGGCGCATCTCCAGCGCGGCGGCGAGCGCCTGGTAGACCTTGAGCGACAGCGTGTCCCCCACCGTCACGCAGCCCGGTTCTGCCCCGATCAGGCAGCCGAGCCGGTTGCCAAGACGAGCTGGTTGGGCCATCCAGCTCGCGTCGTTCCACCCGCCGATCAGCATCTGGCCCCATTCGTCGCGCACCGTTTTGGCGATGCGCGCCTCGGCGGCCTTCGGCAGGGGGCCCAGGGAATTCCCGTCGAGATAGATCACGCCCTTGGGGATATGAAACAGCGCGCGGGTGGCGGTGAAGTCGATCATCGGTGCGGCTCTCCTCGGTCGGGAGAGGTTTGCCCGTTACGCAAGACGATGCAAGACCCGCCTTCGGGCTTGCCTGCCCGCGCGGTGGGCGCGTAAATCGGCAAAGAGAAATCCGCAAGCGGGCCTGGGAGATGCAAAATCGCCCAGCGTGTTGCAGGACGGTCGCAATCGCCGGAGACCAGCGTGAAGGGCCCTTTGCACTATGTCGAATTGCCGCCGATCTGGCTGGCGCTTTTCGCCGTCGCGGCTTGGGGGCAGGCGCAGGTTCTTCCGCTCACGCTGCTCGGGCGGGTGGGCGACGCGGTCGGCATCGGGCTGGTCGCGGCGGGGCTTGCCGTGTCGGGCTGGGCGGCGGTGCATTTCTTGCTGGAGCGCACCTCGCTCATCCCGCGCGAGACGCCGGATAAGCTTGTCACCACGGGGCTTTACCGATTTTCGCGTAACCCGATCTACCTTGCCGATACGGCGATCCTGACGGGGCTGGTCCTGATCTGGGACGCCGTTCCGAGCCTGGTTCTCGTGCCGGTCTTCATGAAACTGATCGAACGGCGCTTCGTCCGCAAGGAGGAGGCGGCGATCCGCGCGCGATTCGGCTCCGAGTTCGACGCCTACTGCGCGCGGGTCCGCCGCTGGATATGAGCCGCGAGGCCGTTGGAATCCAAAAGCTTGGCGAGTCGCTTGTGAAACTTAATTACGCGGTGGTATGAGACTGCGACCTGACGCGGGGCCCGATCGGGCCCCGTCGCCTGAGAGAGGGGACAGACAACGTGAAGATCGGCGCACCCAAGGAGATATTCGAGGGCGAGGCCCGCGTGGCCATGACCCCGGACAGCGCGCTCCAGTTGCAGAAGCTGGGCTATGACTGCCTGATCGAGACCGGCGCGGGCGAAAGAGCCGGTTTCAAAGACGGGGCCTACGAGAAGGCCGGTGTCGAGATCGTGCATTCCGCCGCTGCGCTCTGGCAGGCGGCGGACATCGTCGTGAAGGTGCGCGAGCCTTCGGAGGCTGAGGTGGGACATCTGCGCAAGGGCCAGACGCTCATCAGCTTCTTCTGGCCGGCGCAGAACGAGGCGATGCTGGAGAAATGCAAGGCTGCTGGCGCCAATGTCATCGCGATGGACATGGTGCCGCGGATCAGCCGTGCGCAGAAGATGGACGCGCTGTCCTCGATGGCGAACATCGCCGGCTACCGCGCGGTGATCGAGGCGGGCAACAATTTCGGCCGTTTCTTCACCGGCCAGGTGACCGCGGCCGGCAAGGTCCCGCCCGCCAAGGTGCTGGTCGTCGGTGCAGGCGTTGCCGGGCTTGCCGCCATCGGCACCGCGACCTCGCTCGGTGCGATCACCTACGCGTTCGACGTCCGTCCCGAGGTGGCCGAGCAGATCGAGTCGATGGGCGCGGAGTTCGTCTATCTCGATTTCGAGGAGGAAACCCAGGATGGGTCGGAAACGGGCGGCTATGCCAAGCCGTCCAGCCCCGAATTCCGCGAAAAGCAGTTGGAGAAGTTCCGCGAACTGGCGCCCGACGTCGACATCGTCATCACCACCGCGCTAATTCCCGGCCAGCCCGCGCCCAAGCTCTGGACCGAGGACATGGTCCAGGCGATGAAGCCGGGGTCGGTCATCGTCGACCTTGCCGCCGAGAAGGGCGGCAACTGCGAATTGACCAAGCCCGACGAGAAGATCGTCACGGAGAATGGCGTGACGGTCGTGGGCTACACCGACTTCCCCAGCCGCATGGCGACGCAAAGCTCGACGCTTTACGCCTCGAACGTCCGTCACATGATGACCGACCTGACGCCCGAGAAGGACGGCAAGGTCGTGCATGACATGGAGGACGACGTGATCCGCGGTGCGACGGTGACCCACGAGGGTGCAATCACCTATCCGCCGCCACCGCCGAAGGTGAAGGCGATCGCATCCGCGCCCAAGAAAGAAAAGCCCAAGGAACTGACGCCAGAAGAGAAGCGCGCGCAGGAACTGGCGGCGTTCCGCAAGCAGACGCTGACCCAGGTCGGGCTGTTGGGCGTGGGCGGTCTGGCCCTTCTGGCGGTTGGCCTTGTGGCGCCGGCCAGCTTCATGCAGCACTTCATCGTCTTCGTACTGGCGGTCTTCGTCGGCTTCCAGGTGATCTGGAACGTCAGCCACAGCCTGCATACGCCGCTGATGGCGATCACCAATGCGATCTCGTCGATCATCATTCTCGGTGCCTTGATGCAGATCGGGTCGGGGTCCGTGCTGGTTATCGTGCTTGCCGCGCTCGCGGTGTTCATGGCCGCGATCAACATCTTCGGCGGCTTCCTCGTGACGCGGCGCATGCTCGCCATGTTCCAGAAATCGTAAAGGGGGGTGGCGACAATGGATTTCGGTTTCACCACGGCGGCCTATGTGGTCGCGGCTGTTCTCTTCATCCTCGCGCTGGGGGGGCTGTCGAACCAGGAAAGCGCCAAGCGCGCGATCTGGTACGGCATCGTCGGCATGGCCACCGCGGTCGTCGCGACGTTGACCGGGCCGGGGCTGTGGCTCTGGCCGCTCTCGCTGATCCTGATCGCGGGTGGCGCGGTGGTCGGCTACCAACTCGCCACGCGAGTGCAGATGACGCAGATGCCCGAACTCGTGGCGATCATGCACTCGCTGGTGGGGCTGGCCGCCGTGTTCGTCGGCTTCAACGCAGACTTGGAATTGAACCGGGTGCTGGCGATGGACGACACGGCGCGCGAAGCGCTGAAGGGCTTTGCGGCGATCGTGGCCAAGAAGACTCCGGTCGAGATCAACATCCTGCGCGTCGAACTGGTGCTGGGCGTCTGGATCGGGGCCGTGACCTTCACCGGCTCGGTCATCGCCTATGGCAAGCTGGCCGGTCGCGTGGATTCGGCTGCCAAGAAACTGCCAGGCGGGCACATCCTGAACGCGGCGGCGGCGCTGGCCTCGCTGGTGCTGGCCGTGTGGTACTTCCAGGGCGGCGGCTTTCTGGCGCTGTTCCTGATGACGCTGTTTGCGCTGTTCATCGGCTATCACCTGATCATGGGGATCGGCGGCGCCGACATGCCGGTGGTCGTGTCGATGCTGAACTCCTATTCGGGTTGGGCGGCCGCCGCGATCGGCTTCAGCCTCGGCAATGACCTGCTGATCGTGGTCGGCGCGCTGGTCGGCTCTTCGGGGGCGATCCTCAGCTACATCATGTGCCGCGCGATGAACCGGCATTTCGTCAGCGTGATCCTGGGCGGTTTCGGAGGCACGGGCGGCCCCGCGGCGGATGTCGAGGGCGAGATGATCGCCATCGATGTCGAGGGCGTGGCCAACGCGCTGGAGGATGCCGACAGCGTTATCATCGTGCCCGGCTATGGCATGGCGGTGGCACAGGCGCAGAACGCGGTGTCGGTGCTGACTGAGCATCTGCGCAAGGAAGGCAAGTCGGTGCGCTTCGCCATTCACCCGGTGGCGGGCCGGCTGCCGGGGCACATGAACGTGCTGCTGGCCGAGGCCAAGGTGCCCTATGACATCGTGCTGGAGATGGACGAGATCAACGACGATTTCCCCGACACCGACGTGGTGATCGTCATCGGCTCGAATGACATCGTGAACCCCGCGGCGCAGGAAGATCCGAACTCGCCCATCGCGGGGATGCCGGTGCTCGAGGTTTGGAAAGCCAAGCAGGTCTTCGTGATGAAACGCGGCAAGGGCACGGGTTATTCCGGCATCGAGAACCCGTTGTTCTTCCGTGACAACACGCGGATGTTCTACGGCGATGCACGGGAAAGCCTCGACAAGCTCCTCGGCCACCTGCGCTGATCCGACCGGTTCGACAAGTGCGACGCCCCGCCCAAGCGGCGGGGCGTTCGCGTTTGAGCATGGGGGTGTTCCGCCCGGCCGTCATGTCCGGGTCCGGCGGCCGTGCAAGGCCGCCGCTAGCGCAGCGCCCCGGCCGCGCGCAGGGCTTCGTACTTGCCCCGGTCCCACCACCAGTAATCCGTGCCCCGGTCGTAGGGCGGCTTCTCCGCGGGCTTGCCGAACACGTCCCAGTAGGCGAGCCAGTGCGATCCCTTGAACCAATTCGGCACCCAGATGTGCTGTGCCCGCAGCACTCGATCGAGCGCCTTGACCCGCGTCCGCAGCGTGTCGCGGTCGGGGGCGGCGATCACTTGCTTGATCAGCGCGTCGACCACCGGGTCCTTCAGCCCCGACAGGTTATTGGCCCCCGGCGCATCGGCGCTTTCGCTCGCGAACAGCGTGCGCAGTTCCAGCGAGGGACTCAGCGGCAGCACGAAGCGCGCAATGGTTATGTCGTAGTCGAATTCTTCCTGGCGCTGCTGCATCTGCGCGGGGTCCACCTGCACATGGACAGCCTCGATGCCCAGCCGGGTGAGGTTCTCGATATAGGGCAGCACGATCCGCTCGAAGGCCGGGCTGTCGGAGACGAATTCCACTCGCAGGGGCTCGCCATCCGCGTCGCGGCGCCGCCCGGCGTCATCGACGCGGTATCCCGCCGCGTCGAGCAATCCCCCCGCCTCGCGCAGCATCTCGCGGTCGAGATTGCGCGCGGCACTCAGAACCGGCGGCGTGACCGCGGGTTCCGTGAAGACCGCCTCCGGCAAGCGGTCGCGGAATTGTTCGAGCAGCGCCAGCTCATCACCCTCCGGCAGCCCCTCGGCCTGCATGTCCGAGTTCTCCCAGAAGCTGTCGGTACGCTCGTAGAGCCCGTAGAACAGCATCCGGTTCGACCATTTGAAATTGAACATCATCGCGATCGCCTGGCGCACCCGCGGGTCGGTGAATTGCGCGCGGCGCATGTTCATCCAGAATCCCTGCGCCCCCGAGGGACGGTCGTCGCCGATCACCTCGCGCTTGATCCAGCCCCGGTCGATGGCGGGGAAGTCGTAGTTCGTGGCCCAGAGCGCCGATGTGAATTCCTCGTGGAACAGGTAGGTGCCGGCCTTGAATGCCTCGAAGGCGGAGGTGTTGTCGGCGAAATACTCGTAGATGTAGCAGTCGAAATTGTTCTTGCCGACATTCGCGGGCAAGTCCGTCGCCCAGTACTCGGGGTTCCGGCAATAGGTGATCGACCGCCCGGCATCGACCTCGTCGACCACGTAGGGCCCCGAGCCAAGCGGCGGATCGAGCGTCGATCGGTCGAAAGCCACGGTGTCGTAATAATGCGCGGGCAGGATCGGCACCTGTCCCACATCGGCAATCAGGTCGCGCATCGCCGCACCCTCGGCGAAGTCGACCCGCACCTCGGTAAGCGACAGGGCGCTTGCCCCGGCCACGTCCTTAAGCCGGATCCGATAGGCCGGTGTGCCCTGGGTCTTCAGGGTCTCCAGCGTAAAGACGACGTCTTCGGCTGTCACGGGTGCGCCATCGGCAAAGCGGGCGTCGTCGTGCAGCCTGTAGATCACCCAGGAGCGGTCCTCGGGATAGGTCACCGTCTCGGCCAGAAGGCCATAGACGGCATCCGCCTCGTCATACGCCCGGACCAGCAGCGTGTCGTAAAGCCGCTCAAGGCCCTGGGCTGGCTCTCCGGCCAGGACGAAAGGGTTGAGGCTGTCGAAGGTGCGCGAGGCGCCGGTCCCGCGGAAGCTCATCGTTCCGCCCTTCGGCGCCGCGGGGTTCACATAGTCGAAATGCCTGAAATCGGACGGGTATTTCAACTCGCCGAAGGCGGATATGCCGTGGCGGGTGACGGTCGCGGCCTCGTCCGTGCCTTGGCCGGTGACCGATCCCGGTCCGGCAAGCGACACGGCGAGGACGGCGGTGAAGGTCAGTCGGGCGGGCGCGGACATGTTTCTTGGGCCTCCGGAGATCGGGTTGCCGAAGGGTAGCACAGCTTGCGCGTGGAAAAAGGCGCGCGCCCTGCCGCGTTTACAAACCGTCTGCATGCGCTAGAGGTTGAGCGTGGACCCCTAGTCATGCGAGAGCCGCACCCATGGCCCCGATCCAAGACCATCCGCTGCGCTACATGCTCGCCAACGAGCTGCACGCGCGGCCGTTCCCCGAGTTGCAGGTGCCCTGCCACGCGGCCTTCCTCGCGATCAAGCCACCCAGTGACGCGCTCAATCGCGACCGAGATGCCGACCGCACCCATCTGCTGGATCTGCTCGACCGGTTCGGCGCCCAGCATCCCAAGCCGGGCGACACCCATTTCTTCGGGCCGATGGGTCGCTACAAGATCAAGTGGGAAAGCCACGCGGAATTCGTGACCTACACGATCTTCGCCCCCGGCGTGGCCGAGCGCCCGTTCGATCCGGCGGCCTGGGAGGTGTTCCCCGAGGACTGGCTGGAAAAGGCAGCGGGCGCGCGGCTGACCTCGGCGCTGATCCGGGTGGAGCAGTTGCGCGAGGGGCGCGACGACATCGACCAGCGGCTGTCGGAGTGGTTTGTGCCCGACAGCCTGACGGCGGCTTCCATCCTCGATGACGCGGGCATCATGGCCACCGATTTCCGCATCGATCCGGGCGGGCACATGCGCTTTGCCGTCTTCGCCCGGCCGGGCACGGGCGCGCGGCGGGTGGGCCGGATCGTGCAGCGGCTAACCGAGATCGAGACCTACAAGGCGATGTCGATGCTGGGCCTGCCGCGCGCGCGACAGCTCTCGGAGCGGCTGAGCGAACTGGACCCGCAACTGACCGAACTCGTCGGCGAGATGAGGGTCGGCCACCGCCAGCCCGAAGATACCCTGAAGAACCTGCTCGCGGTCTCGGCCGAACTGGAAAGCCTGCTGGCGCAGACCGCCTTCCGCTTCTCGGCGACAGCGGCCTACGAGGCGCTGGTGCACCAGCGCATCGAGGTGCTGCGCGAAGAGCGCTACGGCCACCGCCAGACCTTTCGCGAATTCATGATGCGGCGCTACGACCCCTCGATGCGCACGATCAAGTCCACCGAGGCGCAGCTCGACAGCATGACTCGGCGAGCGGTGCGTGCGGCGAACCTGTTGCGCACCCAGGTAGACGTGGAACGGTCGGCCCAGAACCAGAAGTTGCTGGAAAGCATGAACCGCCGGGCGGATCTGCAATTGCAGCTGCAACGCACGGTCGAGGGGCTGTCTGTCGTGGCGATCAGCTACTACGCGGTCAGCCTCGTCTCTTACATGGCTTTCCCCGTGGCCGAGCGGTTGACCATGTCCAAGGGAATGCTCACCGCGCTGCTGACGCCCTTCGTTGTGGTCGGCGTCTGGTTCATGGTGCGGCAAGTCCGGCGCGGACTGGAGAAGTGAGGAGCGCTTCGGTGGCGCGTGCGCCCGCGGCGATGGCACCCAGCGCGATGAAGGCCGCGAGCCCCAGGGTCGGCACGCCCGAGAGCCCCGCGCCGACCGTGCAGCCGCCCGCCAGAACGCCGCCCACGCCCATCAGCGCCGCGCCGGTCAGATAGCGGCCGGTCTGGGCCGGGCTCTTGAAGCTCTGCCACCGGAACCGGCCGCTCGCGCGCGCGCCGGCCATGGCGCCGAGAAGAACGCCGCCGATAAGGCCCACGCCGAATCCCGGCTTCAGGGCTGTGGCCGCCATCGCCCAGAAGACCGTATCGGCCGCGGGCGCGGTGAAGGCGAGCGCCTCGAACGGGATCGGGTCGAAATCGTCGCGGAGGACGACGCCCGTGCCGAGCCACGCGGCGGGCACGAGAAGGCCGAGCAACAGGGCCAGGACCAGGTGCCGGCGGGGCGCGCCAGACCGGACGGCCATCGCCAAGGCGGCGCCCGAGACAAGCGTCGCCCAGAGCAGGGGGCCGCCGGGCAGGGCGCCTAGGCTTGCCACGCCGACCGGCAGGGTGGGCTCGGCGAGCGTCGTGCGCAGTGGCGCCAGCGCGCCCTTCAGCGTGGCCTGCGCGACGACGGCGAAGACGATCAGCACCAGCGCCGCGCGCAGGTTGCCCGAGCCGGTCAGCACCGTCAGCCGGGACACGCAGCCCCGAGTCAGCACCATGCCTGCCCCGAACATCAACCCGCCGACCAGCAACGCGAGAAGCGGCAGTTCGGAGGACAGCAGCCGGTGCCCGTCGAAGGACACCAGCTCCGCCGCGACGACGGCCTGCGTGCCCAGGACCGCAGCCGCGAGCGTAGCCATCCAGATGCCGAGGGCGGGGCGGCGCGTTTCGGCCGGGCCGATCACGGCGCGGCGGAAGCAGAAGCCCGTCGCCTCCGCAAGCAGGCCGAACATGAGGCCGAGGACCAGGCCAAGCCACGGGGCAAGGTCGGGGGCGGTGACGGTCTGGAAACCGAAAGTCTCGAACATGGGCGGGTCCTCCTGTCGTGCGCTGACGTGACCTGCGCCGCGCACAGCGCGAGATCAAGGAGCGGGCGTGTTGGGCGCGCGGTCCGGTTCCGAAGAAGGTTCCGCACTGGGCGCGGTGTGGCAGACACCGGCCCGCCATGGAGCCGCCGGCAGGATGGCCGCGCCCTTTGATGCAACGGCGCGAGACGGGCGTTCTTATTTGGATCCAGCGCCATGGGCGCGCCGCCGCTTGACCTTCTGCGGCGCCAGGCTCACCTTGTGGCCTCTAGTCCACCCGCCTGTGCCGCGCCCGGTGCGGTTGTTTCTGCGC
The DNA here is from genome assembly GCF_900142935.1 of Rhodovulum sp. ES.010. Classification (NCBI taxonomy): domain Bacteria; kingdom Pseudomonadati; phylum Pseudomonadota; class Alphaproteobacteria; order Rhodobacterales; family Paracoccaceae; genus Rhodovulum; species Rhodovulum sp. ES.010. The sequence continues at coordinate 1,117,661 of NZ_FSRS01000001.1, read as the reverse complement.
CGCCCCGGCCGTTCCGAGGAGAAAGCCCGATGCCCGTCAAGAACCGCCTTGCAGAGATGCAGGACGAGATCACCGCCTTGCGCCGCGACATCCATGAGCACCCCGAGCTGATGTATGACCTGCCGCGCACCTCGGCACTGGTGGCCGACAAGCTGCGCGCCTTTGGCTGCGACGAGGTGGTGGAGCGGATCGGCCGCTGTGGCGTGGTGGGCGTTATCAATGGCAAGTCCGACAGCCGCGGCCGCGTCATTGGCTTGCGTGCCGACATGGACGCGCTGCCGATCCTCGAGGCGACCGGGCTGCCCTATGCGTCGAAACACAAGGGCAAGATGCATGCCTGCGGCCATGACGGGCATACAGCGATGCTTTTGGGCGCGGCGCGCTACCTGGCCGAGACGCGGAATTTCGACGGCACCGCGGTGGTGATCTTCCAGCCCGCCGAAGAAGGTGGGGCCGGGGGCAAGGCCATGGTGGATGATGGGCTGATGGATCGCTTCGGCATCGAAGAAGTCTACGGGATGCACAACATGCCGGGGCTTCCGGTGGGCAGCTTCGCGATCCGCACCGGGCCGATCATGGCCGCGACCGACGATTTCGACATCGACGTGATCGGCAAGGGCGGCCATGCCGCGAAACCGCACGAGTGCATCGACACGACGCTGGTGGCTTCGCATATCGTCGTGGCCCTGCAATCCATCGCCTCGCGCACGATCGATCCCCTGCGGCAGGTCGTCGTCTCGGTCTGCACCTTCCGCACCGAAAGCGAGGCGTCGAACGTGATCCCGCCGCGGGTGCTGCTGCGGGGCACCGTGCGGACTCTGGAGGAGAAGGTGCGCCAGACAGCCGAGGCCCGGCTGAAAGAGATCGTCGCGCATACCGCCCGGGCCTTCGGTGCGCGGGCCGAGATCGACTATCGGCGCGGCTACCCGGTGACCGAGAACCGCCCCGCCGAGGCGGAGTTCGCCGCGACCGTGGCCGAGGCGGTGGCCGGAAGCGTAAATCGTGACGTGGCGCCCATGATGGGGGGCGAGGATTTCAGCTTCATGCTGAACGAACGCCCGGGCGCCTACATCTTCCTCGGCAACGGAGACACCGCCATGGTGCACCACCCCGAGTACAATTTCTCGGATGAGGCGATCCCCTTCGGATGTTCCTGGTTCGCCGAAATCGTCGAAACGCGGATGCCGGCGGCCTGAGGCCACGCGCGCCCTGCGCCGATCAGGCCACTGGAGCGGGCATGCGCCTTGCGTTAGTCTTACGCGGCGCGCGAAATGGCCAATCGCGAAAGGAAGCGGTCCATGACTGGCCCGAAAGACCCCCGGTTTTTCAAAAGCCTGATCGAGGCCGACCGCCTCGTGACAGATGTCCGATGGAACCTGAAAGAGCGCGGCTGCACGCCGTTCTCGGATTTCTTCGGGGTGTCGGCGCTGACGTGTACCGCCCCGCGCGCGGCCCTGACCTGCCGCCGAACGCCGCTGTCGTCGCTGATCCACCTGCCGCTGATCTGGCGCCGCCGTTCGAGGACCCGGCTCTGGACGGGCGCACGCCTGTTGTCCTGGCGTTGAGTGCGGACTCTTCGGCCGTTTTGGGCCCGTGGCTCAGTGGCTCAGTAATTTGGCCTGCAAGTTCAGCGGCCAGTGCTCCCGTTCCAGCGAGGCCAGGCGATACGCGGCGCCGGTGAAATCCTCGCCCTCGGTATACGCGCTCGGGGTCACGATCACCGGCAAGCCCGCGCCCATCGCCGACATCAGGCCGTTGTGGCTGTCCTCAAAGGCGATGCAGTTGCGCGGCGGCAGGGCAAGGCGGGCCAGCGCCAAGCGATAGACATCGGGGGCGGGCTTCTTCGCCGCCACCTCGTCGCCCGCCGCGATCACGTCGAACACCTGCTCGGCCGGCTTGCCCCAGCAGCACCGCGTCAGCGCCTCGACATTGGGCCGGTTCGTCGTCGTCGCCACCGCAAGGCAAAGCTCCGCCTCGCGCGCCAGTTCTACCAGTTCCGCGATCCCGGGGCGCAGCGCCAGCCCGCCCGAGGCTAGGATATCGCCGTATCGCGCCGTCTTTTCGGCGTGCAGCGCGGCGATCTCGTCCCCGGTCAGCCGCCGCGCCCCCTCGGGCAAGTCCGCCTGAAAGGCGCGCATCCGCTCCTTTCCCCCCGTGGTGGCCAGCAGGCGGCGATAGTCCTCGCGGTCCCAGTGCCAGTCGAGGCCCCGCGCTGCGAAACTCTCGTTGAACGCCTGCCGATGCGCCTCCTCGGTTTCCGCGAGCGTGCCGTCGACGTCGAAGATCAGCGCCTTCAGCGTCATCGCAGCTCGTCGGCCAGCCGCGCCACGATCGCTACCAGAACGTCGAAATCCGAGAACCGCGCATCCTGCGGGATGTCGTCCACGTCGTCAGCCTTGTGATAGCCCTCGGTGAACAGCGTGAACCGCATCCCCGCCTTCCAGGCGCATTCCGCGTCGATCTCGCTGTCGCCCACATAGACCGCCACATCGGCGCCCAGCCGGTCCTTGACCGCCAGCGCCATCGCCGGGTCGGGCTTGTTGACTTCAAGCGTGTCGCCGCCGACGATCGAGCCGAAGAAATGGTCGACGCCGAACGCCTTCAGGATATCGCGGCTCGGCCCCTCGGGCTTGTTGGTGCACACGCCCATCACCCAGTCCTCGTCGCGGAACTGCTCCAGCGCATCCGCCACCCCGGGATACAGCGTGGTCAGCGTCGCCGGCTCCGCCTCGTAATACTTCAGGAAGGTCTCAAGCATCGCCGCGTGGCGCGACGCATCCAGCCCGCGCGCCTCGATCACCCGCTCGATCAGCACCGTGACGCCGTTGCCGATGAAACTGCGGATGGTGGCCAAGTCCAGCTCCCCGTCGCCGGTTTCGGCCAGCGTCTTGTTCACGGCGGCTTGAATATCCGGCGCGCTGTCGATCAGCGTGCCGTCGAGGTCGAAGATGATGGCCTTCTTCACGCGGCGTCCTTCCATTTGATCGAGCAGCCCATCGAGGGGATCTGCTCCTTCGGTCCCTGGCCGGTCTCGGCCACCTGTTTCATCGCCTCGAACAGGTCGCGGCGCAGGTCCGGCGGACCCGCCTGCTTGCGCGAGGCGTCCAGCCGGCCGCGATACTGCAACCCAAGCCCGGCGTCGAAGCCGAAGAAATCAGGGGTGCAGACGGCGTCATAGGCACGCGCGACCGACTGGTCCTCGTCGTAGAGATAGGGGAAGGGAAGGTCCAGTTCCCGCGCGACTTTCTGCATGTTCTCGAAGCTGTCGTCGGGATACGTCTCGGCGTCGTTCGAGCTGATCGCGGCGACGCCGATCCCGAGGACCTGCAGGTCTTTGGCGTCGCGGATGATCCGGTCACGCACGGCGATCACGTAGGGGCAGTGGTTACAGATGAACATGATCAGCGTGCCTTTGGGGCCGCGGATTTCGGACAGGCCGTAGGTCTTGCCGTCGGTGCCGGGCAACGAGAACTCGGGGGCTTTCCAGCCGAAGTCGCAGATCGGGGTCGAGACAGCCATCATTCCCACTCCATTTCCGTGAAGACGACGCCCGCGTTCTTGGTGGCGAGCTCGTCATAGGTATCGAGGAACGCCCAGTTGGACTGGTCCACATAATAGGCGTCGTCGAGCGATCCGCCATCGTCGAGATGCGCGCGGATCTTCTCGCGCAGATCCTTGAGGTAATCCATCGTGTGATGCTCCACCTGCGCAAGATTCGTCGGGTAGCCATGGCCGGGGATGATGTAGGTGGGATTCATCGGCGCAAAGACAGTCTCCCAGGTCTCGATCCAGCACGACGTGCAGGTCTTGGCGAAGATCGGCGGCATGCGGCCGTTGAAGGCGAGGTCGCCGGCGATCATCAGGCTTTGTTCGGGCAACCAGACCTGGACGTCGCCTGGCGAATGCGCGGGACCGAGATGCAGAACCTCGACATGCATCTCGCCCATGTCGATAACGTATTTGTCCTCGAAGGTGATCGTGGGTTCCACCAGCTCGGTGCCCTCGCCGTTCTCCTTCGCATAATTCTGCATGCCGGCGAGAATCTGCGCGTTGTAGTCCGCGAATTCCTCGGCAGCATCGACATGGGCCAGTACGTCCACGCCACGTTCGGTCCAGTAACTATTGCCGAGCATCGCGTGGCCTTGGCCGTTCTCGTTAATCACGAGTTTCACCGGCTGGTCCGTCACCTCGCGGATCTCTGCATGCAGCGCTTCGGCCAGCCTGGAGTTGGCGCCGCCGTTGATGACGATCACGCCGTCGCCGGTGACGAGAAAGCTGAGATTGTTGTTATGCCCCGCGTTCTCGTAGGTCGGCGGCGCGGTCGCGCCGATCGCCGACCAGACGTTCGGGATCACCTCGAAAGGTTTGTCGTAGAGCACCGATTGCGGATACTTGTCGGCGATCTTTTCACTGGCGAGCGCCGGTGCGGGCAGACAGGCCAGAAGAATGGCTGTACGGATCATGGTTCGGGTCCTCCCTTGTGCCCGAAACATAATCAACTTTGAATGTGACTGGCCAGAGGCCATGCGCCGCGCCCGGGCGTCAGGGGCGCGGCGTGCGGACCTAGTTGGAGGCGAGTTCCATCGGAACGTAACGGGACGTCACCGTCACCAGCTCTGCCTTGCGCGCGAAAGTGTACAGGATGCGCGGTTCGGACGGCATGGCGAAGGTGACGCTGTCGCGGTCCTTCAGGCGCATCATCAAGCGCTGAGGCTGAGAATAGGAATCGCGGGCGCGGGCATAAGCCGTGACTTCGTAGCCGCCATCTCCGAGATCAGTCTGGTAGGCGATCATGTCGACATTGCCGGTGCTGAGCCGGTAGGCCTCGAACGGCACGGTGAGGGTGATCTCGCCCGCGGCGGCGGGTGAAGCCAGGGCGAAGGCGGCGAGTGCGGACAGCAGAAGCGGTTTCATGGCGGCTCCGGGTTTTGGCGGTCGCGGAAAAGCCGTGGGTGGGCGCGACCGATCAATCGGTAGTTTGATGCTGCGGTGCAGCAATGACCAATAGAGTTACGGAACACCCGTTATGCAAAATTTGTAAGGCTCGGGAAACGATTTCGAAATACCTTTCCGGTTCCGCGGCCGCAAAAGACAGCGATGCCTTGTCGCTACTGTAGAGCAGTTATCTGGAAAGACATTTTAAATCAAGTTCTTGGATTTGTATGCTTTGGCATCCCGTTTTTGAGGTTTGCAACAAATACGAGTCCTTGGATGTGTATGCGACGGTATTTTTTTGGCCCACGCCGACGCACGGCGTCCATAGTGGAACGCGCCGAGCCGGGTGGGACTGGTATTGCGATTACGGAGCCCGTGAAACCACCCGCCCGGCAGTCTGCGCCGGGCGGCACAGGCCTCGTTAGGCGGCCTGCCGCGCTGCCTCGGCGGCGCTGCGGATCGCGCGGATGTTCTCGCCATAGACGCTTGGGTTCTCGACCGAGCCGCCCTTGAAGACGGCCGACCCCGCCACCAGGCAGTCGGCCCCGGCCTCCACGACCAGCGGCGCGGTCTCGGGCGTGATGCCGCCGTCGATCTGAATGTGGATGGGCCGGTCGCCGATCATCTGGCGGATCTTGCGCGTCTTCTCGACGCCGGATTGGATGAATTTCTGCCCGCCGAAGCCCGGGTTCACCGTCATCACCAGCACCAGATCCACCATGTCGAGCACGTCGGCGATGGCCTCGGCCGGCGTGCCGGGGTTCAGCACCACGCCCGATTTCACGCCCTGGGCGCGGATCGCCTGAAGCGTGCGGTGGATATGCGGACCCGCCTCGACATGGGCCGAGATCAGGTCGGCGCCCGCCTCTGCGAAGGCCTCGATAAAGGGGTCCACCGGCGCGATCATCAGGTGCACGTCCATGAAGGTGGTGACATGCTTGCGGATCGCCTTGACCAGCGGCGGGCCGAAGGTGAGGTTCGGGACGAAATGCCCGTCCATCACGTCGACATGGACCCAGTCGCAGCCCTGCGTCTCGATGGCCTGAATCTCGCGCCCGAAATCCGCGAAGTCGGCGGACAGGATCGACGGGGCGATCTTGATGGAACGGTCGAACATCTCTTCCTCCCGAACGGGTTGGGGCGCGGGGGGATGCCCCCGCGCCGGGGCGTCATTTGGTGTTGGGGTCCAGGCTTCCGTCGGCATAGCGCTTGGCCATGTCGTCGATCGGGATCACCTTGATCTTGCTGGCGTTGCCCGCGGTGCCGAAGCGTTCGAACCGGTCCTGGCAGAGCTTCTGCATCTCGTCCATCGCGGGTTTCAGGAATTTCCGCGGGTCGAATTCCTGCGGCTTCTCCGTCGCGATCTTGCGGAAGATGCCGGTCATCGCCATCCGGTTGTCGGTGTCGATATTGACCTTGCGCACCCCGTGCTTGATGCCGCGCTCGATTTCCTCGACCGGCACGCCGTAGGTCTGGGGCATCTCGCCGCCATACTGGTTGATGAGATCCTGCAGGTATTGCGGCACCGAGGAGGAGCCGTGCATCACCAAGTGGGTGTCGGGCAGCTTGGCATGGATCTTCTCGATCACGTCCATGGCAAGGATGTCGCCGGTGGGTTCGCGGGTGAACTTGTAGGCGCCGTGGCTGGTGCCGCAGGCGATGGCCAGCGCGTCGACCTTGGTCTTGGCGACGAAATCGGCGGACTGGTCGGGATCGGTCAGGAGCTGTTCGCGCGACAGCTCGCCCTCGGCGCCGTGGCCGTCCTCGGCCTCGCCCTGGCCCGATTCCAGCGAGCCCAGCACGCCCAGCTCGCCTTCGACCGAGGCGCCCACCCAATGCGCCATCTCGGAGACGCGCTTGGTGATATCGACGTTGTACTCGTAGGAGGCGGGCGTCTTGCCGTCGGCCTCGAGCGAGCCGTCCATCATGACGGAGGTGAAGCCGTGCTTGATCGCCGACAGGCAGGTGGCCTCGTTGTTGCCGTGGTCCTGGTGCATGCAGAGCGGGATGTCGGGATAGATCTCGGCCAGCGCCTCGATCATCTTGGCGAGCATGATGTCGTTGGCATATTGCCGGGCGCCGCGCGACGCCTGCATGATGACCGGCGCATCGGCGGCCTTGGCGGCCTCCATGATCGCGAGGCCCTGTTCCATGTTGTTGATGTTGAAGGCGGGCACGCCATAGCCGTGCTCCGCCGCGTGATCCAGCAATTGCCTAAGTGTAATCAGCGCCATCAATTCCTCCGTCAGGCTGCATCTGCTTTGCGTTCGAGGGCGTCGAGGCCGGGCATGTGCCGGCCCTCGAGCCATTCGAGAAATGCCCCACCGGCGGTGGAGACATGCGTGAAGTCGTGCGCGGCGCCGCTGCGGTTCAGCGCGACCAGAGTGTCGCCGCCGCCCGCAACCGAGACGGCGAGACCCGCGCGGGTCTGTTCCGCGATGGTCTGGGCGAGCGCGTTCGTAGCGGTATCGAAGGGCTTGGTCTCGTAGGTGCCCATCGGACCGTTCCACAGGATGGTGCGCGCGTTCCTGAGCATGCCCTGATAGCGGGCGACGGTGTTCGGCCCGATATCGAGGATGCGCCGGTTGGCGCGGATGCCGCCAAGGGGCACGGGATAGGAGTTTATTCCCGCGCGCTGGAAACCCGCGACGACGAAATCCTGCGGCGTGACGATCTCGCAGCCAGCCACCATGGCGAGCGCGGCGATTTCCAGGATGTCCTCGGCATATTCGGGCTCGATGAACGAGCGCCCGATGCTGTAGCCGCGCGCGAAGAGGAACGCGCTGGCCAGCCCGCCGCCCAGCAGGATCGTGTTGATCTTGGGCACCAGCCGCTTCAGCACGTTCAGCCGCGGCGCCACGCTGCCGCCACCGATCAGCGCGACCGAGGGGTATTGCGGGTCGTCGAGCGCGCTTTCGAGCGCGGTCAGTTCCTCGATCAGCAGCGGCCCCGCCGCGACCCGCCCGGCCGAAAGCACGGCCGCGGTGGTCGAGGCGTGCTCCCGGTGGCAGCAGGAAAACGCGTCGTTGACGTAGAATTCGCCCAGTCGGGCCAACTGCGCGCCGAGGTTGGGGTCGTTCTGCTCTTCGCCGCGTTCGAAGCGCAGGTTCTCGCACAAGAGTACCGCGCCCGGTTCCAGCCGTTCGCTGGCGCGCTCGACGATGGGCCCGGCGCAGGTGTCGTTGAACCGCACGGGCCGGCCGAACGCTTCCGACAGAGCGGGCACCAGCCGTTCGGTCGAAAGGGCGGGGGTCAACTCGCCCTCGGGCCGGCCCAGATGGGTCAGGACGACGACTCGCGCGCCGCGGTCCAATAGTGGTTTCATGCCGCGGGCGAACCGGGCGATGCGCGTGGCATCGCCCACCCCGTCGGCGGTCAGCGGCACGTTCAGGTCGGCCCTGACCGCCAGGCGCTTGCCCGCAACATCCAGCGATGTCAGGGGCGTCAGCGCCATCAGATCAGCGCCCCCATCGCCACTGCGGTGTCCGACATCCGGTTGGAGAAGCCCCACTCGTTGTCATACCAGGTCAGGATGCGCACCATGGTGCCGTCCATGACCTTGGTCTGGTCCATGTGGAAGATCGAGGAATGCGGGTCATGGTTGAAGTCGACGCTGACCAGCGGTTCCTCGGTATAGCCCAGAACGCCCTTCATCGGGCCCTCGGCGGCGGCCTTGATCGCGGCGTTCACCTCTTCGATGGTGGTGTCGCGGTTGGCTTCGAACACCAGGTCCACGACCGACACGTTCGGCGTGGGCACGCGGATGGCGACGCCGTCCAGCTTGCCGTTCAGTTCCGGCAGCACCAGCCCAACGGCCTTGGCCGCGCCGGTCGAGGTCGGGATCATGCTCATCGCCGCGGCGCGCGCGCGGTACAGGTCCTTGTGCATGGTGTCCAGCGTCGGCTGGTCGCCGGTATAGCTGTGCGTCGTGGTCATGAAGCCGCGCTTGATGCCGATCGTGTCGTTCAGCACCTTGGCCACCGGCGACAGGCAGTTGGTGGTGCAAGACGCGTTCGACACGACCGTGTCGTCCTTGGTCAGTGTGTCGTGGTTCACGCCGTAGACGACGGTCTTGTCCGCACCGGCACCCGGGGCCGAGATCAGCACGCGCTTCGACCCGTTTTCAAGGTGCATCGCGGCCTTCTCGCGTGCGGTGAAGATGCCGGTGCATTCCATCGCGATATCCACGTCGCCCCAGGGCAGGTCCTTGGGGGCGCGGATGGCGGTCACCTTGATCGGGCCGCGGCCGACGTCGATGGTGTCGCCGTCCACCTTCACCTCGCCGGGAAAGCGGCCGTGCACGCTGTCGTAGCGCACGAGATGGGCGTTGGTCTCGACCGGGCCGAGGTCATTGATCGCGACCACCTCGATATCGGTGCGGCCCGATTCCACAATGGCGCGCAGCACGTTCCTGCCGATGCGGCCGAAGCCGTTGATTGCAACTTTGACTGTCATTTTCGACCCTTCTTACTTCATCAATGTCTTCGCGGCCTCGGCCACCGCCTCGGCGGTGATGCCGAAATGCCGGTAGAGATCGGCCGCCGGGGCCGAAGCGCCGAAGCTCGACATGCCGACGAAGGCGGCGTTTTCGCCCAGAAGCGGCGCCCAACCCTGTTCGACGGCGGCCTCGACGCCGACCCGCGGCGCGTCGCCTAGCACGGCGGCCTTGTAGCCTGCGTCCTGTGTGGCGAAAAGCTCGAAACAGGGGGCTGACACGACGGCTGCCTTGAGACCCTGTTCGGCCAGAATGTCGGCGGCCTTCATCGCGATCTCGACCTCCGAGCCGGTGCCGATCAGCGTGACGTCGCGCGCCCCATCCGTCTCGCGCAGGACATAGGCGCCCTTGGCCAGGCGGTTCTCGCTGACATGCTCGGTCCGCAGGCAGGGCAGGCCCTGACGCGACAGCGCCAGCAGGGTGGGGGCGCCGGTCGCGGTGGCCGCGATTTCCCAGGCCTCGGCGGTCTCGACCACATCCGCCGGACGGATCACGTTGAGGTTCGGCATCGCCCGCAGGCTTGCCAGATGCTCCACCGGCTGGTGGGTCGGGCCGTCCTCGCCGAGGCCGATGGAATCGTGCGTCATCACGTAGGTGACGGGCAGGCCCATCAGTGCCGAGAGCCGGATCGCCGGGCGGCAGTAATCGGCGAAGACCAGGAAGGTGCCGCCATAGGGCACGAAGCCGCCATGCAGCGCGACACCATTCATCGCCGCGCCCATGCCATGCTCGCGGATGCCGTAATGGATGTACTGCCCGGCGTAGTTGTCGAGGGTCACCGGCGCCATCGCGCCCGTCTTGGTCAGGTTCGAGCCCGTCAGGTCGGCCGAACCGCCGGCGAGGTTCGGCACCGCCTCGAACACCACCTCCAGCGCCATCTCGCTCGCCTTGCGGGTGGCGACCTTGGGCGCATCGGCCGACAGCTTTTGCTTGTAGGCGTCGATGGCCGTGGCCACGGCCTCCGGATCGGGCCGCGCGAGCGAGGCGTTGAACGTGTCGGCCTTGTCCGATGCCGCGAGCCGGCCTTCCCAGGCCTCGCGTGCCGCGCGGCCCCGCGCGGCGACGGCACCCCAGGTGTCGTAGACCTCCCGCGGCAGCGCGAACGCCTCGTGGCTCCATCCCAGCGCATCGCGGGTGGCCGCCACCTCGTCCGCGCCCAGCGGCGCGCCGTGCACCTTGTGGCTGCCCGCCTTGTTGGGCGCGCCCTTGCCGATCACGGTGGCGCAGGCAATGAGCGAGGGGCGCGCGTCCCGGCGCGCAGCGTCGATGGCCTCGGCCACGGCCTCGCGGTCATGTCCATCGACCTCCAGCACGTGCCAGCCGCTGGCCGCAAAGCGCGCCTTCTGGTCGGTCGACGTCGAAAGCTCGGTCGAGCCGTCGATGGTGATCTTGTTGTCGTCCCACAGAACGATCATCCGGCCGAGCGACCAGTGCCCGGCCATGTCGATCGCCTCGTGGCTGATGCCCTCCATCAGGCAGCCGTCGCCCGCGATCACATAGGTATAGTGATCGACGAGGTCGTCGCCGAAGCGGGCGTTGTGCATGCGTTCGGCCAGCGCCATGCCGACCGCAGTGGTGATGCCCTGGCCCAGCGGGCCGGTGGTGGTCTCGATGCCGTCGGCATGGCCGTATTCGGGGTGGCCCGCGGTGCGGTAGCCGTGCTGGCGGAAATTGCGGATCTGCTCCATGTCCATGTCGGCATAGCCGAGCATGTGGTTGATCGCGTAGATGAGCATCGAGCCGTGGCCCGCCGACAGCACGAAGCGGTCGCGATCCTGCCAGTCCGGCTTCGTCGGGTCGATTTCGAGGAAGCGGTTGTAGAGAACCGTTGCAACGTCGGCCATGCCCATCGGCATGCCGGGATGGCCAGAATTGGCGGCCTGCACCGCGTCCATCGCGAGGACGCGGATCGCGCTGGCCATCAGGTCTTCGGCGCTGGTGTCGATCTTGGTCGGGGCGTTCATGGGGCGGCCCTCCTTCAGGCGCGTTTCGATTCGGAGACCAGACGCTCGATCATCGGCGTCAGGATCAGCTGCATTGCAAGGTCAAGCTTGCCGCCCGGGATCACGATCGAGTTCGCCCGGCTCATCCACGACCCGTGGATCATCGAGACCAAGTAGGAGAAATCGATCCCCCGCGGGTTCTTGAAGCGGATCACCACCAGGCTTTCGTCCGCGGTGGGAATCCAGCGCGCGACGAGCGGGTTCGAGGTGTCCACCACCGGCACCCGCTGGAAGTTGATGTCGGTCTCGGTGAATTGCGGGATGATGCAATGCACATAGGCGTGCATCCGGCGCAGGATCGTGTCGGTCACCGCCTCGGTGGTGTAGCCGCGGCGTTCACGGTCGCGGTGGATCTTCTGGATCCATTCCAGGTTGATGACGGGCACCACCCCGATCTTCAGGTCGGCATGCTTGGGCAGGTTCACCTCGTCGTTCACGACCGAGCCGTGCAGCCCTTCGTAGAACAACAGGTCCGAGCCTTCCTCGAACGGCGCCCACTCGGTGAACTCGCCGGGCGGCACGCCGCATTTCTCGGCCTCGTCATTGTCGTGCACATATGTACGCGTGCGGCCGGTGCCGGTCTCGCCGTATTCGCGGAACACGCGCTCCAGCTCCTTCAGCTCGTTGGCCTCGTAGCTGAAATGGCTGAAGGTGTAGTCGCCCTCGGCATAGCGTCGCTCGAGTTCCGCCTTCATGTCCTTGCGGTTGAAACGGTGGAAGGCGTCGCCCTCGATCGACACCGCCTTCACGCCCTCGCGGCGGAAAATCTGGTCGAAGGTGTGCTTGACGGTCGAGGTGCCGGCCCCCGAAGAGCCCGTGACGGAGATGATCGGGTGTTTCTTGCTCATGGTATCCTCCCGGGAACTCTAGACGCGGAACAGGCCGCGATTGCCGAAAAGCGCGTTCACTTCCTGCTCGGGCAGGTCGTGATAGGCGGCGACGCGGCCGACCTTGTCGGTCGAGCCGAAAACGAAGGGCGTGCGGACATGCAGTTCCTCGGCCGTCTTGTCCAAGATGCGGTCCTGCGCATCGGTCGCCGACCCGCCTGCCTGCTCGATCACGAAGGCGATGGGCGCACATTCATAGACCATGCGAAGCCGTCCCTTCTCGTACCCCTTTCGTGCGTCGGCGGGGTAGAGGAACACGCCGCCCCGGCTGATGATCCGGTGCGTTTCCGCCACCAGCGAAGCCACCCAGCGCATGTTGAACTTCTTGCCGCGGGGACCTTCCTCGCCGGCGAGGCAGTCATCGATATAAGCGCGGACCGGCTTGGACCAGTGGCGGTAGTTCGAGGCGTTGATGGCGAATTCGCTTGCCGTCTCGGGCACGCGGACGGCCTCCTGCACCAGCACGAACTGTTTGGAGTCCGGATCCAGCAGGTATTCCTGCGTGCCCTTGCCGAACGTGCAGACCAGCATCGTCTGCGGGCCGTAGATGATGTAGCCGCCGCCGATCTGCTCTCTCGCGGGGCGTAGGAAGCTGGCGTTGCGGTCGTCGGTCGCCTCGAAGATCGAGAAGATCGTGCCGATCGAGACGTTCACGTCGATGTTGGACGATCCGTCCAGAGGATCGATGGCCAGCGCATAGCGCCCCTCGGGGTCCAGCTCGACAACCCGGTCCTGCTCTTCCGAGGCATACCAGCGCACATCCGCGCTCTTGAGCCGCGCGGCGAAGGCGTCGTCGGCCAGCACGTCGAGCGCCTTCTGCGCGTCGCCGTCGGTGTTCTCTCCGACCTCCGCACCGAGTGCACCGCCCAGCGGCCCGCGCTGAATCGTGCGCGACAGGTCGGTCCCGACCTCGCTAAGCGCGTTCATCAGCGGCTGGAGCGCGGCGGGGATATGCTGCAAATCCCGGATCGGATTCTTCGTCTGCATAATTTTCTCCCGAATCTGGCGGCGGGATGCCGATGTCGGTTGCTAGGTGAAAACCGCTCCGATAGAGAATTTAAAAACTTGTAAGGTGTGTAAGGAAATTTTTAATGCCTAAACCCGAGGCCGTAACCCTCAAGCAACTCAGGGCGTTGCAGGCGGTCTCCGAGCATGGCTCGATCACGGCGGCCGCCGAGGCAAATCGCCTCACCCCGCCCGCAGTGCACACCCAACTCCGCCAGCTCGAGACCAATTTCAACGCGCGCCTCGTGGAGCGCGGGCCGCAGGGCGTAGCGCGCCTGACGCGGCAGGGCGAGGCGGTGCTGGTGGGCGCGCGGGCGATCGAGACTGCGCTGGAAGCCTCTGCCGAACATGTCCGCGCGATCAACGAGGGGATGGAGGGAATGGTGACGCTTGGGGTGGTGTCCACCGCCAAGTATTTCGCCCCGCGGCTGGTGGCCGGTCTGCAGCGCGCGCATCCGTCCGTCGACGTTCTCCTGCGCGTCGGCAGCCGCGAAACGATTGTCGGCGCACTGGCCAGTGTGAGCGTCGATCTCGCGATCATGGGGCGCCCCCCCCGTGTCCCCGAGGTGCAGGCCACGGTTCTGGGGCCGCACCCGCATGTGCTGATCGCGCGTGCGAACCATCCACTGGCCGGCCGGGGGCGATTGACGGCCGAGGCGATCCTGTCCGAGGGGTTCGTCGTCCGCGAAGAGGGGTCGGGAACGCGGATCCTGCTGGAACGGTTCCTGGAGCGGCTTGGCCGCGGCCGCCCGGCACGGATGCTGGAGATGGAGAGCAACGAAACCGTCAAGCAGGCAGTGATGGCGGGGCTTGGCGTGGCGCTGATTTCGCGGCACACAGTGGCCGAGGAACTGGCCGCGGGGCGGCTGGTCGAGCTTGACGCACAGGCGCTGCCCTTGGTGCGCCAATGGTTCCTCGTCCACCGCAGCGACACCGCCCTCAGCGCCGCGGGCCGCCGCATCCACGCCGATATCGTGGCTCGCCAGGGGGCCTTCTTGCCCGGGTAGGGGGGCGCCGGGCGCCATGGGCTTGACCTTCCAGTTACTGGAAGCCCTATATCGGGGCGAACACCGGAGGATCGAGCCATGACCGCGACAACCGCCACCACCAGGCTCCGGCTAGAAGGGCTGCACTGTGCGGGCTGTGTCGCCCGCGTCGAGCGGGCGCTGGCCACCGTGCCGGGGGTGACGTCCGCCAATGTCAACCTGGCCGCGGGAACCGCCGAGGTCGACCACAGCGGCGCGCCCGCGCGCCTGGTGGGTGCGGTTGAGGAGGCCGGGTTCGGCGTAACGCGACGCGAGATCCGCCTTGCCGTCGAGGCAGCCAACTGCGCCTCTTGTGTCGGGCGGATCGAGGCGGCGCTGCGCGGGGTGCCTGGCGTGACCGGCGCGTCGATGAACCTTGCCAGCGGCGAGGCTTGCGCAACCGTCATCGACGGCGAAGCGGATGCGGCCACGCTCGCCCGCGCCGTCACCGCCGCCGGCTACCCGACCGCCGGGATCGACGCTGCCGATCAGGCTCCCGACCCGGAGGCAGCCCAGGCGCGCGAGGCGCGCGCGCTGCGCCGGCGCACCTGGATCGCCGCGGCCCTCACGCTGCCGGTCTTCGTAATGGAGATGGGCGGGCATGTGGTTCCGGGGCTGCGCGAGACGCTGGCGGGGCTGGTGGGCGAGCAGGGGCTGCGTGTGATCGCCTTTGTCCTGACCTCGGCCGTACTTGCCGGGCCCGGGCGGATGTTCTTCGCCAAGGGGGTGCCGCTTCTGCTTCGGGGCGCCCCGGACATGAACGCTCTGGTCGCGCTGGGCACCGGGGCGGCCTGGGGGTTCTCGACCCTCGCGACCTTTGCACCGGGCGTGCTGCCGGAGGGCACCGCCCATGTCTATTTCGAGGCCGCCGCCGTGATCGTCACACTGATCCTGCTGGGCCGAACGTTGGAGGCGCGCGCCAAAGGCCGCACGGGCGCGGCGATCCGCGAATTGATGGCGCTGCGTCCCGACACCGCGCGGGTGGTGACCGAGGCGGGTCTCGAGGCGCGCCCGGTGGACGCGCTCGTCGTGGGCGATGTTCTCGAAATTCGCCCGGGCGAGCGTATCCCGACCGATGCCGAGGTGATCGAGGGACGGGGTGCCATCGACGAGTCGATGCTGACCGGCGAGCCCATGCCGGTTGAGAAATGCCTGGGCGACGAAGTCACCGGGGGCACGGTGAACGGCACCTCCGCGTTGCGGGTGCGGGCGAGCAGGGTGGGGCGCGACACCGCGCTTGCGCGCATCGTCGCCATGGTCGAGGCCGCGCAAGGCGCCAAGCTGCCGGTGCAGGCCACCGCCGACAAGGTCACGGCGGTCTTCGTGCCGATCGTGCTAACGGTGGCGGCGGTGACCGTCGCGACCTGGCTCATCTTTGGCCCCGAGCCGGCTCTGGGCCTCGCGTTGGTTGCGGGGGTCTCGGTGCTGATCGTGGCCTGTCCCTGCGCGATGGGGCTTGCCACGCCGACCTCGGTGATGGTTGGCACCGGCCGCGCGGCCGAGATGGGGGTGCTGTTCCGCAAGGGCGCGGCGCTGCAGTCGCTGTCCGACGTGTTGCTGATTGCCTTTGACAAGACCGGCACGCTGACCGAGGGCCGTCCGGCGGTGACCGAGGTGGCGCTGGCCGACGGCGTGTCGCGCGCCGAGGCGCTGCGCCTTGCCGCCGCGCTAGAGGCCCGCGCCGAGCATCCCATCGCGCAGGCGATCCTGGGCGCGGCGCCCGACGACCACGCCGAGGCCGAGGGCGTCGAGGCGCTGGCCGGCTTCGGCCTGCGCGGCCGCGTCGAGGGGGTCGAGGTCCTGGTGGGCGCAGGGCGGCTGATGGCGCGCGAAGGCGTGCCCGTCGACGCGCTGGCGGCGACCGCCGGGCGGCTCGCCGCGCAGGGCGCGACCCCGGTCTACGTCGCCCGCCAAGGGCGCGCGGTCGCGCTGATCGGCCTGTCGGACCCGATCAAGCCCAGCGCGAAGCCTGCCATCGCGGTGCTGCACCGCATGGGACTTCGTACGGCGCTGGTCACCGGCGACACCGAGGAGACCGCGCGCGCCGTCGCCGAAGAGCTCGGCATCGACACGGTGATCGCGGGCGTGCTGCCCGGCGGCAAGGTCGCCGCGCTGAGAGACATGCGGGGGCAGCGGC
Organism: Rhodovulum sp. ES.010; assembly: GCF_900142935.1. Lineage (NCBI taxonomy): Bacteria > Pseudomonadati > Pseudomonadota > Alphaproteobacteria > Rhodobacterales > Paracoccaceae > Rhodovulum > Rhodovulum sp. ES.010. Next base: position 1,101,174 of record NZ_FSRS01000001.1, on the reverse strand, counting down.
GGCTGGCCTTTGTCGGTGACGGTCTGAACGACGCCCCTGCGCTGGCGGCCGCCGATATCGGCATCGCCATCGGCAGCGGCACCGATGTCGCCATCGAAGCGGCCGACGTGGTGCTGATGGCCGGCGATCCGGGCCACGTGGCCGACGCGCTGCATATCAGCCGCCGGGTGATGCGGAACATCCGCCAGAACCTGTTCTGGGCCTTTGCCTACAACACTGCGCTGATCCCGGCCGCGGCCGGCGCGCTCTATCCCCTCGGCGGCACACTGCTCTCGCCGATGCTGGCGGCCGGCGCGATGGCGATTTCGAGCCTGTTCGTGCTTGGCAATGCGCTTCGGCTGCGTCGTCTTGGCCCGGTCTCCGGGGGATTGGCATGAATATCGGTCAGGTGGCAGAGCGGACCGGCCTTCCGGCCAAGACGATCCGCTATTACGAGGATATCGGCCTGATCCTGCCGCATCGCGACGCGAACGGCTATCGCCGCTTTTGCGAAACAGACCTGCACAACCTCGCCTTCCTGGCCCGGGCGCGGTCCCTGGGCTTTACCATCGAGGAATGCCGCGCGCTCCTGGCGCTTTATGCCGACAAGGGCCGGGCGAGCGCCGACGTCAAGCGGATCGCCCGGGACCACCTTGCGCAGATCGACGCCAAGATCGGCGAGTTGCGCGCGATGCGGGCGACGCTCTCGGAACTGGTGGAGTCCTGTGCGGGCGACGACCGGCCGGATTGCCCGATCCTGAAGGGGCTCGCTGGGGAGCGGGGCTAGCGCGAGGGCGAGACACCGGAGCGCCATTGAAGGCGGGAATGGTAGGCCCGGAGGGACTCGAACCCCCAACCAAAGCGTTATGAGCGCTCTGCTCTAACCAATTGAGCTACAGGCCCGACCGTGGGCACTTGAGTAGCAGACCCGCCGAGGTCGTCAAGCGCGGCCGTGGACAGCGCCGGGGCGATGGGCTAACGCTGCCCGCGACCGGACGGAGGGCTTTGATGAGCGAGCGCAGGAACGGCCTCACCTATGCCGAGGCTGGGGTGGATATCGAGGCGGGCAACAGGCTGGTTGATCGGATCAAGCCCGCCGCAAGGCGCACGGCGCGGCCCGGCGTGATGGCTGGGCTTGGCGGCTTCGGCGCGCTTTTCGACCTCCGGGAGGCGGGCTATACCGACCCGGTGCTCGTCGCGGCCACGGATGGCGTCGGTACCAAGCTGCGCATCGCGATCGATACCGGCGCGCTGTCGGGGGTGGGCATCGACCTCGTGGCGATGTGCGTGAACGACTTGGTGTGCCAGGGGGCGGAACCCCTCTTCTTCCTGGACTATTTCGCGACCGGCAAGCTGTCCGTCGACGCGGCGGCCGCCGTGGTCGAAGGCATTGCCGAGGGTTGCGCGCGGGCGGGGTGCGCGCTGATTGGTGGCGAGACGGCCGAGATGCCGGGAATGTATGCCGCGGGCGATTTCGACCTGGCCGGGTTTGCCGTGGGCGCGATGGAACGCGGCAGGGACCTGCCGGCCGGCGTGTCCGAGGGGGACGTCCTGTTGGGCCTCGCGTCGGACGGTGTGCACTCCAACGGCTATTCGCTGGTGCGCAGGGTGGTCGTGGTCGCGGGCCTCGGCTGGGATGCACCTGCGCCCTTCGCCGACGGTCCCCTGGGCGAGGCTCTGCTGGTGCCCACACGGCTTTACGTCCGGCCGGCGCTCGCTGCGATACGGGAAGGCGGGGTGCATGCGCTGGCGCATATCACTGGCGGCGGCCTGACCGAGAACCTGCCCCGCGTGCTGCCCGAGGGGCTGGGGGCCGAGCTTGACCTGTCGGCCTGGGACCTGCCGCCGGTTTTCCGCTGGCTTGCCCAGACCGCCGGCCTGGACGAGTCCGAACTGCTCAAGACCTTCAACGCCGGCATCGGCATGGTGCTTGCGGTGGCGCCCGATCGGGCCGGTCCGCTTTCCGAAGTCCTCGCGGGCATGGGCGAGAGAGTGGTCGAAATCGGTCGCGTCGTGCCGGGCGCAGGGGTCGCCTACCGGGGCAGGCTGTTGTGAAGCGCGTTGCGATCCTGGTCTCGGGGAGCGGGTCGAACATGGTCGCGCTGGCCGAGAGCATGGTCGGCGACCACCCCGCGCGGCCGGTGCTGGTGCTGTCGAACGTGCCCGGCGCGGGCGGGCTGGCCCGGGCAGCGGCCCTTGGTATCCCCACGGCAGTCGTCGATCACCGGCCTTTCGGCAAGGACCGCGCCGCGTTCGAGGCGGCGCTGCAGGCAGAGCTTGAAGCGGCCCGACCCGACATTCTCTGTCTTGCGGGGTTCATGCGGGTGTTGACCGAGGGCTTCGTGGGCCGTTGGCAGGGCCGCATGCTGAACATCCATCCCTCGCTGCTTCCGAAATATCGCGGGCTCGACACCCATGGCCGCGCCATCGAGGCGGGCGATACCGAGGCGGGCTGCACCGTGCACGAAGTGACGGCCGAACTCGACGGCGGCCCGATCCTCGGCCAGGCGCGGGTGCCGGTCTTACCGGGCGACTCGCCCGAGGCCCTCGCCACGCGGGTTCTGCCTATGGAACACCGGCTGTACCCCGCCGTGCTTCGCCGTTTCGCCGCGGGCGACCGGCGCCCGGTGACGCTGCCCTGACACCGGCGCGCGCCGCGCCCGCCGTGGACCCTTCCAAACCGCTTGCGCTTTCTTTATCAGGGGGCAGGTGGCGAGGCAGTCGAGGGCACGCATGAAGCCGGCAGGACACGGGCGGACATGAAGACATTGACCACGACCGAGGCGTTGGTCGCCTTTTGCGACCGCGCGGCGAACGCGCCTTATGTGACGATCGATACCGAGTTCCTGCGCGAGCGCACCTATTACGCCAAGCTGTGTCTCGTGCAGATGGCGATTCCGTCCGCCGATGGCACCGACGGCGAGGCCGTGCTGGTCGACCCGCTAGAAGGCAGCCTTTCGCTCGACCCGCTTTATGCGCTTTTCCGCAACGAAAGCGTCGTCAAGGTGTTCCACGCGGCGCGTCAGGACCTCGAGATATTCTTCACCGAAGGCAATGTCTTTCCCGAGCCGCTCTTCGACACCCAGGTCGCCGCGATGGTTTGCGGCTTCGGCGAGCAGGTCGGCTACGAGACGCTGGTGCGCAAGATCGCCAAGGCGAGCTTGGATAAGACCTCGCGCTTCACCGACTGGTCGCGCCGGCCCTTGTCCGAGGCGCAGAAGGCCTATGCACTGGCCGATGTCACCCATCTGCGGGTGATCTACGAGCATCTTGCCGCCGACCTCGAACGCACCGGCCGGGCCAAGTGGCTGCGCGAGGAACTGGGTGTGCTGACCGACCCCGAAACCTATGTCGTCAAGCCGTCCGAGGCGTGGAAGCGCGTCAAGACGCGCACCCATTCGGGCAAGTTTCTTGCGCTGGTGCGCGAACTGGCCCGGTTCCGCGAGGGCTATGCACAGGCGCGCAACATCCCGCGCAACCGGGTGTTCAAGGACGACGCGCTCCTGGAACTGGCCTCGACCAAGCCGCGAAGCTTCGAGGACCTGTCGCGCTCCCGCTTGCTGCTGCGCGAGGCACGGCGGGGCGAGATCGCCGAAGGCATCATCGCCGCGGTGACGGCGGCGCTGGACACCCCGCCCGAGGACTATCCCAAGATGCCGGGCGGCAATGCCAAGATGCAGGTGAACCCGGCGCTGGCCGATCTCTTGCGAGTGCTCTTGAAGGCGAAATCGGAGCAGGCAGGGGTGGCGCAGAAGCTGATCGCCACGGCCGCCGATCTCGACGCGATCGCGGCGGGGCGGCGCGACGTGCCCGCACTCCGGGGCTGGCGTCACGAGGTGTTCGGGGCAGATGCGCTGCGGCTTTGCGACGGCGAAATCGCGCTTGCCGCGAAAGGCAGCAATGTCGAGGTGGTCCGTCTGTGAGCCGAAGCGCCGCTCAGCGTGGGCATTCGTAGGCGCGCGCGATCAACCGTTCTTGCCGGGCGCGCCAATAGGTCGCCTCGGCCGTCACGTTGGTGCCACTGAAGCGGCGCGCCACCGCGTCGGCGTCGGAAAGTTCGGCGCGGACCTGTGCGCATGCCACATATTCCGGGGGCGTCATCCCGCCGCTGACGGTCTCGTCGGATACTGGAATGGCGGCCTGGCACGCGGTCAGGGCCAGCGCAGAGCAAAGGACGGGAACTTGGCGTCGAACCATGGTGTCGGTCTCCTCGATGCTGTGTCGCTCAGCGCGTCGCGCGCCGCTGGTTTCGGGCTCCGCGCACGACGACGGCGCGCACGCCCTGCAACGCCTGGTCGGTCAAGAACGCCGCGGCCGTGACCTCGCGCGAAGGCGCGGTGCCGATGCGTGTCGGTCCGGGGGGCGGCGCGACGCGGAAGTCGAAGACCAGCACCCCGTTCTCGTCCGGGCGCGACGAAAGCGGCACCAGATCGGCCTCCCAGTAGCCCTGGCGTGACGGCCGTCCTGTTGCGTGGACGATGGCGCCGCCCGGCGCGCGATCCACCGACATGTCGACCACCTCGTCGACAAGCCCGCGCGGGTCCGTCACCACCACCTGGCGCGGGGTTTCGGTCACCCGCTCCTCGGTCGCGCCACCGAACCAGTTGAACGGGTTGAGACGGGACTCGCGCACGCTGGCGCAGCCGCCCAGCGTCAGCGCAGCGACAAGGATGATCAGAAGCGGTGCGCGCATGGGCTCCTCCAGGCGATTGATCTGCCTCCGGGTTAGCCCAAACGCAGGTCGGTGAAAAGCCGCGACGGCACGGTGCTGGACCTTTCGGGCGTTGACGCCTAAGTGTCGGGGGCACCCAGACAGGAGGCAACCTTGGCGAGCGAGGCGTTCGAGGACATCGTTGAGACCTTCGAGTTCCTGGAGGACTGGGAAGACCGCTATCGGCACGTCATCGAGATGGGCCGGGCGATGGAGCCGCTACCCGAGGCCTTCAAGGTGCCAGCGACCAAGGTCGAAGGCTGTGCGAGCCAGGTCTGGTTGATGGCCGAGATCGATGGCATGGGGCCGGAGGCGACCTACCGGTTCAAGGGTGACAGCGATGCGATGATCGTGCGCGGGCTGATCGCGGTGCTCAAAGCGCTTTACGGTGGGCTGTCGGTGGCGGAGGTTCTGAAGACAGACGCCCATGGTGAATTGGCGCGACTGGGTCTGGACGAACACCTCTCGGCGCAGCGCTCGAACGGGCTGCGCGCGATGGTCGAACGAATTCGCGCCCAGGCCGCCGGGGCCGCCGAGGCGGTGTGAGCCGGGCGGGCGGCCCACGCGCGTCGGTCCCGCGGCTCGGCGCGCTCGCGGTCTTGGTGCATGACGAAAACGCACTTCTGGTGCGGCGGCGCAACCCGCCCGATGCGGGGCTTTGGGGTTATCCCGGCGGCCATGTGGAACTGGGCGAGCCGGTGGCGGAGGCCGCGATGCGAGAGCTGCACGAAGAGACCGGCGTGACTGGGCAGGCCGGCGCCAGTCTGCCGCATCTCGAACGGATCGAGCGCGATGCCGAGGGCTTGGTCCTGTCGCATTTCCTGCTGATCCCGGTCCTGTGCCGCTTTGCCGGCGGTGTGCCCGAAGCGCAGGACGATGTCAGCGATGCGCGCTGGGTCGCTGTGGCCGATGTGTTCGACCACGTCGTTCCGATGAGCGCCGATGTCGACACGGTGTTGCGCCAGGCGCTCGCGGGGCCGGCCTAACGCGACTGGGAAAGGAACCGGGCCAGGTCGCCATAGCCGGTGACCCGGCGTTCGAAGGCCAGTCCAAGCCGTCTGGCGTACTCGCGCGCGCGGGCTTCCAACGCCGCATCCTCGGTCTGGGCAAGATGAACGAGCTTCTCGTATTGCCCGAAATAGGTACTGATCAGTTCGGGATGCCGGTCGAGCCCCAGTGGGCGCCAGACGAAGGCGTCGAACTGGCGGGCGAGGAAATCGGTCAGGTAGAAAGCCGTGATCTCCTCCTCCGCGTGGGTCACGAACATGTCGATCCCGTCGAAGAACGCGTAGCAATGCGGCCCCTCGATCATCTCGACCCCGAGTTCGGCGCAGGTGCGCGCGAGGCCGCCGCCGGTGCCGCAATCGGCATAGGCCACGAGGATGCGGTCGTACGACGTCCGGTACCGCGCCACCGCCTCGCGCACGCCCGGCACGATCCGTTCGGGGTGGTTGTGCCAGATCGCCGGCAGGCAGGTGAGGTCGAGATGCGTCCAGCCATTCGCGCGCTTGAGTGCGAGGATCTCGTGTGCAAGCGCCCCGCAGCCGATCACCAGCACCCGGCCCGTGCCGTTCGGTGCGAGCCCGGCCTCGGTCAGAGTGCGATCGTGCGGGCGGGTCATTTCTTCCGCGGCAACAGGCGCAATACCAGTACTGCCGCCAGGGCAAGCGGGATCAGGATGGACATGCCATGGCCGGGCAGGGCGGCTATCAGCGCCACTGTCAGACCCCCGGCGGCAAGCACCGCGGCCAGAAGTATGAGGAACAGGCGCATCGGCATCGACTCTCTCCGGCGGCTACGGGAAAGATAGGGGCCCTGGGCGGGCCCGCATATACCCTTCAGCCCGCGGCCATCTGGTTGTGCTTGCGCGCCACGAATTCCTTGGCGGTCTCGACAGCCACGGCGGCGTCCCGGCAATAGGCGTCGGCCCCAATGGCGCGGCCGAACTCCTCGTTGAGCGGCGCACCGCCCACCAGAACGATGTAGTCGTCCCGGATGCCCTTCTCGGCCATCGTGTCGATCACGACCTTCATGTAGGGCATTGTGGTGGTCAGCAGCGCCGACATGCCCAGGATGTCCGGCTCTTCGGTGGCCAGGGCCTCGATATAGCGGTCGACATCGGTGTTGATGCCGAGGTCGACCACCTCGAAGCCAGCGCCCTCCATCATCATTGACACGAGGTTCTTGCCGATATCGTGGATGTCGCCCTTGACTGTGCCGATCACCATCTTGCCCATCTTGGGAGCGCCGGTCTCGGCCAGAAGCGGCTTGAGGATACCCATGCCCGCCTTCATCGCGTTGGCGGCCAAGAGAACCTCGGGCACGAAAAGGATGCCGTCTCGGAAATCCTTGCCGACGATGGTCATGCCCGCCACGAGCGCCTCTGTCAGGACCGTGTAGGGCTGCCAGCCGCGCGCGAGCAAGATTTCGACCCCCTCCACGATCTCGTCCTTGAGGCCGTCATAGAGGTCGTCATGCATCTGCGGGACGAGTTCCTCGTCCGGCAAGTCCGAAAGGATCAGGTCGTCGTCTTCATCGGCCATGTCACACTCCCTGCGCGGCACACGTCAAACGCCGCCCGCCAGCCGTTCCCGTTTCCCCTTCATTCCGGGTTTGGTGGCGCGACACTCATCAATTTGCGACTTGCCGGTCGCCCGATGCGACACCCTGTTTCAATCCTGACCCGGCCGGCGGCGTGCAAGGAGGCCGATGCCGCCGAGGCCGATTAGAAGCAGCAGGCCGCCCGCGGGCAGCGGCACAGGGGCAATCGTGTCCAAGACCAGCTCGGCCACGAGGGCATGGGCGGCCTCGGTCGGGTGCAGGTCGTCGTAGAACACGTAGGTTCCGCAACCCGTCGCCGGATCGAGCAAGAGTGCTTCGAGGCATGCTTTTTGCGTGTCGGTGAATCCGAACGCTGCGGGATCGTCCACCACACTTTCGAAAAGCCCGAAGATATCGACGTACTGGACGTTTGCGCCGAGGGTGGGATCGGCTAGCATGGTTTGCAATGTGGCGTTGAATGCATCCGATGCGAGGGTCGCCGCGGTCGCTGCGTCCGGGTCGGTGAACCGGGGCAGCCCGCCCAGACCGGGAAGGCCCAGGACCGCGATCTTCTCGATTCCTTTGCTGTCTAGGATTTCGATACTGTGCCGGATCCCGCCTACGGCGCCCACGATCATGTCACCCACGTTGGATGCGGTTGCACCGAGCAGGTCGTTGCCCCCGGCCCAGATGGCGGCGAGCGGTCTTGACCCAAGCGTGAAGGCGGTTCCCAACGCATCGACGAAGCCGGTGATCTGGTCGGGCAGGTCGGGCACGTCCACCGATACGACCCTGCCATCCGGCAGCGTGATATCGACGGCACCCGTATAGGTGGCCCGCGCGGCACCATAGGCGAAATCTCGGCGCGAGGCGAAATCCGCGCCGAGTTGCGTGGCCCAGGTGTCGCCGTCGGAGAGTTGTCCGTTGTCATAGACCCCGGACATCGGCGACAGCGGTGCTCCGAACAGGAAGTCGAACAGGTTGCCTGGGTCGCTCGTGCTTTCGCCGAAGACGAAAAAGTCGCTGTAGGGCGCGATCCCGGCAGCGGGCGCCGGCAGCGGGGCGGTGGCAAGCGCGGCGGCAACGGTCAAGTGTCTGATCCGCGTGAAGTCCTCCCTGAGATACGCTGCAGCATACCATGACCGCGTCGCATTGCATCCCCGGCGGTGGAGCGAACGCCCTTGCGGGCGTTCCTCATATGTTCCATTCTTAGTGCATGGACCATCCGCGTGCGCGCACTCCCGGCCGTGGGGCCGGCCACAACCCCGCGAACCGCTTCGAGCGCCTCTCTACCGAGGCGGTGGATGACGGCTGGGCGCGGGACGACGACCTGCCGGTCCTGCGTACCGAACTGCGCCTGGAACGGCCGCGCACGGTCATCACCCGCAACCGTTCGCCCGACGTGCCGTTCGACCGTTCGATCAACCCCTACCGGGGTTGCGAGCATGGCTGCATCTACTGCTTCGCGCGGCCCAGCCATGCTTGGCTGGGGCTCTCGCCGGGGTTCGATTTCGAGGCACGGCTCGTGGCGCGGCCGGAGGCGCCCGACGTGCTGGCCCGGGAGCTTTCCAGACCTTCCTACCGACCGCGCACGATCGCAATCGGCACCAATACCGACCCCTATCAACCGGTGGAGCGCGCGCAGCGGATTACGCGCCGCCTGCTCGAGGTGCTGCTGGCGTTCCGCCACCCGGTGGGCCTCGTCACCCGCGGCAACCTGATCGAGCGCGATCTCGACGTTCTGGGGGAACTCGCGGCGCTGGGGCTGGTGCGGGTTGGGGTCTCGCTGACGACGCTCGACGCGGGACTTGCCCGCAGCATGGAGCCGCGGGCGCCATCGCCCGCGCGGCGTCTGGCGACGATCGAACGACTGGCCGGCGCGGGGGTCGAGGTGCGCGCCATGGTTGCGCCGGTGATCCCGGGCCTCACTGATCACGAGTTGGAGTCAATCCTGAAGCGGGCGAAGGTGGCCGGCGCGGTGGCGGCCACCTGGGTGATGCTGCGCCTGCCGCTTGAGGTGTCGGCGATGTTTCAGGACTGGCTCGAACGGCACCAGCCCGGCAAGGCAGCGCGTGTCATGGCGCGGCTGCGTGAGATGCATGGCGGCCGGGACTATTGCCCGGACTGGGGAAAGCGGATGCGCGGCGAGGGGCTCTATGCGGCGATGATCGCCCGGCGGTTCCGTGTCGCCGCGGCGCGGCTGGCCCTCGATCGCGACCTGCCGGCGTTGCGCACCGATCTGTTCCGGGTGCCGCCACGCCCGGGCGATCAGCTGGAACTGTTCTGAAATAAATTCGCTGGTATCCGCAAGCTGCCGCCCCGGGCGCGTGAGCGGGCGCGCGACTACCCCCGCCGGCGTCGGCGCGGTCGCGCCGGTGTATCCTCCTCTGCGGTGCCGTCCGAAGCGGAGGAAAAGCCGCCGAGCCTTTCGGCGATTTCGTCGAGGCTGGGGCGCGGGCCGCACGGGCGGGTTTCCAGCGCCTCGCGCATGGCGCGCAGATGCGCCGGCGTCGTGCCGCAGCACCCGCCGATGATCGTCGCGCCGCTGTCACGTGCAAGCACCGCGTAATCGGCCATCAACTCCGGCGTGCCGTCGTAATGGATGTGTCCCTCGACATATTTCGGAATGCCGGCATTGCCCTTGGCGATGATCGGGCGTTCGGTGCCCGCCGCGGCGAAACCCAGCACGGTGCGCAACAGATCCGACGCGCCCACGCCGCAATTGGCACCGAAGCCCAGCGGTTTCCAAGCCAGATTTTCGACCAGTGCGGCCAGGTCGGCCGAGGTCAGGCCCATCATCGTACGCCCCGCGGTGTCGAAGCTCATCGTGCCGCACCACGGCATCTCCGCCCGCTGGCAGGCTTCAGCCGCGGCCCGGAACTCGTCGCCCGCGCTGATCGTCTCGACCCAGAGCACGTCGGCGCCGCCGGTCTTCAGCGCTTCGGCCTGTTCGTGGAACATCTCGACCGCGGCGGGGTAGGAAAGCGGCCCCATTGGTTCCATGATCTCGCCGGTCGGGCCCATGGAGCCGGCGACCACCACCGGGCGGTCCGCTGCGTCGGCCACCTCGCGGCCAAGTCCGGCGGCGACCCTGTTTAGCTCGCCCACCCGGCCCTGGGCGTCATGCAGCTTGAGCCGCGCGGCGTTGGCGCCGAAGCTGTTGGTCAGAAAGATGTCCGAGCCCGCCTCGGCCGCGCCGCGGTACAGCGCCCGGATGTCGTCGGGGCGGTCGATGTTCCAAAGTTCCGGCGGCTCGCCCGAGGCCAGCCCCATGTTGAACAGGTTGGTGCCGGTGGCGCCGTCGGCCATCAGCCAGTCGCGCTCGGCAAGCATGCGGGACAGCGCGTCCGTCATTTGCGGATCCTTTCGGCGGTCACGGGCAGGCGGCGGGTGCCGCCGGGAAGGCAGGCCGGGGGAGTCCGGCGCGCCGTCAGCTTTCGTTCATGATCTGCTCTTTGGCCACGACCATCAGCTCCGCCATCTTGGCGCGAATCGTCGCCTCGTCGGCCTTGGTTCCGAGATCGCCGGCGAGCTTGCGGTAGACGTCCTCTTCGCCGACTTCCTCGAAATCGGCCTTGACCACTTCCTTGGCGTATTCAAGCGAAGCCTCTTCCGACAGGCCCATCAGCTCCGCCGCCCAGAGCCCGAGCAGCTTGTTGCGCCGCGCCTCGGCCTTGAACTGCATCTCGGAGTCGTGGGCGAACTTGTTCTCGAATGCGTTCTCGCGGTCGTCGAAAGTGGTCATCGGCTGCGGGCCTCCTGGGATTCCGGTTTCGAATGCCATTTAAGGGAAGTTCGCGCGCCTGCCTAGGGGCAGGCTGACCTTCGCCCGCCGTTCTTCTCGCCTAGACGGCGTGGCGCTCGGCCTCGACCCGAAGGGCCGCCAGGCCGCGCCGGAGGCCCGCCCGCAGCGCACGTTCGGTGAAACCGGGCATCGCCCGCGCAAGGCCGGAGTCGATCGAAACTTCGGCCACTGCGCGGGTCATGCCGTCGCGCGGCTCGAGCGAAAGCTGGTATCCGGCTTGCATCGCGCCGACCGACCCGGCCCAGGCGATCCTCGCGTAGGGGTCGAGACGCGTCAGGGTTGTGCTGAGCGTCAGGCCGCGCGCCGTCGTCCAGTGGACGGTCGAGCCCTCGGCCAGCGGCCCGTCCAGGGCGACGCGGTGCACGGCGTCGTTCCAGGAAGGCCAGCGCTCGAAGTCGATCAGGCTGTGCCAGACACGTTCGCAGGACGCGAGGATGATATCCCGGGCGATGGTACACACGGGTGCGGTGTAGTCGATGACGGGGCGGTCCATTCTGTTTTCTTCGGCCGCTGGTGGGTCTGTTCGTCGAGTGGTCGGCCGTTTCTGGGCGGCCGACGTTGTGCGAGCGCGCGCCACATGTTGTATACTTTGGCAGACGTCAAGGTAGCCAATGGTCTGTAAGGGCAAAATCATGGCGCATGACGCTACGTCACTGTGGTGGCCTTGTCTTGACGGTGCCGCCGCGCGGTGCCTTGCGGCAGGACGGCCCATGCCCTAAAAGCTCAGCGAGCGCGCGGGTCACCCGGGGCCCGCGCTTCCCGGATTCGGAGTCTCCATGGCACGTCGCAAGAAAGTCTACGAGGGCAAGGCGAAGATTCTCTACGAGGGGCCCGAGCCCGGCACCCTTGTGCAATACTTCAAGGACGACGCCACCGCCTTCAACGCAGAGAAGCACGACGTGATTGAGGGCAAGGGGGTGCTGAACAACCGCCTGTCCGAGTTCTTCATGACCGGGCTGAACGCTATCGGCGTGCCGACCCATTTCATCCGCCGCATCAACATGCGCGAACAGCTGATCCGCCAGGTCGAGATCATCCCGCTGGAGGTCGTGGTGCGCAACGTGGCCGCCGGTTCGATGTCCAAGCGGCTGGGGCTAGAGGAGGGGGCCGCGCTGCCGCGGCCCATCGTGGAATTCTACTACAAGGACGACGCTCTGGGCGACCCGCTGGTGACCGAGGAGCACATCATCGCCTTCGGCTGGGCGGCGCAGCAGGACCTGGATGACATGGTGGCGCTGGCGCTTCGGGTGAACGACTTCCTTTCGGGGGTGATGCTGGCCGTCGGCATCAAGCTGGTGGATTTCAAGATCGAAGTCGGCCGCATTTGGGAGGGCGATTTCATGCGCCTCGTGGTGGCCGACGAGATCAGCCCCGACAGCTGCCGACTGTGGGACGTCAAGACCGGCGAGCATCTCGACAAGGACGTGTTCCGCCGCGACCTGGGCAGCCTGACCGACGCCTACACCGAGGTCGCCAAACGGCTGGGCGTGCTGCCGACGAACGTAACCCATGCGACGAAGCCGACTCTGATCAATTGAAAGGGCAAGCGTGTCCGGCTCGTGTCATCACGAAGCTCCTCCGGACATGATGCCAAGCGCAAGGGTGCCCGCGGTGCGAAAAGGGACGGGCGCAGCTGAACGACATGACGGGCTTCCGCGACCGCGCAGGCCCCGAGCGACGAAAGGAAAGACGGCATGAAAGCCCGCGTTCACGTGATGCTCAAGGATGGCGTGCTAGACCCGCAGGGACAGGCGGTGGCCCATGCGCTGGGCGCGCTGGGGTTCGACGGCGTGGGCGAGGTGCGCCAGGGCAAGGTCATCGATCTTGATCTGGCGGAAACGGACCCGGGGGCGGCCGAGGCGCAGGTGCGCGAGATGTGCGAAAAGCTGCTCGCCAACACCGTGATCGAGCGCTTCGACATCGAGATCGGCTGAGGGGACCCCGATGAAAGCCGCCGTTCTCGTTTTTCCCGGCTCCAACTGCGACCGCGACCTAGCGGAAGCGTTCCGCAAGGCCGGCGCCGAGGTCACGATGGTGTGGCACAAGAACCGAGTCCTGCCCGAGGGCGTCGACGTCGTCGGCATACCCGGCGGGTTTTCCTTCGGCGATTACCTGCGCTGCGGCGCGATCGCCGCGCGCTCGCCGATCACCCGCGCGGTCATCGAGCATACCCATCGCGGCGGCTATGCGCTGGGGGTCTGCAACGGGTTCCAGGTGCTGACGGAAACCGGCATACTGCCTGGGGCGCTGATGCGGAACGCGGGTTTGAAGTTCGTCTGCAAGCCCGTCGACCTCACGGTGGAAACCGCCAATTGCGCTTTCACGACCGGATACGAGGCCGGCCAAAGGATCGCCGTGCCCGTCGCCCATCACGACGGCAACTATGTCGCCGATGACGACCTTGTGGCGCGGCTGCGAGGCGAGGACCGCATCGCCTTCACCTATCGCGACAACCCCAACGGCTCGGTGGCCGACATCGCCGGAATTCTCAGCGAGAACCGGCGCGTGCTGGGCGTGATGCCGCATCCCGAACGCGCCGCCGAACCCGCCCATGGCGGCACGGATGGGGCGGCGCTTTTCCGCTCGCTGATCGGCGCGCTGACGCCGGCGTGAGGGCGCCGCGCTTGAGCGGTCTGCGGCCCCGGCGTAATCTGGCGGACATGCTCGGCGTCTTTCGCAAGGCTAGGGTCGTCTTCGCGCCGGAAGGGGCGGAATGGCGCAAGCGCATCGCGCTTGTCGCCCTGATTGCGGTTGCCGTCGCGACGGTCTGGGTCACCAACACCTGGCTGACGGAACGCTTCACCGAGACGACGCGCAACCGCGCCCAGGTGCGGCTTGCGCTCTACTCCGGCAACGTCGTGAGCGAATTGCAGCGCGCCTCGGTCGTGCCGCTTTTGCTGTCGCGCGATCCCACGCTGATCAATGCGCTGAACACAAGCGATTTCTCGCAAAGCTCCCAGCAGTTGATCAGCTATGTGGACGAGATTGGCGCCGCCTCGCTGATGCTGCTGGACGGCAGCGGGCGGGTGGTGGCCGCCACCGATCGCAACAGGATCGGCACCAACCTGCGCAACGCGCCCTTTTTCGTCGAGGCGCAGCGTTCGAACGACACGGTCTTCATCACGTCGCGGACCGAGGCGGGGGCTTACAGTTTCACCTATTCCCGTTCGATCGTGATCAACCGTAAGAAGGCCGGCGTGATCGTCGTCGGCGTCGATCTCGGCAAGTTCGAGCAGAACTGGGCGGGCATTGCCGACGCGATCATAGTCACCGACAGCGAGGGACAGATCATCCTGTCGACCGAGCCGCGCTGGCGCGGGCGCACGGTGGAAGAGGCGCTGGCGGTGCGCTCTCCGCCGTCGGCGATCCAGCGCGCGCTCCAGGCCACCGCGGACTGGGGCGCTCTGCCGCCCGATGCCTATCTGATGGGTGAGGCGGTGATGCGCAACTCGGCGCGGATCAACCACCATGGCTGGCGCATCATCTCGTTCACCTCCTATGTCTCGATCCGCGACAAGGTAAACTCGGTGCTGGCGCTCGAGATCATGGGCTTCGCGATCCTGCTGGCCGGCACGTTCTACATGATGTCCCGCCGGGCGCAGCTGCGCTCGATCGGGTTCCAGCAGGAAACCCGCGAGCTGCGCGAACTGAACGCCCGGCTGCAACGCGAGATCGCCGAGCGCGAGCGGGCCGAGAAGAACCTCGAAGTGGCCGAGCAGACGCTTGCGCAAAGCTCCAAGCTGGCGGCGCTGGGCGAGATGTCGGCCGCGGTCAGCCATGAACTGAACCAGCCGCTCGCAGCGATGAAGACCTACCTGGCCGGCGCGCGCCTGCTTTTGCAGCGCAAGAGGTCTGACGAGGCGCTGTCTTCGTTCCAGCGGATCGACGACCTGATCGAACGGATGGGCGCGATCACCAGGCAACTCAAGAGTTACGCTCGCAAGGGGGGGGACGCCTTCGAGCCCCTGGACATGCGCTCCTGCGTCTCGGGCGCGCTGTCGATGATGGAGCCCCAGCTCAAGCGCCGCAGGGTGACGATAACGCGGTCGCTGCCGCGTGAGAAGGTGTGCGTCATGGCCGATCGCGTCCGGCTTGAGCAGGTGATCATCAATCTGCTGCGCAACGCCCTCGATGCGACGCGGGAGTCGCCCGCGCCCCAAGTCGACCTGATCCTCTCGGCCGGCGAGACGGCGACGTTGACCGTGCGCGACAACGGCCACGGGATCGAGGACCTCGAGAACCTGTTCGAGCCGTTCTACACCACAAAGGAGCCGGGCGACGGGGTGGGGCTGGGCCTCGCGATCTCGTCGGGAATCGTCAACGATCTCGGTGGCCGGCTGACCGCGCGCAACGGGCGCGACGGTGGGGCTGTATTCGAAGTGCAGCTGCCGATATTGAGCCAGGACGTGGAAGCCGCGGAATAAGGAAGAACAATGCCCCAGGCCATGAAGATCGCCATCGTCGACGACGAGCAGGACATGCGCCAGTCGATCAGCCAGTGGCTGGCGCTGAGCGGGTTCGACACGGCAACCTTCGCGCGCGCCGAGGACGCGCTGAAGGAGATTGGTCCCGATTATCCCGGCGTCGTCGTGACCGACATCAAGATGCCGGGGATGGACGGCATCGCGCTGTTGAAGCGCTTGATGAGCCTCGATTCATCGCTGCCCGTCATCATGATCACGGGGCATGGCGACGTGCCGATGGCGGTGGAGGCGATGCGGATTGGGGCGTTCGATTTCATGGAAAAGCCGTTCAACCCCGACCGCATGACCGAACTGGCCAAGCGGGCCAGTCAGACCCGGCGGCTGACTCTGGACAACCGGGCGCTTAGGCGCGAGCTCGGCGACGGCACGGTACTGGTGAAGAAGCTGATCGGCTCTTCCCCCGTGATGGAGCGGCTGCGCGAGGATATTCTCGACCTCGGCCAAGCCGACGGCCACGTGCTGATCGATGGCGAGACCGGTACAGGCAAGACGCTGGTGGCGCACGCGCTGCACGCAGTTGGGCCACGTGCGGGCAAGAAATTCGTGCAGATCGCCTGCGCCGCCTTCGATGACGAGTCATTGAGCGCGCGCCTCTTCGGCCCGTTCGACGAAGGCGCGAGCCTGCCGGCGGTCGAAGAGGCGCGCGGAGGGACGCTGTGCCTTGAGGATGTCGACGCCCTGTCGCCGGCTCTGCAGGCGCGTCTGCTGACCTTCATCAACGATCAGGGCGTACCGGCCGAGACGCGGATCATCGCGGTGTCGAACCTGCAAGAGCAGGACAAGACGGTGGAGGATGCGTTGCGGCCGGACCTGTTCTACCGGCTCGCCGCGATGCGGATCACCCTGCCGCCGCTGCGTGCCCGCGGCGAGGATATCCTGACTCTGTTCAACCGGCTCTCCGAACAGTTCGCCGAGGAATACGGCTGCGAAGCGCCCGAGGTGACCGCGCAGGAGGCGGCGCAGCTGATGCAGGCGCCCTGGCCGGGCAACGTGCGCCAGCTGATCAACATCGCCGAGCGGGCGGTGCTGCAGAACCGCCGCGGATCGGGCACCATCGCGAGCCTCCTGATGGCCGACAACGAGGCCGCGAAACCGGTGATGACCACCGAGGGCAAGCCGCTGAAGGAATATGTCGAGGCTTTCGAACGGATGCTGATCGACAATACGATGCGCCGCCACAAGGGCTCGATCGCGGGCGTTATGGAGGAACTCTGCCTGCCGCGGCGCACGTTGAACGAGAAAATGGCCAAGTACGGTCTCAGCCGGGCCGACTATCTCTGAGCGGGTGGGGCGGGGGAAAAAGGCATTGTAATTTCCCCGCCTCTACCGCTAATGTCGCCAAGCGGCGCGTGGAACGCGTATGGTCGTCCGATCGCCGCCGACAAGTTTCGCTGTATTTCGCGCGTCCCGCGGCACCGAAGCCCGGAGCAGCACGAAGCAGGCCGAAGGGGACCCGCAAGGTCCCGCCGCATGCCCGGTGTGCGCAGATGCCGCCGGGACACACCAATGGATGCCGCTCACTTTTTCGGCATCGGAGACGAACCGCGATGGAGTGCGTGAGGCATACAAGGCAGGAGACGGGCAGGCCAGACGTCGCCCGCCCGGCCCGCGCGCGCGCCCACGCCCCAACAAGACACCCTCCGCGCCGCCTTGCCCCGCCGGGGCCGGGCGTGACGCCGTGGTGCAAAGAATTGATATGGCAAAGAAAATGCTCATCGACGCCACCCACGCGGAAGAGACCCGCGTTGTGGTGGTGGACGGAAACAAGGTTGAAGAGTTTGATTTCGAGAGTGTCAACAAGCGTCAACTCGCCGGCAATATCTATCTAGCGAAAGTCACCCGCGTGGAGCCCTCGCTCCAGGCGGCGTTCGTGGATTACGGCGGCAACCGACACGGCTTCCTGGCGTTCTCGGAAATCCACCCGGACTACTACCAGATCCCGGTCGCCGACCGTGAGGCGTTGCTCGCAGAAGAACGCGCGCTCGCCGAGGAGATGGACGAGGACGAGGCGGCGGAGAAGCCCAAGCCCAAGCGGCGCTCACGGTCCCGGCGCAAGCCCAAGACGGAGGGCCAGTCTCCCGCCGCCGAGGCCGGACCCGACCAGGAATCGGCCGAAGTTGCCGCGCCAGCGGCACAACCCCAAGGTGTGTCCGGGGTGGCGGCCGAGCCGCCCGTGACCTCGGAGGAGGCGTGTTCGCCGGGCACGCCAACGGAAGCGGCAGACAGGCCGGCGGAATCGGCGGACGAGGACACTCCCGACCGGAAGGTGACGCCCGAAAATCGCGGGGACGACGGCCCCTCCGGTACTGTTGCGGCCGCCGCGCGCAGCGACGACCCGGTTGAGACGCGCGAGCCGTCGGGCGATATCCCCGGGATGGACGTGGTCGACCTCGGCCAAGAGGCCGAGTCGGCCCAGCCGCTTGTTGAAGGTGAAGAGGCGGAGCCGTCCAAGCCTCGCAAGCCGTCGCGCCGACGTCGCAAGTCCGCACGCAAACCCGACGAGGGCGAGACCGCGCCGCAGGGCGACGCGTCGGCGGAGACCCGGGAGACGGACGACAAAGCGGCGGAGCCCGCCGCACGTGACGACCAGATCGAGTCGGTCGCCGACGAGGACGTGACCGAGGAGATCCGCTCGCGCAAGCCCCGGCCGCGCCGCTACAAGATTCAGGAGGTCATCAAGGTCCGGCAGATCATGCTGGTGCAGGTCGTCAAGGAAGAGCGCGGCAACAAGGGCGCGGCGCTCACGACCTACCTGAGCCTCGCAGGCCGCTACTGCGTACTGATGCCCAACACCGCTCGCGGCGGCGGCATCTCGCGCAAGATCACGAACGCCGCAGATCGTAAGAAACTCAAGGAGATCGCGGGCGAACTTGATGTTCCCGAGGGCGCGGGGCTCATCATTCGGACGGCGGGCGCGCAGCGCACCAAGTCCGAGATCAAGCGCGATTACGAATACCTGCAACGGCTGTGGGAACAGATCCGGGAACTGACGCTGAAATCCGTCGCGCCGGCGCCGATCTACGAGGAAGGCGATCTTGTCAAGCGGTCGATCCGCGACCTGTATTCGCGCGAGATCGACGAGGTGCTGGTCGAGGGCGATCGCGGCTATCGCATGGCCAAGGACTTCATGAAGATGATCATGCCGTCCCACGCCAAGAACGTGAAGCAGTATACCGACCCGCTGCCGCTCTTTGCGCGGTTCCAAGTCGAGAGCTACCTTTCCTCTATGTTCAACCCCACCGTCCAGCTCAAGTCGGGCGGGTATATCGTGATCGGCGTCACCGAGGCGTTGGTAGCGATCGACGTGAACTCGGGCAAGGCGACGAAGGAAGGCTCGATCGAGGAAACGGCGCTCAAGACCAACCTCGAGGCGGCCGAGGAGGTGGCCCGCCAACTGCGGTTGCGCGACCTCGCCGGGCTGATCGTTATCGACTTCATCGACATGGAGGAGCGGAAGAACAACGCCGCGGTCGAGAAGCGCCTCAAGGAAAGGCTCAAGAACGACCGCGCCCGCATCCAGGTCGGCCGTATCTCGGGCTTCGGCCTCTTGGAGATGAGCCGCCAGCGCCTACGCCCCGGCATGATCGAGGCGACGACCCAGCCGTGCCCGCATTGTCACGGCACAGGGCTCATCCGCTCCGATGACAGCTTGGCGCTGGCCATCCTGCGCCAGCTTGAGGAAGAGGGGGTCCGGGGCCGGTCTCGCGAGGTTCTGCTGAAAGCGCCGGTAGGTATCGTGAACTACCTGATGAACCAGAAACGCGAGCATGTGGCCCAGATCGAGGCGCGGTACGGCCTGTCGGTTCGGATCGAGGCAGACCCGTTCCTGATCTCGCCCGATTTCTCGATCGAGCGCTTCAAGACGGCGACCCGCGCGGTGCCCGAGGTGGTCGCGCCGGTGATTTCTGTCGATACCTCTGAGATGCAAGAAGCGGTGGTTGAGGACGAGTCCGAGGCCGCGTCGTCCGCCGAGGCCGTGTCGTCCGCCGAAGGCGAGGAGAAGCCCAAGAAGCGGCGGCGGCGCCGCCGCAAGAAGAAAGCCGGTTCGAACGGCGAAGGTCAGGCCGACGAGGGCCGCACGGGCGAAGCTGAGGCCGGCAGCGAGGAGGCTCGTGAGCCGACTGGTGAGGGGGCCGAGCCCGCCGAACAGAAAACAGAGGCTGAAGGCGAGAAACCCCGCAAGAGCCGGACACGCCGGCCGCGCGGCCGCAAGGCCGAGCCAGCAGAGACGGCGGCCGATCAGGATGGGGAGGCCGACACGCCGCCGGCCGAGCCGAGCATGGAGCCCGGAACCGAGCCTGAACCGGTCGAAGAGACCGCCGCGGCACCCATCCCCGCGTCGGTATCGGAACCGGATGCCGCGCCCGAGCCGTCGCCCAAGCCCGAGGCGCAGCCTGCACCCGCTGCCGCGGCGGACGAAGAGGAAGCCTCCAAGCCGAAGAAGCGTGGGTGGTGGTCGCTGGGCCGCTGATGGTGGCCCGGCGAAAGCAAGCCCCCCGGCCGCGCGGCGTTTCGGGGGCGTTGCCCCTCGTGGCGTTCAGGCCGCGCCGGAGCTAGAGCGTGTCGCCGGCTTTCGGATTCAGGATTCCCAGATTGGCCGTGATGTGATTCCGTCTCTTTGAGGTAGATATGGGGGTCATAGATGGGCAAACCACATCCGATAGAGCTACGCGAGCGTGTCGTCGCGTTTGTGGACGAAGGTCATGGGCATCGCGAAGCGGCACGGCACTTCCGAGTATCGCCGAAGTTCGTGAACGAGCTGATCAAACTGCGTCGCGAGACCGGATCACTCAAGCCCCGGCCCCAAGGCAATGGCGGCGGGCACGGCAAGCTTGCGGGCGTGACCGGCTGGATCGAAGCCCGCGTCGCCGCCAAGGGCGAGATCACGCTCGATGAATTGGCCGTTGAGCTGGCCGAAACCCATGGCATCGAGGTCCATCGCGGCACGATCTGGCGGGTGCTGCGCGGGCTTGGTCTGACGCACGAAAAAAGACCTGCAGGCGCTTGAGCAGAAGCGCAAGGATGTCGCCGATCTGCGGCGCATCTGGATCGCGAAACGCCAGCCCTTCATGGCCAACCATCTGGACCGGCTGGCCTTTGTGGACGAGACCTCGGTCAAAACCAACATGGCCAAGACGACCGGCTGGGCCCCGTTCGGGCAGCGCCTCGTCGATCACGCGCCGTTCGGACATTGGCGCACCCAGACCTTCGTCGCGGCCCTGCGCCACGACCGGCTCGACGCACCATGGATCATCGACGGGGCGATGAACGCCGAGATGTTCGCCCTCTACATCGAAACCCAGCTGGGGCCGACGCTGCGCAAAGGCGACGTTGTCATTCTCGACAACCTGTCGAGCCATAAGGCCCCGGCCGCAGCGGCGTCCCTGCGTGCGATTGGCACCTGGTTCCTGTTCTTGCCGCCTTACAGCCCGGACCTGAACCCCATCGAAATGGCGTTCTCAAAGCTGAAGTCGCTCATAAGGAAGGCAGCCGCGCGAACCTACGATCAACTTTGGGCGGCCGTCGGCCATGTCTGCGACCTCGTCTCAGACCAAGAATGCTACAACTACTTCAAGGCGGCCGGCTATGAGGCCGATTAAATGCGACGCGCTCTAGCCCCGCCGGATCAGGTAGAGCTGTGCGCCCTCGTGCTCTTCCATCGCGAGGAACTCGTGCCCGGCGTCGCGGCAAAAAAGCGGCACGTCGATTACCGCCACCGCGTCGTCGGCCCAGAGTCGCAGAAGCCCGCCCGGCCCCAACTCCTCCAACGCCTTGCGTGCCCGGAGTACGGGAAGCGGGCAACGCAGTCCCCGCGCGTCCACCTCGATCGTGAGCGTCATGTCTGCGGGCCTATGTTCGATGCGGCCCCTTGTCCACGCCTTTGTGACAGGACATGGCGTGACGAAACGCCCGGCTTCGGCTAAGCCCGCCCGAGGGAAAGGAGTGGCGATGTTCGGAATCGAGTTGATCGATGCGGGGCTGATCCCGGCCATGCTGGTGGCGCTGGCCGCCGGCCTGCTGAGCTTTCTCAGCCCCTGCGTCCTGCCCATCGTGCCGCCTTACCTCGCCTATATGGGCGGGATCAGCATGGGCGAGTTGACCGGCACGGGCGCGCGACTCCGGCGCTCGGCGTTGCTGCCGGCGCTGTTCTTTGTGCTTGGGCTGTCGACGGTGTTCCTGTTACTAGGTTTCACCGCCTCGGCCTTCGGGGCCTTCTTCCTGCAGAACCAACAGTGGTTCGCGCGGATCGCCGGGGTCGTCGTCATCGTCTTCGGGCTGCATTTCCTCGGCGTGTTTCGCATTCCGATCCTCGACCGCGAGGCGCGGCTCGACGCCGGCGACCGGGGCGGTTCGGCGCTTGGCGCCTATCTCCTCGGCCTCGCCTTCGCCTTCGGCTGGACGCCCTGCATCGGCCCGCAGCTTGGCGCGATCCTCTCGCTCGCGGCATCCGAGGCCGACGTCACGCGCGGTACGGTTCTGCTGGCCGTCTACGCCGCCGGGCTGGGCATCCCTTTCCTGCTCGCAGCGCTGTTCATCCAGCGTGCAATGAGCGTGATGAACCGGCTCAAGCGCCACATGGCACTGATCGAGAAGGTGATGGGCGGGCTTCTTGTCGCGGTGGGGCTTGCGCTGGTGACCGGCGCTTTCAGCGCGTTCAGCTACTGGCTCTTGGAGACCTTCCCCGGACTGGCCACGCTCGGGTGAGCCCCCGGGGGAGGCGCGCCCCGACGGCGATGGTGGGCAGGTTCGGTTTGGATTCCGATGCCGGTCGCGCATCTGAACAGGCGCGCGGCATTTTGAAGGCTTTGTCCGACGCAAGTACTAGCGGCGGTAATGCGTCAGGACGAAGACGCGGATCGCCGAGGCAAGGCCGGTTTCCAGGTCTCGGTTTGAGTCGATTTCGTCGGCCAGCGCGTTCACCGCGATGCCGCGCTCGACCGCGATCTCGCGGAAGGCGGCCCAGAACTCGTCCTCGAGCGAGACCGAGGTGCGGTGCCCCTTCAGCGTCAGCGACCGCTTGACCGGGCGGGCGCTCATTCCTCCTCCAGCCTGTGGGCGTCGAGCGTCTTGCGGGCGCATGCGGCATCGGCCTCTTCCGCCGCCTTCCGCGCCCGGGTCCGGCCGTGCTTCGCGGCGTTGGCGTCACCCCTGGCGCGCTTCTCGGCGCGCGCCTTCGCCTTCCGCGCGGCGCGCAGGTTGACGACGCCGCCCGCCATCAGTCCTTCGGCCCGATCATGTCTTCGGGCCGCACCACCCGGTCGAAGGTGGCCTCGTCGACGAAGCCCAGCTTCACCGCCTCCTCGCGCAGCGTCGTGCCGTTCCTGTGCGCGGTCTTGGCGACCTTGGTGGCGTTGTCATAGCCGATCTCGGGCGCCAGCGCGGTCACCAGCATCAGCGATTCCCGCATCAGCTTCTCGATCCGCGGCTCGTTCGCCTCGATACCGTTCAGCATCCGCTCGGTGAAGCTGTCGGCGGCATCGCCCAGAAGCTGCATGCTCTGCAGCAGGTTGTAGGCCATCATCGGGTTGTAGACGTTGAGTTCGAAATGACCTTGGGAGCCGGCGAACTTGATCGCGGCATCGTTGCCCATGACGTGGGCGGCGACCTGGGTCAGCGCCTCGGCCTGGGTCGGGTTCACCTTGCCCGGCATGATCGAGGAGCCGGGCTCGTTCTCGGGCAGGATCAACTCGCCGAGGCCCGAGCGCGGGCCCGAACCGAGGAACCGGATGTCGTTGGCGATCTTGTAGCACGACCCCGCCACCGTCGCGAGCGCGCCCGACATGAACACCATCGCGTCATGCGCGGCCAGAGCCTCGAACTTGTTCGGTGCGGTCAGGAAGGGCAGGCCGGTGATCCGTGACATGTTGGCCGCTACCGCCTCGCCCCAGCCCGTTCTGGTGTTCAGCCCGGTGCCGACCGCCGTGCCGCCCTGGGCCAGTTCGTAGATGCCCGGCAGCGCGGCCTTCACCCGCGCGATGCCCTGGCGCACCTGATGCGCATAGCCCGAGAATTCCTGGCCAAGCGTCAGCGGGGTTGCGTCCTGGGTATGGGTGCGGCCGATCTTGATGACGTCCTTGAACGCCTCCGCCTTCGCCTCGAGCCCCGCGGCCAGCTTTTCCAGCCCCGGCAGCAGGACGTCGCGCGCGGTCATCGCGGCGGCGATGTGCATCGCGGTGGGGAAGGTGTCGTTCGAGCTTTGCCCCATGTTGCAGTGGTCGTTCGGATGGACCGGGTCCTTCGAGCCGATCACCCCGCACAGGATCTCGATCGCGCGGTTCGCGATTACCTCGTTGGCGTTCATGTTGGACTGGGTGCCCGAGCCGGTCTGCCAGACCACCAGCGGGAAGTTGTCGTCGAACCGGCCCTCGACGACCTCGCCGGCGGCCTGCACGATGGCGCGGCCGCGGTCCTCGTCCAGCGTGCCAAGCACCATGTTCGCCTCGGCGCAGGCCTGCTTGATGACGCCCAGCGCGCGGACGATGGCGACGGGCTGCTTCTCCCAGCCGATCGGGAAGTTCAGCAGCGAGCGCTGGGTCTGGGCGCCCCAGTACTTGTCGGCGGGCACCTCCAGCGGGCCGAAGCTGTCGGTCTCGGTGCGGGTGGCGGTCATTGGCGCGCTCTCCTTGTCTGGCTTTTGCCCCGGGTCTTAACGGCTTGGACGGAAAGATCAATCGCGTGGTCACGCCCGCGGCGGGCGGCGGATCGCGGCATTCCGGCAGAGCGGGTGGAAGGCCGCGACCTCGCGGATCGCGCGCTCCATCGCCGCGGCGTCGCGCCCATGGAAATAGAGCACGCCCCGATCGGGCAGCATCCGCAACCCCTGGTAGCGTCCGGCCGCGCCCATCAGCGGCGCGATCTCGTCTACCAGGTCCTGTACGTGGAACCGGCGGTAGACCTCCTCGGGCAGCCCGTGGGCGAGGATGTCGAGCGCAACGACCTCCATCCGGCCGAACCGACGCAGCTCGGTGCCGTCGGATGCCCACAACGAGGATCCTTTCGGCGCGCCGGCCTGCTCGAGCGTGTGCACGAGGCGGTCAAGCATCCGCTCCGTCACTTCGCGTAACCGCACCTCGATCTCGATGAAAAGCGCCTCGCCGCGCTCGTTCGCCATGCTGCCGCCGCCGACGATATCTCCGTCGGTGCCGAGCGCCGCGGCCATCGGAACCTCGTAGGTCGTACGTCGTTCGGCGGGGCCGAGATGGGCCGCGAGACGGGCGATCACCGTGACGCCGGCGGGCGGGTCGGGCTGTCGTTCCTTCTGTTTTCTGAGAAACCCGAACATCCGCGTCGCTGCGCGGCGTTGCGGTTATTTTCTGAACTTGTCGAGGCTGACCACCTCGGCCTCGCCGGACGTCTGTGCCTCCGCGTCCTCGTCGGCCTCGGGGCGATGCTGGTTTTCGGCGCTCTCGTTTTCGTCGTCGTCCGCTTGGCTCTCCTGCGTCTCAAAACGCAGCCCGAACTCCACCGAGGGATCGACGAAGGTGCGGATCGCGTCGAACGGAATATACAACGGCTCGGGGCTGTCGCCGAAGTTGAGCGTCACCGCGAACCCGTCCTCGTCCACTTCGAGATTGTCGAACCAGTGCTGCAGGACGACGGTCATTTCGTCGGGATAGCGGTCGCGCAGCCAGTCGGCGATGTCGACATCTTCCGCGTTGGTGTCGAAGGTGATGAAGAAATGGTGTTCGCCGGGCAGACCTTCTGCGGCGACCTTGGACAGAACCTGCCGGATCAGCCCGCGCATCGCGGCATGCATGAGGTTGCCATAGTCGATCCTGTCGGCCATCGCGCATATGCCCCTAGGTTGAATTGGCTCCAGCATAGGGGATTCGAAGAACAGGGGAAGGGGCTAGAGGAAAAATGCCCCCGACCCAAGCGCGGCGCCCGCCCCCGCCATCAGTGCCAGCACGCCCGGCAGCGGCCAGCGCAGCCCCAGCAGCATCAGTGCCGCCAGTGCGGTGAGTAGCGCCGCGCGCGGCTTGAAGCTTGCCCAGACGGGCGCGATCGTGTCGATCGGGCCAGCGCGCAGCGCCCCCACTTCGGCGAAGAGGACGTGGGCCGCAAACCACAGAGAGAGGTTGAGGATCACGCCGACCACGGCCGCGGTAATGGCCTCGAGCGCGGCAGAGAGCCGGGGAAAGTCCGCGAGCCGATCGACATAGGGCGCGCCGGCGAAGATCCACAAGAAGCAGGGCACGAAGGTCACCCACAGCGTGACGGCGCCCGCAGCGAAGGCCAGGCCCCATCCGCTGGCGCCGTATCCCGCGAGAAAGCCCACGAATTGCGTCACGAGGATCAGCGGACCCGGCGTCGTTTCGGCGAGGCCGAGGGCGTCGATCATCTGCTCGGGCGATAGCCAGCCCTTGTCGGTCACGACCTCCTGCGCCATCCAGGCCAGTACCGCATAGGCGCCGCCGAAGGTGAGCGCGGCCAGTTTGGAGAAGAAGGTGGCGAGTTGGGCGAGCAGGCCGCCGCCGACCGCTGCGAGCAGAGCCACCGGCCCGAGCCAGAGCGCCCCCCACAGGGCGATGGTGCGGCCCGTCCTTGGGGGCGCGACGTCCGCGGTGCGGGGCAAAGGCGTGCCGGTTGCCGCAGCATAGCCCCAGCCGGCGGCAAGTGCGATGATCAGGGGAAAGGGCAGGGCGAACAGGAAGATCGCGAGAAAGGACAGCCCCGCGATGCCCCAGCGCGCAGGGGTCTTCAGCGCCTTGTTGCCGAGCCGCGCCAGCGCCTGGAGCACGATCACCACGACTGTGGCCTTGATGCCGAGAAACAGGGCCTGCGCGAGCGGTACCGCGCCGAAGGCGGCATAGGCGGCGGCCAGCGCAAAGATGATGGCCGCGCCGGGCAGTACGAACAGTGTGCCCGCGATCAGCCCGCCCGCGACGCCGCGCAGCTGCCAGCCCGCGAAGGTCGCCAGTTGCATCGCCTCGGGTCCAGGCAATAGCATGCAGAAGCTGAGCGCGCGCAGGAAGCCGCCCTCGTCGAGCCAGCCGCGCGTCTCGACAAGTTCCCGGTGCATCAGGGCGATCTGCGCGGCCGGCCCGCCGAAGGACAGAATGCCGATGCGGCCGAAAACGCGGAACAGGTCTGAGAGGGGGGGCGCTGGCATGCCCCCGTCATAGCCAAAGCTCCGTGACAAGGCGATGACGTTGACGCCGGGCGCGCGGGCCCTCAGCCGATCTTCTGACCGCTCATCCCGATCGCCACGCTGTCTTCGGGCAAAAGGCCCAGTTGTGCGAAGAACCCGATGAACTCGAAGCTGTTATACGCTTCGACGATCTTGTCGCCCTCGTAGCGGGCCATGAGTTGGCCGGTCACGCGCAGCGGCTTGCCGTCGGAGGGCCGCACCGCCTCGCATTCGATCAGGGCGGCCAGCCAGTCGCCGTCCTCGACCGCCTTCACGATGTGCAGGCGCGGGGTATCGACGAGATGGACCAGGGCCATCGCAAAGGCGGCGATGTCCTCGGCGCCCACCTGCATGTCGGCCATCAGGCCCGCCGCGCGGCTTTCCTTGGTAAAGAGTTCTCCGACAGCGTCCACGTCGCCGTCGATGTAGACCCTGCGATACCAGTCTTCGAGTTGTAAGACGCGATCCATGAAAACTCCCGTTCTGCGCCTGGCCGGTTATGCACGGAGAGAGTTGGGAAATGTTGAACGAGAGACATTTCGGCCGCAAGGAACTCTGGCCGAACTGAATTTCGATGAAGATGCAGGCTTCTGTTGCCAGGTGCCTGCGAACCCCGCCAGCCCTTGCTAGAGGAACTGGGCTTGAGTTTTCGGTCTGGTTACCGCTTAGGCGGCAACGGCGACCGGAGCACGGTTGTCATTGGCAACTATCATGCTTGGACCGATAACGGTGGTACCTCACCGGGCGAAGGCTAACCCCTTTAGACGTCCGTCGATCCTGTTTCGGCCCCATGATCCCGCCAATGAGGGAGTTTTGGTGGAGCCGCCGGGTACCGCCCCCGGGTCCGATCCGCTTATTACGGGCGCGTTTATCGCCATAGTCCCTTGCGAGACCGTAAGAAGGTAAGCCCGCCATGCCAGCGGTTCAAGAGGAATCGCGCTGGTCCGCCTCGCGCCATGGGGGGATTCCCGACCTGTGCGGGCCGCGCATCGGGTTTACTCTGCGGCAGGTTCTGGGGTGTGCCGGCCCGGGTCGGCAGGTTCGACGTTTTCCACCGTAACCCTCCATCGGATGCGGCCGATGCTTCTGGAGTTCGACGATCTTCGAGACATCGTGGGCCCGGCGGGCGTATTGCTCTATCTCGGGTCGTATTTCGCGCTGCAGTCGGGGCTGCTGCGCGGGCATAGCTACAGCTATCCGGCGCTAAACATGGTGGCCGCCGGTTGCGTTCTGTTCGACCTCCAGAGCCAGTTCAACCTGTCTGCGGCGCTGATCCAGGTCAGCTGGATCGCGATAAGCGTGTTCGGGCTGGTGCGGCTCTGCCTTTTGCGCACCGGCTGCCGCTTCAGCGTTGAAGAGCGGCGGCTGCTCGAAACCCAGTTTCCGGGACTCGAAGCGCATCGGGCGCGCCGGTTTCTCGACGCCGGGCACTGGGAGGAGCGGGCGGCGGGGGCGGTATTGCTGCGGGCCGGAGCGCGGGCCCGGAACCTCGTGTACGTTTCCGACGGGCAGGTGATGAATGCGATCGGGGGGGGTATCGGCTGCATGTCTACGGGCCGAAGGTTTTTGTGGGCGAACTGATCTGCCTGTCGGGGCGGTCCGCGACGGCGGATTGGCAGCTCGTGACGGAGGCGCGCTGCTTTTGCGTTCCGGCGGAGCGACTGCGCGCCCTCGCGGCGGCCGACAACGAGTTGCGCCGCGCGCTTGAAACGGGGTTCGCGCGTGACGCGTACGAGAAGATGCGCGTGACCGAAGCGGTCCTGCGGCGTCACACCCTTGTGGCCGAGGCGCAGATGTGGGTGCCGTGAGTCAGTTCGTCGGCAGCGAGGCGCAATGCGCCCCGCTGGTGGCCTGGCCCGAGCCCAGCGCCATCAGCGGCGGGGCCGAGAACGGGTCGAGCGGGGCCGAGGTGGCGAGGTCGAAGACCAGCACTCCGGCCACCGCGAGCAACAGGACCGCGACAACGGGCAGCCGGGTCATCGCTGCGCCTCCAGACCGAGCAGGGGTCTGAGCTTGATGCCGTACCACGATCCGGTGAACGCGGCCGCGAACCAGGCCCAGCCATGGAGGCTTCCGGTCGAGACGCCGCTGAAGAACGCGCCGATATTGCAGCCGAAGGCCAGCCGCGAGGAATAGCCCAGCAGGAACCCCGCGACGATCACCGCTATCCAGGCGTGGACAGGGTGGCCCTTGACCTTCGCGGTCAGCCCGTCGCGCCACCAGGCGGCGAGCGCCGCGCCGGCGATCAGGCCGATATCGGTCAGCGAGGTGACATCGGTCAGCAGGCTCTGTTCCAGCCGTTCGACATTGCCGGGCGCCGACCAGAAGGGCGATGCTGAGAGATCTGCGCCCAGCGCTGTCGTCCCCTTGGCGACCCACAGGCCAAGCCCGTAGACCACGCCCCAGGGCTGGCCCGCGACGGTGAGGTGCACGATGGCGAGACCCGCGACTACCAGCGCGGCCGCCCAGAGCCGGCCGGGCAGCATCCGCTTGCCCGGTTCGGCAACGGCCAGCGCGATGCCGGCGACGGCGGCCAGCGCCACCAGCGTCAGCGCCAGCCCTTCGACGCCCGAGAGCACGGCGATCGGCAGGCTGCCCAGGTCGGTCCACCAGGTCAGGTGATAGGCGCCGGCGAAGCTGCCGATGCAGAAGAACGGTAGCGCCACGGCGCTGACCACGTTGCCAGAACCCGCATTCACCAGCGTTCCCGAGCCGCAGCCCAGCACGATCTGCATGCACATCCCGAATATGAAGGCGCCGCCGATCATCGCGTAGCCAACCGGCGCATGCGCGCCGATGAGCTCGGTCGGATTGGCGGCGAGCAGCGGGAAGGCGATCAGGGCCACCAGCCCGATGCAGATCATCTGCGCGACGATCCCCGTGGCGTCACGGAACAGGATCAAACGGCGCCACGGCCCGGTAAAGCCGAAACGCAGCCCCTCCAGCGCGATGCCGAAGCCGAGCCCGATCAGCAACAGTGCCCCATAGCGCGGACCGGCCAGCGCGGCGACGGCGAGCGCGGCGACGAGGGCTGCCAGGACCGCCAATGCGCGGCCCCTCAGGCGCGGCGCGGATCGCGCCTCCAGGGTTGTGTCGGTCATGTCCTCCTCGATGCTTGCTCAGTACTTGCCCGTGACCCGGTTCCAGAGGTTGCGCAGCGGTCCCGGCACGTTGGCCATCTCGTTGCCGGCGGTCGACCAGCCGACCATGGATTCGGGGTAAAGCCGCACCCCGTCGATACCGGCCAGTTCGCTCAACGCGAACCAGTTGGTGGCTGCCCAGTGGCCGGTATTGCAGAACGACACCAGCTCGTCGCCTTTTTCGAAGCCGTTTTCGGCCGTCAGCCGCTCGACGAGGCCGGGCTCGATGAAGGCCGGCCGGTCAGACCCGAACCAACCCGAGTGGGTGAAGTAGCGCGATTGCGGCAGCGTGCCCGGGCGCGCTGCCGCGCCGTGCTTCGCGTTACCCTCCCAGAAGGCCTGCGGCCGCGCGTCGAGCAACGCGCCGGACTGGTCGCCCGCGACGATGGCCTCGACGTCGGCGGTGGTGGCCATCCATTCGTCGGAGAAGCTGACCGTCACGTCGCTGGGCTCGGGCGTCACCGGGCCAGTCTCAACGGGCAATTCCGCCGCTTCCCAGGCGTTCATGCCGCCGTTGAGGATGGCAAGCGGGCTCACCCCGCTGGATTTCAGCGTCCAGTAAACCCGCGCGGCCGAGCCGAAATCGGTCTGGTCACGGCCCTGGTGGACGATCACGGTGGGCCGGTCGAGCGTCACGCCGACCGAGCGCAGAACCTCGGTGATCTGGTCCTCGGTCACGAGCTGGCCGGGGTTCTCCTTGGGGCCGCGAAACAGGTTGTAGGGTGCATGCACCGCGCCCGGGATATGGCCGGCCTCGAAATGGGTTTCCTCCGTGTCCTCGACCTTGCCAGGGCGGATGTCGAGGATCAGCGGATCGAGGCTCTCCTGCGCCTCGGCAAGCGCCGGGGCGTCGATCAGCGGGCCGAAAGTGGCCTCCTGCGCCACGGCGGGCCCGGCAAGAAGCGCCAGGCAGACGGCCATAGGGGGAAAAAATCTGTTCATGTCGGTCACCTCTCGTTGTCGGGCCGAACCTGTGGCGTGGCGACGCGCGGCGCAATACCGCAGCGCGCGACTCATCCTAACGCGAATCCCCGAGAAAATCGTCTGTTCTCTGCCTCGCTCGCGCGGCCAATCGCTTTTTCGCCGCAGCGTATGGCCGCAGGGAACATGTTGTCGTGGGCGGTGAGAAAAAAGGACCCCGACGTGACATTACGGCCGCAATCGGCGTCTGCGCGTCCCGGAACGTGCGCCGCCCCAACGTGGGGCGGCGGGACGTGCGATCAGAAGCCGGCCTTGATTTTCTCGAACTCGGCGGACTGGCGCTCGCGCAACGCGCCGGGCATCGGCAACTGCGCCAGCACCGGCGCGTCGATCGGGCCCAGACCCACCTCGGTCAGCGCCTCGTCGCCCAACTCCGCCATCGCGGCGGCGTTGGCATGGCCGTAGCCGGCCTCTAGCAGCGGCATGGTCGAGGAGGGGTGCAGCAGCGCGTTCATGAAATCGTAGGCCTTGTCCTCGGCCCCTTCGCCGTCCTTGAGGTTCACGTAGCCGCACAGCCAGAGCGACGAGCCCTCCTCGGGTTCGCGCTGGAAGCCGATGGGAAAGCCTTCCTCGGTCATGGTCGGCAGGGTCTCGTTCCAGGCCCAGGCGATTAGCACCTCGCCGGTGGCCAGAAGCTGCGCCAGTTCCGCCGGGTCGACCCAGTAGGTGCGCAGGTTGGGGTGCACCTCGCGCAGCCAGTCGGACGCGGCCTGGAACTGGTCGTCGGTCACGTCCGACCAGTCGGTCGTGCCGGTGGCGAGATAGGCCAGCGCATAGGCATCGTCGACATTGTCGGGAAGCGTCACGCGGCCAGCGTAATCGGCGTTCGTGAACACGTCGAGGGTGGAGACATCCGCCTCCGGCACTTCCTCGGTGTTGTAGGCGATCGCCGTCGAGCCGAAATCGGAGGGAACAAAATAGACCTCTTCGCCGGTCTCGGCGACGTCGGTGCCCTTGAGGTCGGCGTTCAGGTCGCCCCACGCGTCGATCCGGCTGATGTCCCAAGACTCGACGATACCCGACTCGACCCATTTCGTCACCGAGCCCGCGCAAACATGGCTGACATCGGCCTTGAAGCCCGAGCGGAGTTTCTGAAAGGCTTCTTCCTCGTCACCGAAGAAAGTGAAGCTCGGCGGCTGTCCGTGCTTGGCGGCATATTCGCTGTGGAACGCCGGATCCTCGAAGCCGGAATAGTCGAAGACAAGCAGATCAGGATCGGCGGCCCAGGCGGCGCCGGCGAAGAGGGTAGCGGTTCCGAACAGAGCGAAGCGCAGGGTCATGTCAGTCAAGGGTCCTCGGGTGGGAGTTTCTCGCTCAACGCTAGCGATGCGCCGGCGCCCGCTCAAGGGAAATGCGGGCGGGACTCGCAACCGGCGCACGGGTCTGTCACAACGGCGGCAAACGGTGGAGGACGGCCATGGGCGACTCTCTGGTGACGGCCGAGTGGTGCCGGGTAATGGCGCGCTACAATCGCTGGCAGAACCGCGCGGCGATCGAGGCGGCGGGGGCCTTGCCCTTGGAGGCGCGCACCGCCGATCGTGGCGCGTTCTGGGGCTCGATCCACGGCACGCTCGCGCATCTGCTCTGGGCCGATCACATGTGGATGTCGCGGCTCGATGGCTGGGAGGCGCCGAACGTGGTGCTTGGCGACAGTTCGGGGTTTGTTGCCGACTGGGCCGATCTCCGGTCGAAACGCCAGATCACCGACGCACGGATCAGCCGCTGGGTGCAGGGGCTTTCGGGGGCTGACCTGCGGGGCGATCTAAGCTGGCGGTCCTCGTCTACGGGGCGCGAACTGAACATGCCGCGCGCGCTGTGCGTCGTGCACATGTTCAACCACCAGACCCATCACCGCGGCCAGGTCCACGCGATGCTGACCGCAGCCGGGACCGATCCGGGGCCCACCGATCTGTTGATGATGCCCGACCTCGTCGGGTGATGCGAGGGAGCGAGAAGATGTTCAACGCGCTGGTTGTCGAAAAGGACGAAGACGGAAAGACCCATGCGGGCGTGCAGGAGGTCGACGAGGGCCGCTTGCCGCAGGGAGAGGTGACGGTCGGGGTCGAGTACTCGACCCTGAACTACAAGGACGGGCTCTGCATCGGACCGGGCGGCGGGCTGGTGAAGAGTTACCCCCATGTTCCGGGGATCGATTTCGCCGGCACGGTCGAGGAAAGCGCCGACGTGCGTTACAAGCCTGGCGACAAGGTTATCCTGACCGGGTGGCGCGTGGGCGAGGCGCGCTGGGGTGGCTATGCCCAGAAGGCACGGGTCGCCGCCGACTGGCTGGTCCCGCTGCCCGAGGGGCTGACCACGCGCCAGGCTATGGCGGTCGGCACGGCCGGGTTCACCGCGATGCTGGCGATCATGGATCTAGAGGATCACGGACTGGCGCCGGGGCAGGGCGGGGTGCTGGTGACCGGCGCCGCGGGCGGCGTCGGCTCCGTGGCCGTCGCGGTGCTGGACAAACTCGGCTACGAGGTCGCCGCAGTAACCGGCCGGCCCGAGACCGAGCCCTACCTGCGCGAGCTCGGCGCGTCGCGGATCGTGCCCCGGGACGAGCTGACCGAGGTCACGAAGAAGCCCCTTGAAAGCGAGGTCTGGGCGGGCTGCGTCGACGCGGTGGCGGGCGCGATGCTGGGGCGCGTCCTAAAGCAGATGAAGTATCGCAGCTCCGTGGCCGCGGTGGGTCTCGCCGGCGGGGCCGTTATCGAGGGCGCGCTGATCACGCCCTTCATCCTGCGGGGCGTCAACCTGCTGGGGATCGACAGCGTGCTGCGTCCCTACGAGGATCGCGTGCGCGCCTGGGACCGCCTCACGCGCGACCTTCCGATCGAGAAGCTCGAAGCGATGATCCGCCCGGCGACGCTGGTCGATCTGCCTGATCTCGGGGCCGCGATCCTGAAGGGGCAGGTGCAGGGGCGGGTCGTGGTGGACGTGAACGCCTGACCTCGCACGCGGCTCGGCGGGGCCGCATGGCACCGTCGGCGTCCCGTCACCGCTGGATCGATTCCAGGTAGTAGACCAATGCGAGGGTCCGGCCGAGACCGGCCAGTTCCGCATCGACGGCTGTCGCATCCGGCCCGGCCCGGTCCTGCGCTGCCGCCAGGAACCTGTCGCCCCAGACCGGCATTTCGCCGCCATGGGCGCGCAAGGTCTCGCGCCCGTCGATCAGCAGGAGCGTGTTGCCGACCGGGAAGGTGCCGCCCATCCGTTCGCTGATCCGGGTCAGGTCGGGCGTCTCGATCTCCAGCATCGCGGCGATCGGGCCATCCCACTTGCCGCTGTCTTCGTGGCATCCGGCGCAGGCCAGCATGTATTCCTGCTTTCCGGCCTCGATCGCGGCGGCCCGCGCCGCCATGTCGGACGATTGGGCCGGGGCGACGGCGGGGGCGAGGCACAGGCAAAGCCCCGCCAGGGTCAGATGGGTCCGTATGATCTCTCTCCCTAGCTCCATTCCATGTCGGAGGCGGGGATTTTGCGGCATCGACGCGTGCAGATCATTGTCGACCGTCAACACGTGTGCGTTCGCGAACCGGGCCACATGGGCGGCCGCGGGGTTGCGCGGTTGTGCGGCGGGGCATTCCCCGATACGCTCGCCATGGGGGAACGGCGCGAACACTTTCTGAGAATTCCCCGCAAGAACCAGTACGCGCGTCCGGAACGGGCGGTGGCGGCGCGTCGTCGTCGCGAACCGGGCGCCCCAACAGGGGAGAGCGACGTGTTCAAACACATCCTGGCTCCGGTCGACCTGTGCCATGTCGACCGACTTTCACGGGCGCTCGAGGTCACGGCGGACCTCGCGCGCCATTATGACATCCCGGCGACCTATGTCGCCGTAACGACGCCGCAGCCATCGAAGGTGGCGCACAGTCCCGAGGAGTTCGCCCGCAAGCTCGCGGATTTCGCGGCGGAACAGGGGCAGAAATACGGGCATGACGCGCGCTCCAAGAGCGTGGTCAGCCACGACCCTGCGGTCGACCTCGACCATGCACTGCGCGAGGCGCGGCAGGAACTCGAGGCCGATCTCGTGGTGATGGGCTCACACATGCCGAACCTAGGCGACTATCTCTGGCCGTCCCACGGCGGCAAGCTCGCGCTTCACACCCACTCCTCGATCATGCTGGTGCGCGAGCACGAGGACTGATCGCCCGGCCCGGGCCCGTCCCGGGCGCAAGCGGAGGGACCAAGACCAATGACAGACGAAACCACCCAACCGGGGATCCCCGCGCCCGAAGGGCCCGCGGACCTCATCGAGACCGATTACGAGATCGGTCAGGACAATATCGAAGGGAGCCTCGGCCCCTTCGGATTCGACATCCACAACCCCGTCTTCATGATCTCGGGGCTGACCATCGTCGCCTTTGTGTTCTACGCGCTGGCGCTGCCCGGCCAGGCGGCCGACATCTTCGGCTGGCTGAGGCCGTTCCTGACGTCGACCTTCGACTGGTTCTTCATGGGCGCGGCGAACCTGTTCGTGCTGTTTTGCCTCGCGCTGATCGTGCTGCCAGTGGGCGGCGTCCGGCTCGGTGGGCGCGACGCCCGGCCCGACTACAGTTACGCAGGCTGGTTCGCGATGCTGTTCGCGGCCGGCATGGGCATCGGGCTGATGTTCTTCGGCGTGCTTGAACCGGTCTACCACATGGCGGTTTCGGCACCGCTGGGCGTGCCCTCGCCCTTTAACGAGGACGGGCAACTGATCGCCGAAAACGTCGCGGCCGCGCGCGAAATGGGCCTGGCGGCCACCATCTATCACTGGGGACTGCATCCTTGGGCGATCTACGCGGTGGTGGCTCTGGCGCTGGCGCTCTTCACCTATAACAAAGGTCTGCCGCTGACGATCCGTTCGGCCTTCTATCCGATCCTGGGCGAGCGTGTCTGGGGCTGGTGGGGCCACATCATCGACACGATCGCGGTTTTCGCCACGCTGTTCGGCCTGGCCACCTCGCTGGGCTTCGGGGCGCAGCAGGCGAATGCCGGTCTGAGCCACGTCTTCGGGATTCCCGAAAACGTTACCGTGCAGGTCATCCTGATCACCGCGATCACTGCGGTGGCGCTGG
The DNA here is from genome assembly GCF_900142935.1 of Rhodovulum sp. ES.010. Classification (NCBI taxonomy): domain Bacteria; kingdom Pseudomonadati; phylum Pseudomonadota; class Alphaproteobacteria; order Rhodobacterales; family Paracoccaceae; genus Rhodovulum; species Rhodovulum sp. ES.010. Next base: position 1,065,342 of record NZ_FSRS01000001.1, on the reverse strand, counting down.
TTTCGGTCCTGCGCGGCCTTGATGGCGGCGTCAAGGTGCTGTCGGAGATCAACATGACCGTGGCCGCGCTGTTGCTGCTGTTCGTGCTCCTGGTCGGTCCGACGCTGGTGATCTTCACCGACTTCGCCGCGGGCCTCGTGGCCTATGGCAAGGACTTGCCGGCGCTGTCCAACCCGTTCGGGCGTGAAGATACCGGCTACATGCACGGCTGGACGACGTTCTACTGGGCCTGGTGGATCTCGTGGTCGCCCTTCGTCGGCATGTTTATCGCGCGCGTCAGCCGCGGCCGCACGGTGCGCGAGTTCATCATCTGCGTGCTGTTGATCCCGAGCCTCGTCTGCGTGCTGTGGATGGCGGTCTTCGGCGGAACCGCGATCGAGCAGGTGCTGAGCAACCCGGATGCAAGCACGGTCAAGGCGCAGGTGATCGACGCCTACAACCCGCCGATGTCGCTCTTCGCGATGCTCGAGGGGCTGCCGCTGGCCGCGATCACCTCTGTCATCGCGATCGTGCTGGTGATCGTGTTCTTCGTGACCTCGTCGGACTCCGGCTCGCTGGTCATCGATACGATCACCGCGGGCGGCAAGATCGACGCGCCGGTGCCGCAGCGGGTGTTCTGGTGCACCTTCGAGGGGGCGGTGGCCATCGTGCTGCTGATTGGCGGCGGGCTTTCGGCTCTGCAGGCGATGGTGATCTCGACGGGTCTGCCGTTCACCATCGTGCTACTGCTCATGTGCTGGGCGATCTACATGGGGCTCCGGTCAGAAGAGCGCTGAGCCCGGCGCGGCACGAAGCGGGGCGCGATAGCGCGATTGCCTTGCCTTTCAAGGCTTTGCAATCGGATCGCGCCCCGTCTAAAGAGGGATCGCTACTCGCAGATTGCCCGCCGGAGCCCAGATGGTTGCGTTCGATGCCGAATTTGTCCGCAATCAGTTTCCGGCCTTCCGGCACAAGGACCTGCGGGACAAGGTGTTCTGCGAGAATGCCGGCGGGTCGTACACCTGCCGCTACGTGATCTGGCGGCTGCACCGCTTCTACAACGAACGCAAGGTTCAACCCTACGGCGCCTTCGCCACTTCGCAACTGGCCGGCGAGGAGATGGACGAGGCGCGCATGCGTCTGGCCGGACACCTTGGCGTGGCGCGGGACGAGGTGCATTTCGGCCCGTCCACCACCGCGAACGCCTATGTTTTGGCCCGCGCCTTCGGAGACTGGCTTCCCGACGGCGCGGCGATCGTTGTGACGAACCAGGATCACGAGGCGAATTCCGGCCCCTGGCGGCGGATAGCCGAGGCACGCGGGCTGGACCTGCGGGAATGGGCGGTCGACCCTTCCTGTGGACGTCTCGACCCGGAGGCCCTTGCGCCCCTGCTGGACGAGAAGGTGTCACTGGTGTGCTTTCCGCACGCCTCGAACATCCTCGGCGAGATCAACGACGTTCCCGCGATCTGCCGGATGGCGAGGGACGTGGGTGCGCTGACCTGCGTCGATGGGGTCAGCTACGCACCGCACGGGTTGCCATACATGCGCAGGCTCGGGCCCGACATCTACCTGTTCTCGACTTACAAGACCTACGGCCCCCACCAGGGCGTGATGGTGATGCGGCGCGAACTGGCACACCAGTTGCCCAACCAGGGCCATTGCTTCAACGGCGAGGACACGATCAAGCGGTTCAACCCGGCGGGCCCGGACCATGCGCAGGTGGCGGCCTGTGCCGGCATCTCGGATTATATCGACGCGCTGTACGAGCGCCATTACCTGGGCGGGCGCGATGCACGGGGCCGGTCGGACAAGGTCTCCGAACTGATCCGAGCGCAGGAGCGGACGCTGCTCGCACCTTTGATGGACTACCTTGCGGGTCGGCCGGCGCTGAGGGTGCTTGGTCCCCGCGGAGTGAAGGCCGAGCGGTTGCCCACGGTCTCGATCGCGCTGTCGGAACCCGGGCGGCAGGCGGCGGCGCGGCTGGCGCGGTATGGCATTCTCGCGGGTGGGGGCGATTTCTACGCCGGGCGGCTATTGAAGGCGATGGGGGTGGAGCCGGCGCGCGGCGTCCTGCGCCTGAGCCTCGTGCACTACACGCTACCCGAAGAGGTTGACCGCCTGATCTCCGCGCTAGATAGCGAGCTTTGAAGGAGAAAGCGGTCCATGTCCGATGCCTCGCCAGTCCTGTGGTGGGTGCGCCGCGATCTGCGGCTGAGCGATAACCCCGCGCTGGGCGTGGCGTGCGGTTCGGGCCGCCCGGTGATCCCTGTCTTCATCCACGACGCGCAGATCGCCAGCCTCGGCGCGGCGTCCAAGTGGCGGATGGGGCAGGGGATCGAGGCGTTCGGCCGGGCGCTGTCGGCGCGCAACTCCCGTCTGATCCTGCGCCGGGGCGAGGCGCTGGAAGTTCTGCGCAAGCTGATCACCGAGACGGGCGCGGGCGCGGTCGTCTGGACCCGCGCCTATGACCCCGACGGCGTCGCGCGCGACAAGGCAGTGAAGGCGGCGCTGAAGGCGGACGGCATTGAAGTCCGCTCGGTGCCGGGCTTCCTCCTGTTCGAACCCTGGACGGTGGAGACCGGCCAGGGCGAGTTCTACAAGGTCTACACGCCTTTCTGGAAGACGGTGCGCACCCGGAACGTGCCCGAACCCACCCCGGCCCCGGGCATGATCCCGCGTCCCGATCATTGGCCTGACAGCGACGAGATCGGCCGTTTGCGCATGGGCGCCGCGATGCGCCGGGGCGCGGCGGTGGTGGCGCGCCATGCCGTGATCGGAGAGGAGGCGGCCCAGGGCCGGCTTGGGGCCTTCGCCGCCCACAGGATCGCCGACTACAAGGACCGGCGCGACTTTCCGGCGGCCTATGCCACCTCTGGCCTGTCCGAAAACCTAACCTATGGCGAGATCTCGGCCCGCGCCTGCTGGCATGCAGGGCTGCGCGCGATGGACGAGGGCAAGCCCGGCGCCGAACACTTTCTCAAGGAACTGGTCTGGCGCGAATTCGCCTGGCATCTTATGTGGCACAGCCCGTATATCGCGACCCGTAACTGGCGCGAGGGTTGGGACGCCTTTCCCTGGTCGCAAGATGGCGCCAGCCCCGAGGCCACCGCCTGGAAACGCGGGCGCACGGGTATTCCCCTTGTCGATGCCGGCATGCGCCAGATGTACGTCACGGGCACGATGCACAACCGCGCCCGGATGATCGTGGCCTCCTACCTCACCAAGCACCTGATGACCCACTGGAAGATCGGGATGAAATGGTTCGAAGATCACCTGATCGACTGGGATGCGGCTTCGAACGCGATGGGCTGGCAATGGGTGGCGGGCTCGGGCCCCGACGCCGCGCCCTATTTCCGTATCTTCAACCCGGAAACCCAGGCCGAAAAGTTCGACCCTGACGGCGCCTACCGACGCGCCTGGATCGCCGAAGGCAGGGACCGGCCCACCGAAACGGCGCTGTCCTATTTCGAGGCTGTGCCGGCCTGTTGGGGGCTGTCGCCGGACGCGCCCTATCCCGCACCGGTCGTGGCGGTCGATGCAGGGCGCAAGCGTGCGCTGGCCGCCTACGAGACGCGGCCCGCGTGAGGGCATTGCGCCGCCCTGCGGGTCTTGCCATGAATATCGACAGGAACGAGGGAGCCAGGATGACAATCCTGACAAGTACCAAGGGGCAGGCCGACCTGCCACGCTATTTCGCGCAGGTGTTCGACGTGGCCTGCAACATGGCCCACGGCCGGCTCGATTTCGTGCTGCCCGACGGGCGGCGGTTCCGGGCCGAGGGCCGGGGGCCGGGGCCGGTGGCGGAACTCGACATCCATGACGACGAGGTCTTCGCCCGGCTGATCCGCGAGGGCGATCTGGGCTTCTGCGAAGCCTATCTCGACGAGGCCTGGTCGACGCCCGACCTGATGGCCTTCATGGATCTCGTCCATGCCGACAATGACGAGATCTACGACGGATTCCCGGGCCAGGGGCTGGTGCGCGCCTTCGAGAAGTTCCGGTTCTGGCTGCAGCGCAACACCAAGCGGCAGGCCCGGCGCAACATCGCCGCGCATTACGACCTCGGAAACGACTTCTACGCGCTCTGGCTCGACGAGAGCATGACCTATTCCTCGGCGCTGTTCCGCAGCGGGCAGGAAAGCCTCGAAGCCGCGCAGGAGCTGAAATATTCCTCGATGGTCGACGAGATGGGCGTCGGCCCCGGCGACCATGTGCTGGAGATCGGCTGCGGCTGGGGGGGCTTCGCCGAGTATGCCGCGGGTCAGCGCGGGCTGAAGGTCACTGGCCTGACCATCAGCCGGGAACAGCACGACTACGCGGTGGAGCGGATCCGGCGCGCGGGCTTGCAGGACCGCGTCGAGATCAAGCTCCAGGACTACCGCGACGAAACCGGCCGCTATGACGGCATCGCGTCGATCGAGATGTTCGAGGCGGTGGGGGAAAAGTACTGGCCCACCTATTTCGGCACGCTCCGCGCCTGCCTCAAGCCCGGACGCCGCGCGACCCTGCAGATTATCACCGTTCAGGAACGGCGCTTCGAGATCTACCGCAAGGGCGTGGATTTCATCCAGAAATACATCTTTCCGGGCGGCATGCTGCCCAGCCACACCATACTTGGCGACTTGGCCCGCGCCGCAGACCTGGAGGTGACGCGGTCCGTCGAGTTCGGAGAGAGCTATTCCCAGACCCTGCGCCGCTGGCACCAGACGTTCAACGCGCGCTGGCACGAGATCGCCGACCTCGGCTTCGATGCGCGGTTCCGGCGCATGTGGAACATGTACCTCACCTCTTGCGCGGCGACCTTCCACAGCGGAAACTGCGACGTGACACAGTTCACCGTGACGAGACCCGCCTGATCCATGCCCACAGCCGCCAAGCTTGTCGCGTTCCTGTGCTATGCCGCAGTGGCGTGGTTTGCGTCTGACGCGGCGGTGCCGTTGTTCCCCGAAGGCGCCGATCTGGGCTACTTCGCAGAGGTCAACACGGCGATCGGGGGGCTCGCGGGCTGGTTCGTCATGGGCCGGCTTGCGGGGGAGGGGTATGGGGTAGCGGTCACCGCGGGGCTGCGGACGTCGGCCGTCTTCCTGGTCTATGCGCTGCTTTTCCACGCGATCTACGAGATGCTTCAGCGCGCCACCGACCTGCGCTACGACGACACGATGGACGCGCTGACCGGCATGATGGAACTGATAGGGGAATACGGGCTGATGGTCGTAACCGAGCCCGCGGTCATGGGCATCCTGCTGGTCGGCGGGGTGGTTGCGGCGATGGCCGTGGAATGGGCGTCGCATCGCTGGAACTAAGGGGGGCGCTTGGACCGGCTGTTCTTCTACGGCACGCTTCGCCATGTGCCGCTGCTCGCCCGCGTGCTGGGCGTTTCGCAAACGGCGTTAAGCCCGCGGCCGGCGCGGCTGCACGGGCACGCCGCCCACTGGGCCGAAGGCGACAACTTTCCGATGTTGCGCGAAGCAGCAGAGGCGGTGGCCGACGGCATCGTGCTTGACGGCGTGACGCCCGCGGCGCAGGCGCGCCTCGACTACTACGAGGGGTGCTACGGGTTCACCTTGGGGCGAGTGACGGTCGAGACCACGGATGGTCCGTACGAGGCGCATGCCTATCTGCACGGGCGGGATGCCGGCTTGCGGCCCGGGGCGCCTTGGGATCTTGGCGAGTGGGCCGCGCGCTGGGGCGATATCGCGACACTCGCCGCTGACGAGGTGATGCTGGGCTTTCCGGACCGCGAGCCGGAGGTGAATCGCCGCCGCTACCGGATGATCCTCGCCCGCGCCGGTGCCCGCGTCCGGGCGCGCGCCCCGTCCCCCACGACGCTGCGCCGGCCCACGCGGCCGAACGATGTCGAGGAGTTCCGCCGCACGCAGCCCTATGCCAATTTCTTTGCCGTCGAGGAATATGGTTTCCGCCACCGCCGCTTCGACGGCTCCTGGAGCCCGACGCTGAACCGCGCGGCCTTCTTCACGGCCGACGCCGCTACGGTGCTGCCCTATGACTCGCCGCGCGACCGGGTGCTGCTGATCGAGCAGTTCCGCGCCGGACCGTACGGGCGCGGCGATAGCGAATGCTGGTCTGTCGAGGCCATCGCGGGACTGGTCGACCCGGGCGAGACACCCGAGAGCACCGTTCGCCGCGAGGCGGTGGAGGAGGCCGGCATCGAGGTCGGCCGGCTGCATCCGGTCTATGGCTACTACCCATCGCCAGGCGCCAAGACCGAGTTCATCTATTCCTTCGTCGGCGAAGCGAACCTGCCCGACGATGCGGGCGGACTGGGGGGGCTCGCCGCCGAGGGCGAGGATATCCGCGCCCATGTCGTGCCGTTCGACCGCGCGATGGACCTGGTCGAGACCGGCGAGATCGGCAACGCGCCGCTGATCCTGACGCTTCTCTGGCTCGCACGGAACCGCGAGCGGCTGCGCACGTCGGGTTGAGTTCCAGCGCCTGCCCCCGTAGCACTATTTCAAACGGGAGGCAGTGCAGTATGGACATCCGGCACGATCTATCGGCCTTGGTTGGCAACACGCCGCTCGTGCGGCTTGCGGGGCCGTCCGAGGCGACGGGCTGCGAGATCCTCGGCAAGTGCGAGTTCATGAATCCCGGCCAGTCGGTCAAGGATCGCGCCGCGCTCTGGATCATCCGCGACGCTGTGGCAAGGGGCGCGCTGAAACCCGGCGGCACCATCGTCGAGGGCACCGCAGGCAATACCGGCATCGGGCTTTCGCTGGTGGGGGCCTCTAAGGGCTTCCGCAGCGTGATCGTGATCCCCGAGACCCAGAGCCGGGAAAAGAAGGACATGCTGCGCCTGGCCGGGGCTGAGCTGGTCGAGGTGCCGGCCAAACCCTATCGCGACTCCAACAACTTCGTGCGCTACTCCGAACGCCTCGCCAAGCGGCTGGCCGAGAGCAACCCCGCGGGCGCGGTCTGGGCGAACCAGTTCGACAACACGGCGAACCGCCAGGCGCATGTCGAGACGACGGCGCGCGAGATCTGGGAGCAAACCGGGGGCAGGGTGGACGGCTTCATCTGCGCCGTGGGGTCGGGCGGCACGCTCGCGGGCGTCGCGATGGCCCTGCAGCCCAAGGGCGTGAAGATCGGCCTCGCCGATCCAGAGGGCGCGGCGCTTTACAGCTATTACACCATTGGCGAGCTTAAGGCGGAGGGTTCCTCGATCATGGAGGGCATCGGACAGGGCCGGATCACCGCAAATCTCGAAGGGCTTAGCCCGGATTTCTGCTGCCGCGTGCCGGATGACGAGGCGTTGCCGATCGTCTTCGACCTGCTCGATCGTGAAGGACTCTGCCTTGGCGGGTCGTCTGGCATCAACGTCGCCGGGGCCATGCGCATGGCGCGCGAGATGGGTCCCGGGTACACCATCGTCACGGTGCTTTGCGACTACGGCACGCGCTACCAGTCACGCCTCTTCAATGCCGACTTTCTGCGCGAGAAGGGATTGCCGGTGCCCGACCGCCTATCGGTCCCGCCACGTGCCCTTCCGGAGGTCTTCGAATGACCCATATCCTGCGCCACTTTGCCGTCATCCTGCTGCTGGCCGCAGCGAGCCTCGGCCCGCTCGCCCAGCCGCTGCCCGCGCAGGCCGAAAACGGTTCGACCGCGGCGGCGACGCCGCGGACGGACGAGGGCACGCCCGATTACCAGGTCTGGGAACAAGTCGCGACCCGGGCGGAGGAGGTACTGGAAGCCGGTCGCGCCTCGAACCAGGCGCTGGAGGCGTTACGCGCCCAATTGGTCGAGTGGCGCACCCGGTTCCTCTCGGCACAGGACATCAACAGCGCGCGCATCAAGACCCTACGCGACCAGATATCGGCGCTTGGGCCACCGCCGGCCGAGGGAGAGACCGAACCCACGGAGATCGCCGAGCGTCGGGCCGCGTTGAACGCCCAACTTGCCGAGTTGCAGGCGCCGGGGCTGAAGGCGGTTGAGGCGCATAGCCGTGCCGACGGGTTGATCCGCGAGATCGACTCGGTCATTCGCGAGCGGCAGGCCAGCCGTCTGCTGGAACTCGGGCCGTCGCCTCTAAACCCGTCGCATTGGCCCGACGCACTGGCCGCGTTGCAAGATACCGGAACCCAGATCATGGGCGAGCTGGCGACGGGCTGGAACACGCCATCGCGCCGGGCGAGCCTGCGCGAGGACCTGCCGGTGACGTTGCTGTTCCTCGTCATGGCCGGGGTCTTGCTCGCGCGCGGCCGGCGTTGGGTGATGATGCTCACCGCGCGCCTGGTCGAAAAGGGGCGGGGCCGTGGCCGGGCCGTCTACGGCTCGCTGGTCTCGCTCGGGCAGATCGCGGTGCCCGCTCTGGGTATTCTCCTGCTGACGGCCGCCCTTGCCAGCACCGGGCTTGCGGGCGAGCGTGGCATGCAAGTGCTGGTCGTCCTGCCTGTCCTCGGCTTCACCTTCTTCGCGGCCCGCTGGCTGGGTGGCCGCGTCTTCGCCGACCATGGCGTCAGCCATCCGTTGTTCGACCTGCCCTCCGATCGGATGGCCGAGGCGCGGTTTCACGCCAGCGGCATGGGGGTCGTCGTGGTGCTGGCGGGAACGCTCGCCGCGCTGGGAGAGTTCGGCGGGTTCGACGACGAAGCCCAGGCAGTGCTCGGCTTCCCGCTGGTCGTGGCGGGCGGGCTCCTGCTTCTTCGCGTGGGACAACTCCTGATCGCGCAAAGCCGGGTGCCGCGGCCCGACGGACAGGAGCGGCCCTATCGCAGTCGCATCGTCGGGCTTGTCGGGCGCGCCTCGGTTGTGTTCGGCGTGCTCGGGCCGGTGCTGGGCGCGATTGGCTACAAGGATGCGGCCGATTTCTTGACCTATCCGCCGATCCTCACGCTGGCGCTGCTTGGCCTGTTGCTGGTGCTGCAGCGCTTCGTTGGAGATGTCTACAACTTCCTCGCCGGCCAAGGCGACGACGAGGCCTCCGCAGATGCACTGCTCCCGGTGCTGATCGGCATGGCGCTCGCGGTGGTCGCGCTGCCGTTCCTGGCACTGATCTGGGGTGCCCGGGTTGCCGACCTCACCGAGATCTGGGCGCGTTTCACCGAAGGCTTCATGCTGGGCAGCAAGCGGATCTCGCCCAGCGATTTCCTCACATTCGTTGTGATTTTCGCGATCGGTTATGCGCTGACCCGGCTGGTGCAGGGCACCCTTCGCTCCACCGTCCTGCCCAAGACCAGGATCGCCCCCGGTGGGCAGACGGCACTGGTGTCGATGCTGGGCTATGTCGGCATCTTCCTTGCGCTTGTAATCGCGGTGACCACCGCCGGCATCGACCTCTCGTCGCTGGCCATCGTCGCCGGCGCCCTCTCGGTCGGGATCGGCTTCGGCCTGCAGAACATCGTGTCGAATTTCATCTCGGGCATCATCCTTCTGATCGAACGCCCGATCAGCCAGGGCGACTGGATCGAGGTCGGCGGCACGATGGGCACCGTGCAGGACATCTCGGTGCGCTCGACCCGCATCCAGACCTTCGACCGCACCGATGTCATCGTGCCCAATGCCGACCTGATTTCGGGCACGGTGACCAACTGGACCAAGCAGAACCTGACGGGGCGACTGATCGTGAAGGTCGGCGTCGCCTACGGCACGGATACCCGGTTGGTGGAGAAGATTCTGCTGGAGATCGGAGAGGCGCATCCGCTGGTCATCATCAACCCGCCGCCGATGGTCGTGTTCCAGGGGTTCGGTGCGGACGCACTGGAGTTCGAGCTGCGCGTTATCCTGCGCGATGTGAACCAGATACTTGGTGTCCAGAACGATCTGTATCACGAGATGGCCCGCCGCTTCGTCGAGGAGGGGTTGGAGATTCCGTTCGCGCAGCGCGATATCTGGCTGCGCAACCCCGAGACCCTTCGGCGGGGCGGGAATGCTGCTCCGGTCGCGCAGGCGTCGGGCGCGGCGCACCTGACCGAAGACGACTTCGGGCAGGGGGACGGCGACAGCGATGGCGGCGGCGAAGGAGGAGATGGACGATGACGGCAACGCTCTACCGATCCGACCCCTATCTGCGCGAGGCGCCAGGGATCGTCACCGGGCTCACGCCTGACGGCGGCGTGGTGCTCTCGGCCTCGCTGTTCTACCCCCAGGGCGGCGGCCAGCCGGGCGATACCGGCCGGCTTGTCTGGCTCGATGGAGAGATGGAGGTGACGGACACCCGCAAGGGCGACGGCGAGGCAATTGTGCTGCTGCCGGCGGAGGCTGCGCCGCGGCCGGACGTTGGAACACCGGTCACCCAGGTGCTCGACTGGGAGCGCCGCTACCGGTACATGCGTGTGCATACCGCGCTCCACCTGCTGTCGGTCGTTATCCCCTTGCCCGTCACGGGTGGGGCGATCGGAGCGGGGAAGGGGCGGCTGGACTTCGATATGCCCGACGCGCCCGAGGACAAGGCCGCGTTGGAAGCGGCGCTGAACGATCTCGTGGCCCGCGACCTGCCCGTGACCGAAGACTGGATCACGGACGAGGAACTCCAAGCCAATCCGGGCCTCGTCAAGACCATGTCCGTGACCCCGCCAATGGGAACCGGACGGGTGCGGCTCATCCGGATCGGTGAGGAAGAAACGCAGGTCGACCTGCAGCCCTGCGGCGGGACACATGTGCGCCGCATCGGCGAGATCGGCACGGTGACGCTTGGCAAGATTGAGAAGAAGGGCAAACAGAACCGGCGCGTCTCGTTGCTCGTCGGGGGCTAGGCCGGCGCGTTAGAAAAAACCGCTCTTGCATCGGGACACCGGCCGAGGGTAGGAAACCGTGCACGGAGAGGTGGCCGAGTGGTCGAAGGCGCACGCTTGGAACGCGTGTAGGCGGGAAACCGTCTCCAGGGTTCGAATCCCTGTCTCTCCGCCATTTCTATATAGATCAATGACTTAAGAGTTGGACAGGCAAGTGCGACACAAAGTGGAGCACCACGCCCATGAAACTGTCCGCCTTCCTTTCGCCATCGCGCCACGGGGTCTACTATTTCCGCTGGCCCTTGCCTTCCCCAGACCGCCAAAGCCGCCGCACCGTCAGGATTTCCCTTCGCACCAAGTGCCCAGATCGGGCTGGCGATCTGGCCCGCCATCTTGCATCATGCGGGAGATTGGTTCGGGATAACAAGGCATTGGCGAGGCTCAGGCAAGACGAGATGCGCGAGATGGTGCGAAGCTACTTCGCGGCTTCGCTGGATGCGTATGTTGAGAAGCTGAACGATACCGGCCTGCCGGATCGGTCCCTTGACGCTCTGCGTCAAGAACTCGCTGCCCATGAGGACGCCGCAGAGGGCCATGACGATCTGTCGGACATGTTCCTTGACCCGGACGCCTTCCGAGCCTCAGCGGGCCTCACAGACGCGCAATGGGCCGAGAATGCCCCGTCCTTGCGCCACGAGATGCGCAAGGCCCGACGTGACCAGATCAGAGAGCTTCTGAGCCGCGCCGAGAGCCTTGAGGGCTATTCCTTCACCGAACATGCCCAGACCCTGCCGAAGCCGTCACAGGCCCGCTCCGCGTCTCTGAGCGCGGCCATCGCGGATTTCAAAGCCGAGCATGGGCCGCAATGGTCGCAGGAGATGCGGAACAAGGCGGATGCCTATCTTGCCCTGCTGGTGGGGCATTTCGGACCTGACCGCCCGATGGACCAGATCAGCCGCCAAGACGCCGCTGACATGAAGAAGCTGGTGCAAGCCCTGCCCGCCAACCGCAAGACCAAGCCCGAAACCCGCGACCTGAGTTTGCAGGACGCCATCGCCGTTCCCGGCTTGCCCAAGATGGGCGTGAAGACCGTCAACAGTTACATCGACATGTTCCGCCGCTTCTGGGACTGGGCAGAACGCCACGGGCGCGCGCCCCACAAGCTGTTCGACGGCATGAAGGTTGCGAAGGCCAAGCAAGCCGCAGAGAAGCGCAAGGCGTACCGCAAGGAACAGCTTTCACGCCTCTATGTCGAGTTGACGGAAAACCGCTTCGGACTGGTCAAGAAAGACGATCACAAGTGGGGAACACTTCTGGCGATGTTCACCGGGGCACGGTTGCGGGAAGTCGCGCAACTGGTACCGTCTGACATTCGGAATGAAGGCGGCATCTGGTACATCGACATCAACGCAGACGGTGAGAAGAAAAGCCTGAAATCGCCTGCCGCCAAACGCCGGGTGCCCGTCCATTCGGAGTTGATCCGGCTTGGCTTCCTCGAATGGGTCGAAGGCTCCGCAAAGCAACCGCGCCTGTTCATGTCGTTTTCGCACAACGACAAGGAAGGCTATGGCCGCAATCTGGGCCGCTGGTTCAATAACACCTTTCTGCCCGGACTGAAAATGAAGGAAGACGGCCTTGTCTTCCACAGCCTGCGCCACACAGCCATTACCCGGATGCGGCAAGCCAGTGTCGAGTTGTCACTTGTGCAAGAGATCGTTGGGCATGAACGTGACACCGTGACCGATGGGTACTTTGGCGAGGGCTACACGCTGGCCCAGAAGAAGGACGCGATTGAGAGAATCACCGCACGGTAGCCGTACAGCATAAATCACATGCAAAGGATCAGGATGAAGGAGTGGGGCCAAACCGCATGGCCCCTTCCGCCTTGTAGGCAAAACGGCCAGCTTCGTCGCGGATCGCTTCAAGTGCACTGGAAGTCATCGCTTCGTCAGTAACTTCTGCAATCCAGTCAGGATCAACACTGTCAATGTCAATGCGCTCAAGATTGGTCAGTTGGGCGAGGATGAACGCAGCGCCGTTGGTGTGCATATCAAGGTCAGATAGCCGAAGGCGACATGCTTGCAGCGTTCCGTCGAATGCACCAAGCGCGGAGGCTGCAAACTCTCTGTCGTCCACTTCGCGCTTTATTGCATTGAGATACCCAAGGTGGTGAATAGCCGCCGCATCTTGAACATGCCCCAAATCGTCAGACTGAGACGCTACATCGGGTTCATTTGCGGCAGGCTCACCCATAGGCTCGTTATCTTCGCGCCTGAGCGGCACAATGAAGTTGTCTTCCGCTTTCGGGTTCATTGCGCCCGCGCAAAAGGCGCTCACCACGAAAGCAACGCCCAGGGGCATGACAAAAGCCAAGAGCAAGAAACCGGCAACGAGAAACAGCCACCAATAAGCCCGGAATAACCGCATGGTGCCGGTGGCGACCAAGAGTTGCATTTGCAGGTTCCACCAATATCGCCCGATCACACCAAGGCTGGCACTTGCAGCCGCCACACCTTCGGTCGCAGCACCGTAGGCGATGTGGTGGTCTGGTGACTTGTTGTTGAGGGTCATGGGGCGCTCCGATGGTGAGACTGACATGCGCCCCGGCACAGCGCTGAACTGGACAGCAAAGACGCTCAATATCCAGATTTTAGATACCTAGTTTTGAGATATAGTCAACGCGCCCAGTGCAGCAGCATAGGGCGTCCATGCCTAAAACTCTTGGAGATCATAGGCATGATGCTCTTGTCCGCTACCTCATCGAGAAGCGGGGCGAGGCAGGCTTTGACCTGCCACTGATCTTTCATCCAGCCGCGACCGGAGCCCGGTTGGTGTTTACGCCAAATGGCGCGGGTTGAGCAATCGCCCGACGCGCGGAGCTCTCATCTCGCGCAGCGGGTCGGGCGATTGCGGTGGTCAGGGTCTGCGCGTAGTCAGCCGGGGTCTGATAGCCCAAGGCCGAATGGGGGCGCTCGGTGTTGTAGTCGGCGACCCAGGCGGCGATCAGGTCGCGGGCATGGGCGAGGTTACGAAACAGCGTCTCGTTCAAGAACTCGTCCCGCATCCGGCCGTTGAAGCTCTCGACAAAGCCATTCTGCATCGGCTTGCCCGGCGCGATGTAGTGCCATTCGATCCGGTTCTCGGCGCACCACTTCAGGATCGCGTTCGAGGTCAGTTCCGTCCCGTTGTCCGACACGATCATTCCCGGCTTGCCGCGACGTTCGATCAGCGCCGTCAGCTCCCGCGCGACGCGCCGGCCGGAGATCGACGTGTCCGGGATCGCGGCGAGGCATTCGCGCGTGACGTCATCGACGATGTTCAGCACCCGGAACCGCCGCCCGCACGCGAACTGGTCATGGACGAAATCCAGTGACCAACGGGCATTTGCGCGCGCCTCGACCAGGATCGGGGCGCGGGTGCCGATGGCCTTGCGCCGCGCGCGCCGCTTGCGGACGGTCAGCCCTTCCTCGCGGTAAAGCCGGTAGATACGGTTGATCCCCGAGGGCTCGCCCTCCCGCCGGAGCAGGACGAAGAGCCGCCGGTAGCCGAACCGCCGACGCTCGTTGGCAAGCTCCCGCAATCGGCCGCGCAGTTCCGTGTCGGGTGCGCGTTGCGACCGGTAGCGGATCGTCTTCCGATCCGCGCCGGCAATCTGGCACGCCCGTCGTTCCGACAGCCCGAACCGGGCCTTCAGATGCGCGACCGCCTCGCGCTTCACGACGGGCGTCACCACTTTTTTGAAACCAGCTCGCGCATCGCGGCCAGATCCAGCATCTGCTCCGCCAGCAGCTTCTTCAACTTGGCGTTCTCGTCCTCGAGCGCCTTCAGCCGTTTGGCCTCTGACACCGTCATGCCGCCGTATTTGGCTTTCCAGTTGTAGAACGTCCCCTCCGACATGCCGTGCTTGCGGCACAGATCGGCACACTTCGCCCCGGCCTCATGCTCGGCCAGGATGCCGATAATCTGCTCTTCGCTGTATCTCGTTCGCTTCATTGTCCGTCCCCTCCTTGGGTCGGACTCTAATCGCAGGTGGAGGAAAAATCCCGTGGCAGGTCACAACGTCGATTTCGTCGGGATCGACAACTACATGCCGCTCTCCGACTGGCGCGACGGGTTCGAGCATCTCGATGCGCAGGAGGGCTGGCCCGCGATCTATGACCGGGCCTACCCGCTCGATTTGATCGACTGGTGAAAATCAAAGAAGTCTCTTCACCTCGAGCAGATCGGGGAGGTCGTTCTCGTAAAGTATAACATCTTCAGGAGCGGAGATTCTGGCCAATTTATCTCTAGCCCTAGAAAGTGTTTCAAAACCTTCCCAGGCAGCATTCGACGAGTTCAGCTCCTCAACAAATGAAGGAATTCTCTCAGGGTTTATAACGAGTACAAGGTCGCAATTCTTGGCACAGTACTCTCCAAGTCTGCTGTGCACGCGAGCGTGCTCCACCCCAAGTTCTGCGATTCCAGGGGTAACCAGTATAGCCTTCCCGCCTCGGCTTCTTGCGAGTTCGACAAGTATGGAGACCGCATTTCGGAAGCCAGACTCGTTGGAGTTAAAGGAGTCATCCAAAATAAGGGATTGACCCTCCGTTTCGCGTCTCTGAAGACGATGTGGTATCTGCTCAAAATCCCTTGTGACGAAAGGAACTCTGTCTAGAGATTCAGTGTTAATGACTGCAGAAAGAGTCACCGCAAGCGCCGAGTTAAAAATATTGTGTTTGCCGAGAACGGGGTTTTCAAACTCAATATTGAATGGTGCTCCACCGACATCCGACCTCAGTCGAATTTGCCAAACAAGGCCACTCAGATGAGCCTCTTCGATCTTAACGTCTGATACCTCATCCTCACCTACCGTTAGAAATTTTTCCGGATATCGCGCCTTAAGGGCTCGAAATGGCTCATACTTCAAGACTTCCGCGCTTGCCACGACGACACCGCCACGAGCGCATATATAATCCGGAAGCTCCGCTTTCGCTTTCGCAATGTTCTCAACGCTCCCAAATCGTTCAATATGAGCATCCCCAATCGCAGTTACGATACCAAAGGAAGGCTCAACAAAACGGCAAAGAGATTTGATGGACCCAACTCCATAGGCGCCCATCTCAGCGATAAAGAAGCGATGTGACCACTGAAGTCGTTCGCGAATATGCCGAGTCAATCCAAGCTTTGTATTTACGCTGCCTCGACTGACGAAGACCGGATCGATAGATTCAAGTATGTCTGCGAGAAAATATTTTGTGGTCGTCTTACCAAACGATCCCGTTATACCGATTCTAACCGGATCCATTCTTTGGAGTTTTTCCTTGGCGCTTCGGATAAATGCCTCGTTAATTGAGCGCTGAAGTGGCCCCAGCAACGCGTTTGCAAGTACAAGCGTCACGGGCCAGCTATGGATCGCCAAAATTAAGCCGAGATGTCCCCAGAGTGCCCCCAATAGAGAGGCCGCTGAAACGACCAGAGACAGGAAAAAGATTCTCCTAGCTCTTTCTGTCAATACAAGCGGCTTCTTAAACTTATACCTATACTCGCTAATTGCGATAAAGGCTATTGACGCTGCTGAAGCCAAGTTCGCAATTAATGAAATATACGAATGTTCTGTTTGCGCGATCAAAAAGGCTGTAACGAGCGCGATAGTGGCTCTAACGTCGAAGAGTCGAATTTTCACAACAGAGTTGATAAACCGAAACGAGTCATATTCTTCTTGCTGAAAATATGTCAGCAAAGTCCTGAGGCGGACGAAGCAGAGGACCGCGACAGACGCGACTAGGACTAAAAGAGATGGACTCAACATGGCATCAGCACTCCAAATTCTTCAGTTTGCGTTTGATTGTGAGTGCAATCTGGTGCCTCCCTCGGTCTAAAATTGATATGTGATCGTACTCTGGGCATTCAACGTACCTGGATTTGGGTACGGCCGCCGAGATACGCTTGCCAATTTCAGGTGGAGTCTCAGTGTCCCTTCCTCCGTATAATAGAACTGTTGGGCATTTTATCTTTGCGAGGTGTGGTGTTTGGTCCTCCGAGATTGTCTTTAAAAAGATATCCCGAAGCCCCAAGGTTCGACTGGCAACATAATCGGGGCTACCATAACGCCCTTCGAGGGCCAAAAGTTCCTCCTCAGTGCCAGCTCGGTTTCTAAGGAATTTGAATTGGCGGGAGCGAAATCCACTTCGAACTTTTTGATAAAAGGACACCTTTCTTTTGATGCCGGCCCCCGCAACAACAACTAGAGAGCTAACGTTTTCGGGAGTGTTGGCAGCGGCTCTTAGACCGATCCGTGCGCCGAAGGAGTGTCCAACCCAGATAGCTGAGCGAATGCCAAGCTCTGAACTGCAGAATGACACGACGTTATGGGCATAGTCGACGGTCGACCATGCCGCCTCCGGCCGTGGGCTTCTGCCGAAGCCGGGCAGGTCCAACAGGTAGCAGTCAGCAACCCTCGAAAGCGCCTCGGCTACAGGTATGAAATCCCTTCCGGTTCTCCCCCATCCATGCAAGAAGACTACCGGCGGCGCGCCCAGAGCACCGATTCTGGTGTAGCATATTGATGTCATGGCTCTCTTGTGGCAGGCCACGAGCCTAGAAGCAAGATATGGTATCGCTCGGGTCGGTAGTGTACCGGTGCTCAGCGCAGGAGACCGAGAAGACAGGCTGCAGGATGAAAGAAAAGCTGAATGTTGCCGTACTTTTTGGTGGGGCAAGCCAGGAGCATGACGTTAGCGTTGTCAGCGCCCATCAGTTGATGGATGCTGCGGATGTCGAGAGTTTGAATGTAATTCCGATCTATGTCGGATTTGAGAACAAGTTCTTTTTCGGTAGCCAGCTTCGAGACCTTAGAAACTATCGCCCACGCCCGCCTGCCCTTGAGGAGGTGACCTTTCGATGGGCGAATGAAGGGCCCGAACTTTGTAGGCTGGACGGGTCGCGGATTGCGCTTGTTGATTGTGTATTGCCGGTTTTCCATGGCCCGTTCGGCGAAGATGGTCGGATCCAAGCCTTTTTTGAACTTTTAGGTTTTCCGGTCACAGGGTTCGATGCTGCCAGCTCAGCGATGGCGATGCGGAAGGATGTAACTAAGTCAATAGTGAAAGATGCAGGAGTAGCTGTTGTCGACGGAAGCGTTGTTTCGAGAAGGCAACTCCGGAGCGGCGACTTCGACCCCCTGGATATTATCGAGAGGCTCGGACTTCCACTTATAGTGAAGCCAGTACATCTTGGGTCAAGTATTGGCGTTGGCCTAGTAAAGGATCGCGAGCAGCTAACGTCTACTGTCGAGAAGGTCTTGCGAGAAGACACCATGGTCCTCATAGAGCCCCAGGTTCAGAATCTTATCGAGTTCAACGTCGCAATTATTTGGAGAAATGGGAGCGCGAAGCTTTCCGCCATTGAACGTCCCAAGACTTCCGCAGAGTTACTAGATTTTAAAGAGAAGTATTTGTCTTCTGGCGGGGGAAGAAAGGGCGACTTTCTCCCGAGTGAGGGTATGCTCTCCTTGACGAGAGACATTAACCCGGAAATCTCTGAAGATCTACATAATCAAATTCGGGATTTCGCTTGCAAATCGTTCGTTGCGCTTGGCTGTCGCGGTGCTCCAAGAATTGATTTTCTTTATAATACCAATACAGGAGAACTATGGTTCAATGAAATTAATCCGATTCCTGGATCGTATGGATTTTTCTTGTGGGAAGCAGCAGACGAACCTTTGCTTTTCCCAGAGTTAGTTTCGCATTTGGTAGACGAGGCTCTTCAGCTTTCAGTGAAGTACTTCGACGATTCCGTTCCCGAGGGTACCCGATTGCTGCCGAGATAAGGTAGTGTCGGCGACGATCCAAGTGGGCCGAGGTAGGCAAGTGAATGACATTAACGAAAAGCTAAGTGAGATAGAGGACCGCAACGAGCGGCTTACGAATGCTCTAAAGGTTACTTGGACCTGGCTTGCGTGCATTGTGCTCTACTTGGCGCTGACTTTTTTCCTGCCGCTTTCTTCTTCAGACCCAAACGTCCCAGAACCCGATTGGCTCGCATTCTTTACGAACACTACGATAAAGGGCGTGCTCGTTGAAGCCAGGACAGCCGTGGCCGGCGCGCTCGCCACGTTTGTACTTCTCGGAGTTATCTTGGATGTCGCACTCCGCTCAAATACAACAAGCCAGATTGAGGCGGGGTTAACGCGGATAATACTTGGGAACAAGCGGCTACTCGACAGCTTCAGTGATATCGTCAAAGAACTTTTCGTGCGAAATTCACTGCGTTCGACTTTGGGTGATGAAACAGGCAGTGCAGTCTTCAGTTCTGTTGTGCATCCTCTTATGGAAACGGGAAACCGTTTTCGCCGTAACTACAATTACGACATCGTATTACTCGATGAGACGGAGTTTCCCAGTCAGCGTGCATTGGGTGAATTCGCAGATATTTTTGATATCAGAAAATACCGCTGGGTAGAAGAAAATATTGGCTACGAGAGCTTTGATCCAAGGTCGGAGTATGTGCATCGGGGCCCCTTCACGATATTAATGCTATTTGACAAGGGCACGTTGCCTGCGGCCTTTGAAAGACACGACATCTATTTTCGGTCCATGGTCGAGCTTGATGCAGACACGCGTGAAAGGTTTTTTACAAAGGGGGATGAGGCGATCAAACAGTTTGTATTGGACGTGATGAACTTCCGAGCTCTTGAGAGCATTGGGCGCACCGAACTGCCCGTTTCTATCGAGATTGAGCGGGAAGGAGCGGTCGACACGTCTGGCCGCAAGCACCCAGTCATAGCCCTAACCGTGGATCGAATCAAAGATGTAGCTAAGAACAAGCTTGTAGTCAAGCATCGGTATCCGCACCACCGTGAGGTAACAGACGTGACGATAACACTACCACAGCCTAGCCAAGGTGCAAGTTTCAGCGTTCTGGGCTCATCAGACGTTAGGAGGCTGGAGCCGATTTGACCTGCCACGGGATTTTTCCTCCACCTGCGATTAGAGTCCGACCCAAGGAGGGGACGGACAATGAAGCGAACGAGATACAGCGAAGAGCAGATTATCGGCATCCTGGCCGAGCATGAGGCCGGGGCGAAGTGTGCCGATCTGTGCCGCAAGCACGGCATGTCGGAGGGGACGTTCTACAACTGGAAAGCCAAATACGGCGGCATGACGGTGTCAGAGGCCAAACGGCTGAAGGCGCTCGAGGACGAGAACGCCAAGTTGAAGAAGCTGCTGGCGGAGCAGATGCTGGATCTGGCCGCGATGCGCGAGCTGGTTTCAAAAAAGTGGTGACGCCCGTCGTGAAGCGCGAGGCGGTCGCGCATCTGAAGGCCCGGTTCGGGCTGTCGGAACGACGGGCGTGCCAGATTGCCGGCGCGGATCGGAAGACGATCCGCTACCGGTCGCAACGCGCACCCGACACGGAACTGCGCGGCCGATTGCGGGAGCTTGCCAACGAGCGTCGGCGGTTCGGCTACCGGCGGCTCTTCGTCCTGCTCCGGCGGGAGGGCGAGCCCTCGGGGATCAACCGTATCTACCGGCTTTACCGCGAGGAAGGGCTGACCGTCCGCAAGCGGCGCGCGCGGCGCAAGGCCATCGGCACCCGCGCCCCGATCCTGGTCGAGGCGCGCGCAAATGCCCGTTGGTCACTGGATTTCGTCCATGACCAGTTCGCGTGCGGGCGGCGGTTCCGGGTGCTGAACATCGTCGATGACGTCACGCGCGAATGCCTCGCCGCGATCCCGGACACGTCGATCTCCGGCCGGCGCGTCGCGCGGGAGCTGACGGCGCTGATCGAACGTCGCGGCAAGCCGGGAATGATCGTGTCGGACAACGGGACGGAACTGACCTCGAACGCGATCCTGAAGTGGTGCGCCGAGAACCGGATCGAATGGCACTACATCGCGCCGGGCAAGCCGATGCAGAATGGCTTTGTCGAGAGCTTCAACGGCCGGATGCGGGACGAGTTCTTGAACGAGACGCTGTTTCGTAACCTCGCCCATGCCCGCGACCTGATCGCCGCCTGGGTCGCCGACTACAACACCGAGCGCCCCCATTCGGCCTTGGGCTATCAGACCCCGGCTGACTACGCGCAGACCCTGACCACCGCAATCGCCCGACCCGCTGCGCGAGATGAGAGCTCCGCGCGTCGGGCGATTGCTCAACCCGCGCCATTTGGCGTAAACACCAACCGGGCTCCGGTCGCGGCTGGATGAAAGATCAGTGGCAGGTCAGATTTACTATATAACTCCAAGCAACCCTGAGATGATCAATGAAGACAGACCCAACCGGATGGTAAAAGTGTCATTAGACGGATGGTTGTTTCCAACAAGTGGCGTAACATTCACTTGGAAAAACCGTCAAGCGGAAAGCGAGGAGGAAAAGATGGAACGGCACATTCTCAACTTCACTCACTCCGGAGCGATGTTTCGGATCTATGCCAATTGGAAGGGTGAGGGCACGGGAAAGGAGGAGCTGGACGCTATCATGCAGCGGGTGGAACAAGAATTTGGACCCGCAGCCTCGAGCCCTTCAGAATTCATCGAGATGGTCAAGGACGCCTTGCGGCGGGAGGGTTTCGAAATATTCAAAGCTTGATGTCATACGACCCGTCAACTTGTCTCTGTTGTATAATGATGTCTCATGCAGGCGCCAAAGCTGGTCAATAGACTATTCGGAATTTCTCCAATAGAGTTCGCAAATTCTTTCAAAGTTTGATGATCGCCAATCAACTCAAAATGGGTTGGCACATCATCAAGATGAGTGGTATCGATGGTCACAAGATCCATTGATATCCTCCCCACGGTGGGGCAACTAACTCCGTCGGCAAAGAAGCTGAGGTCGCCATTAAAATTTCGGGGTATCCCATCTGCGTAGCCTGCTGACAATGTTGTTATACGCGTAGGTTTCGACGCAGTCCATGTGGCTCCATAACCAACCGTTTCGCCCCTCTGAATTATTTGGCTCTTTATTGCCCTCGCGGTAATGCTAATGGGATCTTGCAGTTTTGGGAGAAAACCACCGCAGTAAAGAGAAACGCCGGGGCGAACCATGTCCATGTGGAAGCGATCGTCAATTAGTAAAGCGTCTGATCCAGCTATGGAGACTTTTGTGTTGGGAGTTCTGGGGAGGGTCGAGGCGATTTCAATCGTTTTTAATAGTTGTCTGGTGTTCATGTTGGCTTTGGGGTCATCGGCGCAAGCCAAGTGACTGATTATCAGCTTGGGTGGGCGAGGTGTTAACTTGGTGTGGAGACGATCGAGCTCTGAGGCGCTCAGTCCCAATCTATTGAGTCCAGTTTCTATCTGGACCCCATAGTCGAGGTGGGGGAAATCTCTGAGAAATTTTATGGCGCTTTCGCTCGAATTCAGCAGGGGGACGAGAATATCTTGGGCATAATTCTTTGAATAGAATTCAATGTATCCTCCCAGAATATAGATTTCAGGAGCGCCGCCGACTATCTTGCGAAGCTCACTTCCCTCGGTCGCATCCGCTACGAAGAAAGAAGCCACGCCAGCCTTAGTCAAGGCTAAGGAAACTTGCTCGACTCCAAGGCCGTACGCGTTTGCCTTTACGACGGGAACGCATGAAACTGTCGAGCCTACTAGCCGATTTAGCGTTTTCCAATTGTTGACAACGATTGACGTGTCTACTCTGAGAATTGGGCGCATCAATGACCTCTTACGCATAAGGATAACTTAGTGGGTACTTGATTTTCGTGGGTGATCAACCGGACACCTCCGAGAACCTGTCAATTTCGCCTGGCGGTGGGGGTTTTGGCGGACAGGTGCGCAGGCTGGTGCGGTTTCGGGGCAGCACCTCAGCGCGGATCAGCGCCTCCCCGAATTCCAGAGCGTGTTCGCGTCCGGCACCGGGTCGGCGATGCCGAGCCTGCAGAACCGCATCCAGCTGAGCCGGTCCCGGACCATGCGTTCCGTCGCCTTGAGGCTCAGCCCGTGCAGACTCTGCAAGACCAGCATCCGGAACTTGAGCACCACGTCCATCGCAGGCCGCCCTCCCTTCGGCGAGCGCTTTTCCTGGCAGCCCGCTCCAGGATCGGCCGGAACATCTCAAGGTCCACGGTCGCGTCCAGCGTCTCCAGCGGATCGCCCCGGTCCGAGATCTCCACCAGCCGATCCTCAACGCTCCAAAACCCAGCCTGCTTCGCCATCGATCATCTCCCGCCGCCTCGGCAGGAGTGAATCATGACGTGAGACGCAAAGCGATAGGTTTCCGGAGGCGTCCAACTGGAGAACGTTCGATCCAAGTCCCATCCCGTCCGCCATTTCTCTCTATATCAAAGACTTAAGAGTTGGACAGGCAATGACCTGCCACGGGATTTTTCCTCCACCTGCGATTAGAGTCCGACCCAAGGAGGGGACGGACAATGAAGCGAACGAGATACAGCGAAGAGCAGATTATCGGCATCCTGGCCGAGCATGAGGCCGGGGCGAAGTGTGCCGATCTGTGCCGCAAGCACGGCATGTCGGAGGGGACGTTCTACAACTGGAAAGCCAAATACGGCGGCATGACGGTGTCAGAGGCCAAACGGCTGAAGGCGCTCGAGGACGAGAACGCCAAGTTGAAGAAGCTGCTGGCGGAGCAGATGCTGGATCTGGCCGCGATGCGCGAGCTGGTTTCAAAAAAGTGGTGACGCCCGTCGTGAAGCGCGAGGCGGTCGCGCATCTGAAGGCCCGGTTCGGGCTGTCGGAACGACGGGCGTGCCAGATTGCCGGCGCGGATCGGAAGACGATCCGCTACCGGTCGCAACGCGCACCCGACACGGAACTGCGCGGCCGATTGCGGGAGCTTGCCAACGAGCGTCGGCGGTTCGGCTACCGGCGGCTCTTCGTCCTGCTCCGGCGGGAGGGCGAGCCCTCGGGGATCAACCGTATCTACCGGCTTTACCGCGAGGAAGGGCTGACCGTCCGCAAGCGGCGCGCGCGGCGCAAGGCCATCGGCACCCGCGCCCCGATCCTGGTCGAGGCGCGCGCAAATGCCCGTTGGTCACTGGATTTCGTCCATGACCAGTTCGCGTGCGGGCGGCGGTTCCGGGTGCTGAACATCGTCGATGACGTCACGCGCGAATGCCTCGCCGCGATCCCGGACACGTCGATCTCCGGCCGGCGCGTCGCGCGGGAGCTGACGGCGCTGATCGAACGTCGCGGCAAGCCGGGAATGATCGTGTCGGACAACGGGACGGAACTGACCTCGAACGCGATCCTGAAGTGGTGCGCCGAGAACCGGATCGAATGGCACTACATCGCGCCGGGCAAGCCGATGCAGAATGGCTTTGTCGAGAGCTTCAACGGCCGGATGCGGGACGAGTTCTTGAACGAGACGCTGTTTCGTAACCTCGCCCATGCCCGCGACCTGATCGCCGCCTGGGTCGCCGACTACAACACCGAGCGCCCCCATTCGGCCTTGGGCTATCAGACCCCGGCTGACTACGCGCAGACCCTGACCACCGCAATCGCCCGACCCGCTGCGCGAGATGAGAGCTCCGCGCGTCGGGCGATTGCTCAACCCGCGCCATTTGGCGTAAACACCAACCGGGCTCCGGTCGCGGCTGGATGAAAGATCAGTGGCAGGTCATACCGCCTCCGGTTAGCGGCCGGGAGGAGAAAGCACTGCCGAACCGCCTGTGGCCGCAGCCATCGAACGGCTCAGGCAGCGGTAAAGGCGCAGACGAAGGCGTTGGCGGGGTGAGCGCGAAGCTCGGCGGGTGGCGCCACCTGTTCGATCTGGCCCGTCGACATTACGACGACGAGATCGGCAATCTCCATCGCCTCGTCTTGGTCGTGGGTCACGAATAGGGTTGTCAGGCCCGTCCGGTCGTGGATTGCGCGCAACCGGGCTCTCAACTCGCGCCGCACGCGGTTGTCGAGCGCGCCGAAGGGTTCGTCGCAGAGCAGCAGGTCGGGCGCGACCGCCAGGGCACGGGCAAGCGCCACGCGCTGCCGCATGCCGCCCGAAAGCTGGCGCGGGTACTTCCGGGCATCCTCCGGCGCCAGACCCACCTGGTCCAGCGCGCGCACGGCCCGGGCGTGGTGCGCGGACCGCGTCAGTCCCTGGCCGAGCAGAGGGAAGGCGACATTGCCGAGCGCCGTCCGCCAGGGCAAAAGCGCGGGGTCCTGGAACACGATCCCAAGCCGCCGGTCGTGGCGCAGCACCCGTCCCGCGTCGGGCGCAATGAGACCCGCAGCGAGCGCGACCAGCGTGCTCTTGCCACACCCGGACGGCCCGATGACCCCTGTGAACTGCCCCGCAGGCAGAGCCAGATCGATTCCCGAGAGCACCGGCGCGCCATCATAGGCGAACTCCACGCCTTCGAGACGCAGCAGGATGCCAGTCATCGCCCGACGCTCCGCCCGTCGTCACGCCAGAACCACATCCGCCGCTGCAAGGGTTGGAGCAGGGCGAGATCGACAACCACCAGAACGCCCACCACGACGACGACCCAGGCCATGATCTCGGCGGTGTCGACATGCGCCCGCGCCCGCGCCAGGCCGTCGCCGATGCCGCCCGCCCCGGCGAGAAGTTCGGCCATGACCGAGACCTTCCACGACATTGCGAGCGTGGTCGCGAAGGCGGGGAACAGGTGGCTCAGCATGTGGGGCGCATGAAGGTGGACCAGTTGGGCCGTCACGGGCACGCGGAACGCGCGCGCCATGCGCAAAAGCGCGCCGTCGAGGCTGCGCACGCCCTCGACTGCGGCGGCGAAGACCAGCGGCCCGGTCGCGACAGCGACGGTGAAGACTACCGCCCAGCGCCCGCCGAACCACAACAGCGCCATAACCACCCAGGCGATCGCGGGGATGCCGAGGAAGACGACCGCCACCGGCTGCAACGCGCGCTGGACCGCGTCACGCAGGCCGGCAAGCGTGCCCGCCGCCAGACCCGCGAGGGCGCCGGCGGCCCAGCCCACGCCGGCATTCCCGGCGGTTTCGGCCAAGGCCGGGCCGACGCGTCCGTCCTCGACCAGACGCAGGAGCGCCAGTGCCGTGTCGTCAAGACCGGGCAGCACCAGCGGCCCGTAGGCTCGGTGACCCCACTCCCATAGCGCCAGAAGAACCATTAGCCCCGCCAAGCCCCAAAGGCGCGATGTTCGTGATGGTTTGCCGGCCATCACGCGCTCACCCCCAGTAGAAACGCGCGTCGGGCAGGCGGTGGCCTAAGATGCCAGGCACGAGCGCGAGGAGATTGCCGAAATACACGTCGATATCGTCGCGCACCGCGCGGGCCGCCGTGACCTCGAGCCGAACGAAGCGCAGCGAGTTCGCGACGGCGGCGGCGGGTAGGCCCAGCAGCGGAGCGGTCGCCGCCGCCGCCGCTTCGGGATGGGCGCGCACCCAGGCGCCGGCCTCGACGCAGGCCGCATGCGCCGCGTTCACCAGTTCGGGCGCCTCCGCGCAGAGGCGCGCGCTCGCCGCGAGCCCCACCTGCGGAATTCGCGGTCCGCGGCCAGTATGGCGGCCATAGACCTCGGCCAGATCGATGGCGCGGACGATGGGCACGCCCTCTGCCTCGGCCCGCATCAACGCAGCGGTGGCCGCCGGCTCGTGCAGAAGCGCGACGTCGCCGCGCCCGGCCAGGAAAAGCGGCGCGGCCTCCCCTGGAGAGCCGACATAGTCGAGCCTGACGTCCCGGTCGGGGTCCAGCCCCGCCCAGATCAGGACCATCCGGAACACCAGGTCGGGCGCCTCGTGCCGGTTCGACAGCAGGACCGTTTTGCCGGCGAGGTCGCCGATGGTGCGGACGTTGTCGTCCCGCGCCATCACGTAGAGCAGGCCCCACGTGACGACATTGATCATGCGCGTGCCCGCGCCGCGGTTGTAAAAGTTCGCTGCCGCGTAGGTCGACGCGGCGAACAGCGCGAAGTCGCCGGAGGCCACGCCGGCGCGCATCTGGTCGGTGCTTGTCCAGATGTCGAACCGTGCTCCGGGAGAGACGGCCTGCAGCCTGTCCGACGCGGCGGCGCGGGCGAAGACCGCAGAGGGCGAGGCCGGGATCCCCCATAGCGTCAGCGATTTCGCCTGCGCTGCGGTCCGGGCCAGGGCCGGGGCGAGACCGCAGACCGACAGCGCCGCGAGACCGTGCAGAACTTCGCGCCGGTGGGGCAGGGGGGCGTAAGGCAGGCTCATCGGTGCGTCCTTGGCATCGCGGCGGTTCGGTGCCCTAGTACACCATCGTGCTCATGGTGATGTCGTCCCAGATTTTCTTTACGGTATGCGTCAGTTCGCGCCGCCGGTCCTCGTAGCTGGTGTGCAGCAGGCGGTGCGCCAGTTCGGAATTCGGCGCGCCCAGGAACTCGCGGTAGAGCGCCTGGACCTGTGGGTTGTTGTGCGACTGGCGGACCCTGGCGTTGCGGTCGACGGCGTAGATCGTCTCGCGCCGCTTCTGCGCGAGCGGTAGGTAGGCTTTCTTCGAGCGCAGCGAGCCGCCCCCGTCGACGCAGCCGCCGGGGCAGGCCATGACCTCGATGAAATCGTAATCGGCCTCACCCGCCAGCACCTTCTCGACCAGCTTGCGCGTGTCGCCGAGCCCGTGGACCATCGCCACCTTCACCTCGCCGACCGCGCCGCCCAGATCGACGCGCGCCTCGCGGATGCCCTCGAACCCGCGAAGCTGCGTCAGCTCGATCCGGTCCAGCTCGCGGCCGTTGACGATGGCGTAGATGGTGCGCACCGCCGCCTCCATCACGCCGCCGGTGGTGCCGAAGATTGCCCCCGCGCCGGAATACTCGCTCATCCAGGGGCTGTCGAAGCCGGAGGGTTCCAGGTCCTTCAGGTCGATCCCCTCGCGGCGCAACAGCCGCGCGAATTCGCGTGTGGTCAGCACGACATCGGTCTCGGGCACCCCGTCATGGGTCAGTTGCGGGCGCACCGCCTCGTCCTTCTTGGCGACGCAGGGCATGATCGAGATCACGCGAAGGCGCTCGGGGTCGACCCGCAGCTTTTCGGGCAGCCAGGTCTTGGCCACGGTCGAGAGCACCTGCTGCGGCGACTTGGTCGAGGACAACAGCGGCAGGATTTCGGGGAAGTGGATTTCCGCGAAGTTGATCCAGCCCGGGCAGCAGGAGGTGAAGATCGGCCGCCGCCCCTCCTTGAGCCGTGTCAGAAGCTCGGTGCCTTCCTCCATGATGACGACATCTGCGGCGAAATTCGTGTCCAGCACCACGTCGATGCCGATCTTGCGGCAGGCGGCGACGATCTGCCCCTCGACATTGGTGCCGGGCGCCATGCCGAATTCCTCGCCGAAGGCAACGCGGACGGCGGGGGCGAACTGGACCACGGTCACGAGGTCCGGGTCGCAGATCATGTCGAGCGCGCGGTCGGTCTCGTCCCGCTCGCCCAGCGCGCCGGTGGGGCAGACCAGCACGCATTGCCCGCAGGAGACGCAGATCGAATCGGCGTAATCGTCGGCATCGCGCAGCGCCACCACCCGGTCGAGCCCGGTACCCTCCATCACCAGCGCGTCGACCTCCTGGTGGTGACGGCAGATCGCGACGCAGCGCTGGCAGCGCACGCAGCGGGTCATGTCGCGGACCATCGCGGGCGACGACAGGTCGATGGGCCGGGCCTCGGTCCGGGCGCGGTCGAAGAAGCGGTTCTCCCTGAGCCCGACGAATTGCGCCAGGTCCTGCAACTCGCAATCGCCGTGGCGGATGCAGGTGGCACAGTCCTGCAGGTGGTCGGCCATCAGCAGTTCCACCTGCAGCCGCTGCATGTCGCGCGCGCGCTTCGAGCGCGTCTGCACCTCCAGCCCCTCGCGCACGGGGGTGTTGCAGGCGGTGACGATCTGCGGGGCGTCGCGGCCCTCTTGCAGGATCTCCACCACGCAGACCCGGCAGGTGCCCGGAATGTGGTCGATGTCGTCGAGTTCGCACAGCGTCGGCACGTAGATGTCGTGACGCCGCGCACAGGCCAGGATCGTCTCGTTCGGGAAGCCCATGCAGGCGGTGCCGTTGATCGAGAGCGACACGGTCGCCTCGGCAGGGTCGCGGATCGGGTGGTCGGACGGACACATGGTTCAGATTGCTCCTTCCGGGATCGGGTGCCGGGTGACGACCGTATAGACGCGGTAGCAGCGCATGCAGCGCTGCGCCTCGGCGTAGGCCGCCTTGGCGCTGATCGTCTGTTCGACCTCCTCGAACATGTGCTTGCGCAGGTCTGGGTCGAGCTCGGGGTTGTGCACACGATAGGCGTTCCGGACCGGCGTCTCGACCACGTCGTTGGCGAGGAACTCGTTGTCGGCGATCAGCCTGCGCATCCGCGCGCGCTTGTAGAACCGGACCGAGCCGCGCTGCACCCAGTCGTCGATATTTCGCGCGGCCTTCAGCCCGTCGGCCATCGCCCAGATCAGCGTCGAGGGCCCGGTCACGCAGTCGCCGCCGGCAAAGACGCCGAGCCGCGAGGTCGCCAGCGCGGTGTCGGCGGCCACGCAGCGCCAGCGGTCGAGCGCGACGCCGTCCTCCTCGATCACCGAGCCGTCCTCGACCTGCTGGCCGATCGCGGCGATGATCGCCTCGCAGGGCATCATGACCTCGCTGCCCGGGACGGGGCGCACCTTGCGCCGGCCGCTTTCGTCGGGCTCGGTCTGTTCCATGCGCGCGACCACGACGCCGGTAACGCGGCCGTTCTCGGTCAGGATGCGGGTCGGGTTGGTCAGGGTGTGGAACACCACGCCCTCTTCCTCGGCATCCTCGATTTCCTTCGGGTCGGCGGGCATGTCCTCGAGCGTGCGGCGGTAGACGACATGCACCTTCTCGGCCCCCAGCCGGATCGCGGAGCGGACGCAATCCATCGCGACATTGCCGCCGCCGACCACCACCACCTCGCCCGAGAGCGCGAGCGGCTGGGTGCCGTCGACATGGTCGTGCACCTTCAGCAGGAAGTCGATGCCGCTGAAATAGCCCGCTCGCGCGACGTCCTCGCCCGCGACGCCCAGCTGCGAGCCCGCCTGGCAGCCGAGCCCGAGGAACACCGCCTTGTAGCCGCGCGTGAACAACTCGGCGATCGAGAAGTCCCGGCCCAGCTGCTGGCCGAACAGGAACCGCCCTCCGAGATCGACAATGATATCGGTTTCCATCGCCAGCGTGTCCTTGGGCAGCCGGTAGCTGGGGATGCCGATCTGCGCCATGCCGCCGGCCTGGTCGGATTTCTCGAACACGTCGACATGGTAGCCGCGCAAGAGCAGGTGATAGGCGCAGGAAATGCCCGCAGGCCCCGCGCCGACCACCGCCACGCGCATGTCGGGGTCCAACGGCTTGCGGATCATGTCGCGGGTGAATTTCAGCGCGTGCGGGCCCGATTGCTGGTCGGCGACGTAGCGTTTCAGCGTCTTGATGCCGACCGCCTCGTCCACGAACTTGCGCCGGCAGGCCTGTTCGCAATAGCGCACGCAGACCCGGCCACAGGTGGCCGCCATCGGGTATTTCTGAAGCAGAACGCCCAGCGAGTTCTCCGGCTTGCCGTCGCGCACGTAATCGATGTAGCGCGGCACGTTGATCTTCGACGGGCAGGCCTCGATGCAGGGCGCCGTGACATAGGTCATGCCATGTTGGGCCTTGATCGGCCGGTGCGGCGCGGTTTCCTCCTTTAGCCGGGGACCAAAGCTTCGCACCGCGTCCAGAAGCGCTACGGCGCAGGTCTGCCCCAGGCCGCATAGCGAGGTCTCGCGCATCTGCGTGGCCAGCGTCTCTATCTCGTCCAAGCCAAGCGTGGGGTCCAGCCCGCGCCGCATGTCGTCCAGCGCGTCGCGCACCAGCACCGTGCCCATCCGGCACGGCGTGCAGACGCCGCACGATTGCGCGGCCGCCTTGGCCATGTAGCGGTAGAGCGCGTCCACGAGGCTCACGGACTCGTCGAACACGAAAAAACCCCGGTCCCCGAAAAAGGCGCGGATCCTGTTGCCGTCGTCGAACTCGTGGAAGTTTCGCAGCAGGTCATCGGGAGCCTGCATGCCGGGCGTGCGCCCGTTATAGACAACCCCGTCCCAGACCCCGTATGCCACATGCGTCATCCCGGCCTCGTTCATTCCGGGGCGCAGAGCGGGGGCACCAGATCAGTCCCGGCCGGTCCGGCGCTTCTCGCCGCGCCCCGAGTCCTAGCTGGTGCAACCTTCGCCCCCCGGGGCCGGGCCGGGCAATGATCCAGCGCAAGTTCGGGAGGCCTCGCCCGGCATGGCCCGGCGCACGGGTCTGCCATGGTCGGGGCCGGGTCTACGGCATGTCCCAATCGCCGCGCCGGTCGCGCCAGAGCTTTTCGCCGATCATGCAGTCGCGCGGGGCGCGGGGGACGCCCTGCGCCGGTACCATGTCGGGTCGTGCAGCGGTCCCGGCGATCTCGAGAACCAGCTTGCGCCGCACCGCCTCTGGAAAATCCTCCCACTGCCGCACCGGCACAGCGAATGCGCCGGGGCCACCGATCACGCAGGTTTCGTAATAGATGTCGAGATCATCCAGGTGCCAGCGGCTGCCCATGCCGTCGCGCGTCATCAGCGGCAGGCCGTTGATAACGATCCCTTCGGCCAGCACCCTGTCGCGGGCTTCCGTCACCGGCCGGCCCTGATTGTTCGGCCCGTCGCCGGACACGTCGATCACGCGTCGAAGACCGCTATAGCCGTTCGCTTCTATCCAGGCCGCGCCGAAGATAAGTGCCTCTGAAATCGATGTCCTGCGGAGGGCCGAGTGGAACTCGGTCGCAAGCGCGCCGGCGAAGGCGTCGAGATCCGCGCGGGTTTCGAGCAGGCGCCAAGGCACGATCACCTCCTGCGTGCCCGACCATTCCACGTAACTGACGGCGATGCGTTGCAGCAGTCCCGACCGGACCGCGGCATGGACCGCGTCCGAGCGCAATGCGGCGGCATAGCCGCGACGCTGGATGTCGAGCTCGCGCGGCGTCATCGACCGCGAGACATCGACCATTAGGACCAGTTCGAGGTCTACCTCGATGCCGTCGGCGGCCGCCGGCGCGGCCAGGGCCGCGGCGGTGATCCAGGCAAGGACGCGCTGCATGGCGAAAGGATGCACGCGTAACCGCGCCGCGTCCAATCACATCGCGTGCATGGCCCGCGCGCTCCGGTCGGGGTGATGGCGCCCGGGCTCAGGCCGCCGGGGCATTTTCGCGATGCAGGAGTCGGGTCATGATCGCGCCGATCCCGGCCAGCACAAGCGCGAGCACGAAGAGCCATCCCAGCAGCGGGATGAGCGCGATCAGCCCGGCGACCAGCGCGCCGATCCCGCCGGCGACCGCGCGCTGGCCGATGCTGCCGGGTTCGGGCCGCCCGAACGCTAGTAGGAGCCCGACACCGAACGCATAGACCCCGACGACATAACCTGCGAACCCGGCGAGCAACGCGACCAGCACGGCCGCCGGGCTGAGAAAGATGCCGATGATGGTCAAGGCGAAGAGGACCGCCGAGCCGACCAGCGCCGATTGCGTGACGAACCCGATGCCGAGATTGCGGAACGGACGCGCGAGCAGGTCGCGGCGCATGTCGGCCAGCGTCTGGGGAATGATCGCCGCGATCAGCGCGGCCAATGCCGAAACCACCAGCACGCCGGTCACGAAGCTGCCGATTGCGGCGGCCCACCCGATTCCCCTGCGTTCGCCCGCCGCGTCATGCCACGCCGACATGTCGCGCCGCTCGACCCGCTCCGCCGGCACCACGGTTTCGGGTATCTCGAGGGTTCCTTGGCTTTCCTCGTAGAGGATCAACCTTCCCTCGATCCGTGCGCCCTCACCGAACTCCAGCTCCCGCGCCGAGAGCCCCACATCGCCGTTCAGGACCGAGTCGATGCGCACCTTTTCGCCGGCCACCAGCGCGTAGCCCGCAACCGCCCCCTCCAGCGACAGCTTGGAGCCCGACACCCGCAGATCGCCCCCCACGGGGCCGACGCGGACATCGTAGCCCGCCAGCGTGGCGTCGCCCGCGACCTCGCCCTCCAGCACGACATCCATGCCGGCGAGGTAGGCGTCCTGGCCCACGTCGCCCGCCATCGTCACCCGGCGACCGGCAAGATGGGCCGAGCCAGAGATGTCAGCCTGCGCGCGCAGTGTTTCGCCCGCCATGAACAGATCGTCGGTGCCGGTGGCTTCGAAGACGACGGTGCCCCCGGCGCGGAAGCTGTCGTCCCCGAAATCGAGGGCCTCCTGCTCCTCCTGCGCCGCAAGCGGCGTCGCAGCCAGAAATAAGATGATCGCAGCCGGTCCAAAGCTTCGCATGCCACCCTCCATACCGATGCCCGGTTGACGTTGCCTCGCAGCCTAGCGGTTTGCTGCGATGCCGCATTGTTGCAGATCAATGCAACAGGCACCTAGCGGAGGGCTCCGGTCAATCGCCGAGGGCGATCCCCTCCCGCCTAGGATCGGCGCCACCCTGCAGGATTGACCCGACGGCGATCGCGTGGAGGCCCGAGTTCAGGTCGCGCAGGTGGGTTTCGTAGCCCAGCCGCGCTAGCGCGGGTGCAAGGTTGGAAGCGGTGGTGCCCGCCTCAAGGTCGTAAGTGCCGAAGCGGTTCACGAGATGCGGCATCGCCACGGCCTCTTGCAAGTTCATGTCCCAGTCGAGATGGGCGATGATCGCCTGGGCCACGTAACCGATGATCCGGCTGCCGCCAGGGCTGCCGATCACCAGCACCGGCGCGCCGTCGCGCAGCACGATGGTCGGTGCCATCGACGAGCGCGGCCGCTTGCCTGGCGCGACCCGGTTGGCGATGGGCAGGCCGTCGGCATGGGACCGGAAGGAGAAATCCGTCAGTTCGTTGTTCAGCAGGAAGCCTCGTACGAACAGTCGCGACCCGAAACCGTTCTCGATGGTCGTGGTCATCGAAAGCGCGTTGCCGTCCGCATCGACGATCGAGATATGCGAGGTGGACGGAAACTCGATCGAGGCGTCGTCGGCCCAAGCCCGCGCATGGTCCCACTCCGGTGTGCCCGGCGCGACCTCGGGCAGGGCGTCGTCGCCGGCCAGAAGCCGGGCGCGCGAGGCAAGGTAGGCCGGGTCCACGAGTCCCTCGACCGGGACCGGCACGAAATCGCTGTCGGCCATGTAGCGACCCCGGTCTGCGAAGGCGAGCCGCGCCGCATCGCCGACCAGACGCCAGCTTTCAGGGTTATCCGGCCCCAGCGCGGAAAGGTCGTATTGTTCCAGCAAGCCTAGGATCTGACCGACCGTCAGCCCGCCGGAGGAGGGCGGGCCCATTCCGCAGACGTCATGGGCGCGATATTCCACGCAGACCGCGGGGCGCTCCTTCACCCGATAGAGTGCGAGGTCGATGGTCGACAGCACGCCGGGATTGCCCTCTGCCCCGCGCACGGCGGCGACGATGTCTTCGGCCACGGCACCGGTATAGACGGCCCGGCTGCCATCTTGAGCGAGGCGGCGCAGGGTGTCTGCATAGGCGGGGTTGGTCAGTGTTTCGCCCGCGGTGGGGGGCCCGCCGTCTGGAAAGAAATATGACTCGGTCGCCGGGAACAGGCGCAGCCGGTCGGCGTCGGCGGCGACGAGATCGGCCAGCCTGGGCGAGACCTTGAACCCGGCCTCGGCCAGTCGGATGGCGTCGTCGAAAAGCCCCGCCCAGTTGGCCCGCCCCCAGCGGCGATGCGCCTCCTCCAGCAGCATCGGCGTGCCCGGGGTGCCGACCGAGCGCCCGCCTACCACGGCGTCGAAGAAGGCCAGCGGCTCCCCGTCCGCGGTCTGGAACAGGCGCGGGGTCGCCGCGAGCGGGGCGGTTTCGCGGCCGTCCAGCGTGGTGACGGTGCCGGTTTGGGCGTCGTACCAGACGAGAAATGCCCCGCCGCCCAGACCCGAGGATTGCGGCTCCACAAGCCCCAGGACGGCCTGCACCGCCACCATGG
Source organism: Rhodovulum sp. ES.010 (assembly GCF_900142935.1). NCBI lineage: Bacteria > Pseudomonadati > Pseudomonadota > Alphaproteobacteria > Rhodobacterales > Paracoccaceae > Rhodovulum > Rhodovulum sp. ES.010. The sequence goes on along the minus strand of NZ_FSRS01000001.1, from coordinate 1,030,836 downwards.
CATCGGCCGCGCTGCCGCCGGCGCGCAGGACGCGTGCCCCGGCCTCGACGGCAAGGGGGTTGGCCGCCGCGACCATCCAGTCCCGTGCCTGCGTGGGGCGGCCTGACTGCTTCGCCTCCCATGCCGACGCGGCGTCGGGCGACAGACCGGCGAATGCCGCCGGCGTCTCGGCGGCGGCCTCCGGCGCGACGGTGTCGGCCGCCTGCTGGGCCACGGCGGGCAAGCCCAGCATCAGGGCGACGAGCAGCGCGAGAACGCATTTGTGCATGGCAACCTCCTGTGCTTGGCCAACGCAAGCCTACGCCATGCGGCGGACCTTGCGAAGGCGGTCGCGAGCGGGCGCAGATCACGGCCGCGGGACCAGGGGGCGGGCCAGGGCGCCATGCAGGAAGGTGTCAGGCACGCCGCTGTTTCAACCGCGCCCAGCGGTATGCGCGATTGCCTGCGGACAGATCGATTCGGATTTGACATGCGCGCCCGATACGCTAGGCAAAAGGCCACTTCGGTTCCGCTCCGAAAGGGACGGATGAAAAGGGAACGCGGTGCGCCCCGGCAACGGGGCAAGTCCGCGGCTGCCCCCGCAACTGTAGGCGGAGAGCGCGGCTGAGAGGTGCCACTGGGCGCAATGCCCCGGGAAGGCCAGCCAAGCGACGACCCGCAAGCCAGGAGACCTGCCGAGGCGAGATCACCCTTTCCGGGCGCGGGGCGCGAACCGGAGGCGGCCAGACCGCAGAGGTGACGAGGCACCGTCTGCGGCAGGCCCCAGCGCCCGCCCGGACTGGGACAGGATGGGCGAGGGGACCGAACCGATGACACCACTGCGCCAGCCCTGCGCGATCGTGCCAGCCCCCGGAGGCGGCCGGTGAGGTATCGGCTGCTGATAGGCGCGCTTGCAGCACTGGTTGCGGCGCTGTTCGTCGGCTCTCTTCTGGTTGGCCCTGCAGGACTTGCGCCAGGTGAAAGTCTTGCCGCGCTCGTCACCGGCCGGGGTGACGCGGCCGCCTTGGTGATGCGCGAGATCCGGCTGCCGCGGGCGATCCTCGCGGTGCTGGTCGGGGCAAGCCTCGGTCTGTCGGGTGCCGCGCTCCAGGGGTATCTTCGAAACCCCTTGGCAGAGCCGGGACTTATCGGCGTGTCTTCGAGTGCAGCGCTAGGCGCGGTGCTCGCCTTGCAGACCGGGCTTGCGGCGGCCCATGCACTGGCGCTGCCGGGCGCGGCGCTGCTGGGCGCGCTGATCGCGGTGGGGCTCTTGCTGCTGCTCGCGGGGCCGCGCGGCGGCGCGTTCACCCTGATCCTGGCGGGGATCGCCCTGTCGGCGCTGGCCGCGGCGCTCACGTCGCTGGTGCTGAACCTGTCGCCCAACCCGTATGCCGCTGCCGATATCGTGTTCTGGATGATGGGCTCGCTCGCCGACCGGTCTTTCACGCATGTCTGGCTCGCACTGCCGCTGACGCTCGCCGGGTGGGCGCTGCTGGCGGGGCTGGGGCGCGGGCTCGACGCGCTGACGCTGGGCGAGGACGCGGCCGAGGCGCTTGGCGTGCGGCTGGCGCGGTTGCGCCTCGCGCTGGTGCTTGGAGTGGCGGCCTGCGTGGGGGCGGGCGTGGCGGTGGCGGGTGCCATTGGCTTCGTCGGCCTGGTGGTGCCGCACCTGTTGCGCCCGCTGGTCGGGGCGCGGCCCGGCCGTCTGCTCTTCGCCTCGGCGCTGGGGGGCGCGGCGTTGCTACTGGCCTCGGACCTGGCCGTGCGGCTGCTGGTGCCCGAGCGTGATCTCAAGCTCGGGGTGCTGACAGCCATCGTGGGGGCGCCGCTCTTCTTCCACCTGATCTACAAGACCCGGCGGGAGGTGGGCGCATGACCGGCCTGACGCTGTCGCACCTGACCGTCCGGCGCGGTCCCTGCCCGGTGGTGGACGATGTCAGCGCCGAGTTGCGTTCGGGCGCGTTCGTCGGGCTGCTGGGACCGAACGGCGCGGGCAAGACAACGCTGATGCGCGCGGCGCTCGGCCTGTCGGCGCATGCGGGGCAATCAAGCCTGGCGCGGCTTTCGGCCGGTGAACGCGCCCGTACCGCGGCCTGGCTGCCGCAGATGCGCGAGATCGCATGGCCGGTCAGCGTTCAAACGCTTGTGGGTCTTGGCCGAACGCCGCATTTGGGCCGCGGCGGTCGGGTCGGCCACGCCGACCGCCGCGCCATCGCCGCGGCGCTCGCGCGGATGGACCTCGCGGCCTTCGCCGACCGCCGTGCCACCGCGCTGTCGGGCGGCGAGCAAGCGCGGGTTCTCATCGCTCGCGCACTGGCGCAGGAGGCGCCGATCCTGATGGCCGACGAACCCATCGCCGGGCTCGACCCCGCCCACCAGATCACCACGATGCGGCTTTTCGCCCGGCTCGCGGCCGAGGGACGGCTGGTGCTCGCCGCGCTCCACGATCTCGGCCTTGCGGCGCGCTACTGCACACGCCTTCTGGTGCTGCACCGTGGCCGGCTGGAGGCCGATGGCCCGCCGCGGGAGGTGCTGACCGAAGACTTGTTGGCCCGTGTCTTCGGCCTGCGCGCCTATATCTCCGATACGGCGGACGGGCCGGTCGTTCAGCCGGTGGAGGTCGTGGCATGACTCGACGTTTCCCGCCCGACCGCATCGTCTGCCTGACCGAAGAGGCGGTCGAGACGCTCTACCTCCTTGGCCAGGAGCACCGGATCGTCGGCGTCACCGGCTATGCGGTGCGGCCCGCCCGCGTACGGCGCGAAAAGCCGCGGGTGGGGGCTTTCAGTTCCGCGGATGTGCCGAAAATCCTCGCCCTCGACCCGGATCTGGTTCTGACGTTCTCCGACATCCAGCATCAGATTGCGGCCGAACTGATCCGCGCGGGCGTGGCTGTCCATGCCTTCAATCAGCGCGATGTCGGCGGAATCCTCGCGATGATCCGCTTCCTCGGCGTGCTGACCGGCGTGCCGGAGCTGGCCGAGGCGCTGGCGGCTGGCTACGAGGCGCGGCTGTCGGCATTGCGCGCCACCCCCCGCGCATACCGCCCGGCCGTCTATTTCGAGGAATGGGACGAGCCGCGCCTGTCGAGCATCGGCTGGGTGTCGGACCTCATCGAGGCGGCGGGCGGGCGCGACGTGTTCCGCCACCTGGCCGCCCGGCAGGCCGCGGAGGACCGCGTGGTGGCCGATGCCGACGTGATCGCCGCCGCGCCCGAGGTGATCCTCGCGTCCTGGTGCGGCAAGAAGGTGCGGCCCGAGCGGATCGCGGCCCGGCCCGGCTGGGACGCGGTGCCGGCGGTCGCCGCGGGCCGGATACACGAGATCAAGTCGCCGCTGATCCTGTCGCCGGGCCCCGCCGCGCTGACCGAGGGGCTGGACGCGATCGCGGCGGCGCTGTGGAACGGGGGGGCGTGATGGAGGCGTTGACGGTATTCCTGTTGCGGGGCGGCCCGGCGATCTGGGCAATCGCGGCGCTGTCTGTGGCGACGCTCGCGCTGATCCTGTGGAAGCTCTGGCGGCTGGTCGCGCTCGGCGCCTTCGCGGGGCGCCGCGCCGAGCGCGCGGTCACGCTCTGGCAGGGCGGTGCACGCGACGAGGCCGCGGCGGCCGTCGCGGGCCGGGTTGGTTTGCGCGCGCGCCTGGTGCGCGCGGCGATCGAGGCGTTGGGCGCCGGCTGGCCCGAGGCCATGGCGCGCGAGGAGACCACCCGTATCGCCCGGCGCCTGCTGTCCGAGGCGCGCGAGGGGCTGCGCGCGCTGGAACTGATCGCGGTGATCGCGCCGCTGTTGGGGCTGCTCGGCACCGTGCTGGGCATGATCGACGCGTTCCAGGCGCTCGAGGCGTCGGGGGCGGCGGCCGATCCCTCGGACCTTGCGGGCGGCATCTGGGAGGCGTTGCTGACCACGGCGGCCGGCATGAGTGTGGCGATTCCGGCCGCGATGGCGCTGACCTGGTTCGAGGCGGTGGCCGACAGTGCGCGCGCCGACATGGAGGATCTGGCGACGCGGTTGTTCCTGGCCGGGGAGGGCGGGTGATGTTCGCCTTCGATGCTCCGCGCCCCGCGCGCCGACCGAGCCTCACCCCGATGATCGACGTGGTCTTCCTGTTGCTGGTGTTCTTCATGATCGCCGCCCGCTTCGGGCCGCAAGCGGGCATCGAGATCGCGCCTGCGCAGGGAGGCGCGGCCGACTGGCAGGGGCCGCCGCGGCTTGTCGAGGTCGGGCCGGACGGACTGCGGCTGAACGGCGTGCCGACGGCACCGGCTGCGCTGATCGACGACCTCGGCGGGCTGACCGATAGCCTCGCCGACCCGATCCTGGTTCGCCCTCGCGCGGGTGCCGACCTGCAGGCGCTGGTCGACGCGATGGAGAGGCTTGGCGCGGCCGGGTTCTCGGGGCTCGTGCTGGTGGAGTAGGCGATGTTCGATTTCGGCACCCAGACGCGGCGGACACGGGGCGAGAGTGTCGTCCCGATGATAAATGTCGTCTTCCTGCTGCTGATCTTCTTCGTGATAAGCGCACGGCTCGCCCCGCCCGAACCCTTCAAGACGGAGCCGCCCAAGGCGCAAGGCGGCACGCCGGTGGCGGGCGATGTACTGTATCTCGGCGCCGATGGCCGGCTTGCCTATGGTGCGGCACGGGGCGAGGCGGTGTTCGCGGCGCTGGCCGGGCGCGATGCCGCCGCGCCGCTGGTGATCCGCGCCGATGCTGGGGCCGAGGCGACTGACCTGGCCCGCCTTGCGCAGCGCCTTGCAACGGCGGGGCAGACCCGGTTGCGCTTGCAGACGTTGGCGCGATGAGGCGGCTTGCCGAGATATCGCTGTTCCTGCCGCTGGCGGCGGGGCTGCACGTTGCGGCCTTCGGCCTTGCGTCGGGGCCGCAAGGCGGCGCGGCCGGGGGCGCGGGCGATGGCGGTGAGGCGACCGTTACGCTGGCCGCGGCGCCGCCGTTGCTGTCGCGTCTCGCCGAGGACTGGCAAGCCGCGCCGCAGGCTCAAGTGGACGCGCCGCGTGTCGACCCGCCGAAAGCTACCGTGTCCCGCGGGCCGTCGCCTGAGGCCGATAGACTTGCCCGGGCGCCGGCGGTGCCGCCGCTCGGTAAGCCGAAGGCCGATATGCCGACCCATAAGCTGGCGCCGCCGGGCCCGGTGCGCCCCGCGTTGGCCGAGGTACGGCGACTTTTCGAGCCGCCCGCACCCGGTCGCGTCGATGTCCCGGCCGAGTTGACCCGCCCGCGGCCGAGGCCCGGCCCCCGAGCCCCCGAGCGCGCGGCCCGCGACCGGCCGCCCGAGGTGACCGCGGCCGCCCCGCGCCCGTCGGTGCCGCCGCCCTCAGCGGCCCAGACGGCCCGCGGGGCCGAGCGCAAGGGCGCGGCCGGGCAGGCGGAGCTAACGCGTGCCGCCCCGGCGGTGTCGCCGGCACGCACACGGGCGCTGCGCGCGGAATGGGGCGCGCAGATCCTCGCGCGGCTCGCGCGCGTTCATCGCTATCCGCGGGGCACGCGCGCGACAGGGCGGGCGATGGTTGACCTCGTGGTGGGCCGCGACGGACGGTTGGTCTCGGTGCGGCTGAGGCAAAGCGCTGGCGACCCCGTGCTCGACCGCGCTGCGTTGGCTACAGTCCGCGGGGCAGGCCGTTTTCCGTCCGCGCCCGGGGGACTTCAGAAGGCGCGTTACAGTTTCACGCTGCCGCTGACCTTCGCGGGGCGGCGTTAGGCGCCTGCCCGTCTTAGGCGGTCTGGGGCGGGCGCACCTGCTCGGCGGCGCGGCGCACGCGGGGGTCGATCTCGGGGTCGCGGGCTTCCACCCGCTCCAGCAGCATCGCGCGCATCCTGGGGTCCCAGAACGCGTCGATATGGGCGGCGACGGACTTGGCGGCCTGATCGTTGGGCAGGTGGGCGAAGGCCCGCGCGATCTGGTTGGCCATGTAGACGAGTTTCTCAGGCGCCATGGGGAACCTCCTTGAAAGCGATCCGGTCGGGATGGGTGTGAATGTCGAAGCTTGCGCCGCGTGCGCGCGCGATGAGCGTAAGACCGGCCGCGTCGGCCGCGGCGACGGCGCGGTCGGTGGGGGCGGAGACGGCGACGAGCACAGGCGCGCGGGCCAGAACGGCCTTCTCGACAAGCTCAATGGACACGCGCGAGGTTATCGCGATGAGCCCGCCCGAAGCGTCGCGCCCCCGGCGGGCCAGCGCGCCGATCAGCTTGTCGAGGGCGTTGTGCCGGCCCACGTCTTCGCGCGCGATTACCAGCCCTTCGGCCTCGGTCCAGAACCCCGCGGCATGGACGGCGCGGGTGGCGTTGTGCAGGCGTTGCGCCTCTGAGAGTGCTGCCATCGCTTGGCCCACGTCGCGGGCGGCAAGGCGCAGCCCGCCCTCGGGCAGACGGGGCAGGGGACGGGTCGCCGCCTTCAGGCTGTCGATGCCGCATAGCCCGCAACCCACTGGCCCGGCAAAGGCGCGGCGCCGTTCGACCAGCCGCGCGCCGAGGCCTGCGTCCAGCCACATGCGCATCTCGATGCCATCGGCGTGGTCGATCCGCTCGATCCGGGCGATCTGCCCGGGGGACTCGACGATCTCCTCGCTCAGCGAGAAGCCTAGCGCGAAATCCTCGAGGTCGGTGGGGCTGGCCAGCATCACCGCATGGGTCGTGCCATCGTAGGACAGCGCCGCCGGAACCTCTTCGGGCAGTTGCCGCGGCACGCGCCGGGGCCCGTCATGCCCGACGGCCAGCGCAGAGGATCGGGCGATGCCGGGGTTCATTCCGCCGCCGGCAGGATACGGCGCGCGGCGCGGGCGCGTTCGGCATAGGTGCGTTGCCAGTCCGACGGGCCGTTGGTCAGCGCCACCTGTACCGCCGTGACCTTGTATTCGGGGCAGTTCGTCGCCCAGTCGGAAAAGTCAGAGGTCACGACATTGGCCTGGGTCTCGGGATGGTGGAAGGTGGTGTAGACCACGCCCGGGCTGACCCGGTCGCTCAGCGTCGCCTTCAGTGTCGTTTCGCCTGACCGCGAGGCCAGCCGCACCCAGTCGCCCTCGGCGATGCCGCGGGTTTCCGCATCGTGGGGATGGATTTCCAGCACATCCTCTTCGTGCCAGACCGCGTTGCCGGTCCGCCGCGTTTGGGCGCCGACGTTGTATTGCGACAGAATGCGCCCCGTGGTCAGCAAGAGCGGGAAGCGCGGGCCGGTGCGTTCGTCGGTGGGCACGTAGTCGGTAATCAAGAACAGGCCCCGGCCTCGGACAAAGCCCTCCATGTGCATGACCGGGGTGCCCTTCGGTGCGCTCTCGTTGCAGGGCCACTGGACGGACCCCTCGCGCTCCAACAGATCGTAGCTGACGCCGGCAAAGCTGGGCGTTGTTGCGGCGATCTCGGCCATGATTTCGGAGGGGTGGGCATAGGTCCAGCCGGCGCCCATGGCGTTCGCCAGGCGATGCGTTACCTCCCAGTCGGCCAGCCCATTCAGCGGCGTCATCACGCGGCGGACGCGGTTTATCCGGCGTTCGGCATTGGTGAACGTCCCGTCCTTTTCCAGGAAGGTCGAACCCGGCAGGAAGACGTGCGCGTAGTTCGCGGTTTCGTTCAGGAACAGGTCATGGACCACGACGCAGTCCATCGCCGCGAGGCCGGCCGCCACGTGTTTCGTGTCGGGGTCCGATTGCAGGATGTCCTCGCCCTGGATGTAGATGCCCTTGAATGTGCCGTGGACGGCAGCATCCAGCATGTTCGGGATGCGCAGCCCCGGCTCGTCCGAGATCGCGACGTTCCAGAGCTTTTCGAAGGTCTTGCGCGTGGTGTCGTCATGGACGTGGCGATAGCCCGGCAACTCGTGCGGGAAGCTGCCCATGTCGCAGGCGCCCTGCACGTTGTTCTGGCCGCGCAGCGGGTTCACGCCCACGCCAGGACGGCCGACGTTGCCGGTCGCCATGGCGAGGTTGGCGATCGCCATGACGGTGGTCGAGCCCTGGGAATGCTCGGTCACGCCGAGTCCGTAGTAGATCGCCGCGTTACCGCCGGTGGCATAGAGCCGGGCGGCGGCGCGCAAGTCGTCTGCAGGCACGCCGGTGAGCGGCTCGGTGGCCTCAGGACTGTGGCGCTCCTCCGACACGAATGCAGCCCAGTCGCGGAAGGCCTCGACCTCGCAACGCTCTTGCACATAGGCTTCGTCCACCAGCCCCTCGGTGACGATCACATGCGCCATGGCGGTGAGGAGCGCGACATTCGTGCCGGGGCGCAGCGGCAGGTGATGGGCGGCGCGCACATGGGGGCCGCGCACCAGGTCGATCCGGCGCGGGTCGGCGACGATCAGCTTGGCACCCTGCCGGAGCCGCTTCTTCAGGCGGCTAGCGAACACCGGGTGCCCGTCGGTGGGGTTGGCGCCGATGATCAGCACCACATCGGCATGTTCGACACTATCGAAATCCTGGGTGCCAGCCGAGGTGCCGAAGGTGGTTTTCAGGCCGTAGCCGGTGGGCGAATGGCAGACCCGCGCACAGGTATCGACGTTGTTGTTGCCGAAGACCTGGCGGATCAGCTTCTGCACCAGGAAGGTTTCCTCGTTGGTGCAGCGCGACGAGGTGATGCCGCCGATGGCGGCGACCCCGTGCTTTTCCTGGATGCCGCGGAACTTCTTCGCGGTGAATTCGAACGCCTCGTCCCACGTCACCTCGCGCCACGGCTCATCGATCGAGTCGCGGATCATAGGGTTCAGGATGCGGTCGGGATGGGTCGCATAGCCATAGGCGAAGCGGCCCTTGACGCAGCTATGCCCTCGGTTCGCCTTGCCGTCCTTGGAGGGGACCATGCGCACGAGCTGGTCGCCCTTCATCTCGGCGCGGAAGGAGCAGCCCACGCCGCAATAGGCACAGGTGGTGACCACGGCGCGGTCGGGCGTGCCCATCTCGACCACGGATTTCTCCTGCAGCGTGGCGGTCGGGCAGGCCTGCACGCAGGCGCCGCAGCTCACGCAGTCGGAGCCCAGGAAGTCGTCATGGCCGGTGGAGATCCGCGCCTCGAAGCCGCGGCCCTCAGCGGTCAGCGCAAAGGTCCCCTGCACCTCTTCGCAGGCCCGCACGCAGCGATAGCAGGCGATGCATTTCGACGGGTCGTAGTCGAAATAGGGGTTGGATGTGTCCTTGGCCTCGTAACGCGGGTTCGCCTCACCGTTCTGGCGGGTCTCGAAATGGTTGGCGCCGGATTCGTAGCGCACGTCGCGCAGGCCCACGGCGCCGGCCATGTCCTGCAACTGGCAATCGCCGTTGGCGGCACAGGTCAGGCAGTCGAGCGGGTGATCCGATATGTAAAGCTCCATCACGCCCCGGCGCAGCTTGGCGACCTTGGGCGTCTGGGTGTGGACCTGCATGCCGTCCGCCACCGGCGTGGTGCAGGAAGCGGGCGTCCCCCGGCGGCCCTCGATTTCCACGAGGCACAGCCGGCAGGAGCCGATGGGCTCCACGCTGTCGGTGGCGCAGAGCTTGGGGATCTCGATGCCGAGCTCGGCGGCGGCGCGCATAACCGACGTGCCCTCGGGCACCGTCACCTCGAACCCGTCGATGGTCAGCGTCACGATGGTGTCGGACGCATGGGCAGGCGTGCCGAAATCGGGGTCGGGGAGGATGAAGTCTTTCATTCCGCGGCCTCCTTGTGGCGCGTGAAGTCCTCGGGGAAGTATTTCAGCGCGCTCTCGACGGGGTAGGGGGTAAAGCCCCCCAGCGCGCAGAGCGAGCCGTCGCGCATCGTCTCGCACAGGTCCGCAAGGATCGCGGGCGCCTCGGGGTCGCCGGCGAGGATGCGGTCGATGGTCTCCATGCCGCGGACCGCGCCGATCCGGCAGGGCGTGCAGGTGCCGCAGCTTTCGACGGCGCAGAACTCCATCGCGAAGCGCGCCATCTTTCCCATGTCGGCGGTATCGTCGAAGACCACGATCCCGGCATGGCCGATCAGCCCGCCGGCGGCGTCGCATTCCTCGTAGCCGAGCGGCGTGTCGAACAGATGCGCCGGGAAATAGGCGCCGAGCGGGCCGCCGATCTGCACTGCCTTGACCGGGCGACCGGAAGCGGTGCCGCCGCAGACCTCCTCGACCAGCTCGCGAATCGTCATGCCGAAGGCGGCCTCGAACAGCCCGCCGCGGCGCACGTTGCCCGCCACCTGCAACGGCACGGTGCCGAGCGAGCGGCCGAGGCCGTAGGATTTGTAGTTCTCCGCCCCCTCGGCCAGTATCACCGGCACCGAGGCGAGGCTGATCACGTTGTTGACGACCGTCGGCCGCGCCATGAAGCCCTTGTGCGCCGGCAGCGGCGGCTTGGCGCGCACCACGCCGCGCTTGCCCTCCATCGAGTTCAGCAGCGCGGTTTCTTCGCCGCACACATAGGACCCCGCGCCGATGCGCAGCTCGATATCGAATACGGCACCCAGCAGGTCGGCCCGGCGTGCTACATCCAGAGCGGCGCCGAAGGTCTTGATCGCGTGGGGATATTCCGAGCGAAGGTAGACATAGCCGCGACTCGCGCCCACTGCGCGCCCGGCAATCGCCATGCCCTCGATCAGGCAGAACGGATCGCCCTCCATCAGCATCCGGTCGGCGAAGGTGCCGCTGTCGCCCTCATCGGCATTGCAGACGATGTATTTCTGCGTGCCCTCGGCCTCGAGCACGGTCTTCCATTTGATGCCGGTCGGGAAGCCAGCGCCGCCCCGGCCGCGCAGGCCCGAGGCGGTCACCTCGGCCACGATCTGGTCTGGCGCCATTTCGCGCGCGCGGTCGAGCCCCTTCAGCCCGCCATTGGCGCGGTAGGCGTCGAGATCCAGCGGGTCGATCACGCCGCAGCGGGCGAAGGTCAGCCGCGTCTGGCGAGCGAAGAACGGGATCTCCTCGACCGGGCCAAGCGCCTTGGCGTGATCGGAGAAATCGCTGTCGAAAATAGAGGTTACGTCGGAAACTTCCAGCGGCCCGAAGCCGTAGCGGACACGGTCGCGTTCGATCTCCAGCAGCGGTTCCAGCCAGACCATCCCGCGCGAGCCCGAGCGCACCAGCGTCAGATCGATCCCGCGCGCCGCGGCCTCGTCCTTCAGCGCCGCGGCCACGTCGTCCGCGCCGAGCGCCAGGGCGGCGGCATCCTTCGGCAGATAGAGAGTCAGGCTCATCCCACCACCTCGCGGGCGCGGCGTTCCAGGTCCTCGGCTGTCGCGCGCGCCACCGGCGTGTCGTCCACCAGCGCCGCGGGGCCGCAGGCGCAGAGACCGAGGCAATAGACGGGCTCCAGCGTCACCGCGCCGTCGGCGGTGGTTTCGTGCCAGTCGACGCCGAGCCGCGCGCGCAGATCGGCGCCCAGTCGCGCTGCGCCCACCGCCTGGCAGGCCTCGGCGCGGCAGACCCTGACCGTGCGGCGCCCGGCCGGTTCGGTGCGGAAATCGGGGTAGAAGGAGACCACGCCGTGGATCTCGGCCAGGCTGAGGTCGAGTTCCTCGGCGATCGGGGCGAACGCCTCGCGCGGGATGTATCCCAGCGCGTGCTGCACCTCGTGCAGGACGGGCAGGAGCGGTCCGTCGATCCGAGTATGCGCGGCCGCGATCTCTCGCACCCGCAATTCGAGTGTCGACCTGCCGGCCTCGGTCATCGCGCGCTCCCTGCTTTGCATGCCACAGTGTGCCAAAACGCGCCCGACCCGATCAATGCCGGCGATTCGTGGGTCGATAGAAGTTCTCTATCGACTGGCGGCTCGCCGCGCCGCGTCGATTAGCGCAGCCAGCACCGGCGTGTGGGGCTCGCGATGGGGCGCGACGAGGCCCACCTCGTGTTCGGCCTCGGGGTCGGTCAGCGGGATCGCGACCAGCGTGCCGCCATCGAGGAAGGGCGCCGCGCTGCGCCGGGGCAGGATCGTCGCCCAGCCGCCCGACTGCACATGGGCGATCAGCGTGATCACCGAGTTCGATTCGAGCCGCGGCTGCGCCGACGCGCCACCCTCGGCCATGTGGCGGTCGACGATGCGGCGGTTCTGCATGTCTGGCGTCAGCAGGCAGAGCGGCGACTCCGCCGCCTCGGCCCAGGTCATCGAGGCACGCTCGGCCAGAGGGCTGCTGCCGGAGACCACCAGATTGTAGTGCTCGGCATACAGCGGCAGCGTGGTGACCCGGCCGAGCGGCTCGTTGTCGAGATAGGTGATCCCGGCATCGATCTGCAGATCGTCCAGCATCTTGAGAATCTCCATGGACGTGCGCGACAGCACCGTGATGCGGATGTTGGGATGGCGCGCGGTGAGCGGGTCGGTCAGCGCGCTGACCGCGGCGAGCGCGGTGGGAATCGCCGCGATCCTGAGATCGCCCGAAAGCCCCTTCTTGACCGCCCGCATCTCCTCGCGCAGCGCGCGGGTATCGGCGACGATGGTGCGCGCACGTTCCAGAACCCGCGCGCCCTCGGGCGTTAGCCCGCCATAGCGCGAGCCGCGCCAGACCAGCATCACGCCGAGCTGCTCTTCGAGCTGCTTGATCGCGGCCGAAAGGGTCGGCTGGGTCACCCCGCAGGCCTCGGCCGCGCGGCCGAAATGCTGCTCGCGCGCCAGCGCGATGAACATCTCCAGCTTGTCGATCATGGCCCGGTCTCCCTCGCGGCGGAGGATCGCACCGGCGCCGGAGGCGGGCAACGCCGTTTCTTGCCGATCGCCGACGTTCTCGCGGTCTTGACCAAGCCCGTGCTTGAAATTTCGCGCCGAACGCGCTTTGTGTCGCTTCGTGACTCGCGAGGCCCGTGCGCGCCGGCATCCTGCGCTCGTCCCGTGTCCGGACACAAGGAAGACCGATGAGGCCCAGCACCCGTTTCCCGCTGCCGCGATCGGCCGTCGCCCGCGCGCCGCACCCCGCCCGGAGCCCGCGTTCATGAGCCGGCCCGAGGACGGCGATGCGTTCAGTCTGGCCCGCGCCCGAAGCCGCGGCCTTTTCCTTGCGGTGCTGGTGTTCAGCGTGTTCACCAACCTGCTGATGCTGACCGGCCCGCTTTTCATGCTGCAAGTCTACGATCGGGTTCTGGGATCGCGGTCCGAGGAGACGCTGGTCGCGCTCTTCATCCTGGTCGCGGCGCTCTACTTCTTTTACTGGCTGCTCGATTTCGCGCGCGGCCGGGTGATGGCGCGGATCGGTGCGCGGCTTCAGGCGGTATTCGGGCGGCGCGTGTTCGCGGCGGTGATCGAGCGGGCGGCGATCCGCGGCGGGCAGGGGCCAGGCGCGACAGCCCTTTACGACCTCGACGCGGTGCGTAACATCTTTGGCTCGCCCGTGCTTATGGCGCTGTTCGACCTGCCTTGGACGCCGATCTTCTTGGCCGCGATCTTCATCTTTCATCCGTTGCTCGGCTGGCTCGCCATTGCCGGCGGGGGGTTACTGATCGCCGTGACGCTGATCAACCGCCTGGTCACCCGCAAGGCGCTTGAGAAGTCGCAGGGCATATCCCACCAGGCACAGCGGATCGCCCGCCAGTCGGAAGAGGGCGGCGCGCTGATCTGGTCGCAGGGAATGGCGCCGGTGATGGCGGAACGCTGGGCGCGGCTGCTGGACGAGGCCGGTACCAAGGGGCTGGGTGCCAACGACCTCACCGGCACGTTCTCGTCCTTTTCGCGCGCCTTCCGCTTCTTCCTGCAGTCGGCAATGCTGGCGCTTGGCGCGTGGCTCGTGCTGGAGCAGCAGTTGACGCCGGGTGCGATGATCGCGGCCTCGATCCTCCTGGGGCGCGCGCTGGCGCCAGTCGATCAGGTGCTCGGCCAGTGGCCGGCGATCCAGCGGGCGCGCAGCGGCTGGACCAGCCTCGCGGACTTCCTTAAGGGCATTCCCGCGCGCCGCGCCCCGACCGAGCTGCCCCCGCCGGAGGCGCGCCTGTCGCTGAGCAATGTGGCGCTGAGAAGCTCCGCCAGCACGCCGCCGATCCTCTACGGCATCAGTTTCGAACTCGAGCCGGGCGAGGCGCTTGGCGTGATCGGCAAGAGCGGGGCGGGCAAGACCAGTCTTGCGCGCGTTATACAGGGGCTGGTAACGCCCACCGCGGGCGAGGTCCGGCTCGCGGGCGCCACGCTCGACCAGTACGGGCCCGAGCGGCTGGGCCGTCACATCGGCTGCCTGCCGCAGGACGTGCGCTTTTTCGATGGCACGGTCGCCGAGAACATCGCCCACATGGCGCTGGAGCCCGATGCCGGGCGCGTTGTCGAAGCCGCCAAGCTGGCCCGAGTGCACGAGATCGTGCTGCGCCTTCCCAATGGGTACGATACGCCCGTTGTGGAGGGCAGTGTGCTGTTGTCGGGCGGCCAACGCCAGCGCCTGGCCCTTGCGCGTGCGCTCTATCACGACCCCGTGCTTCTGGTGCTGGACGAGCCGAACTCGGCCCTCGACGCCGAAGGCTCCGAGGCCCTCAATGCCGTGGTCAGCGACATGAAGAAGGCCGGGAAATCGGTGCTCATCATGACACATCGGCCCTCGGCCATCGCGGTCTGCGACCGGCTGCTCGTGATCGATGGCGGCATGCAGAAGGCCCTTGGCCCGCGCGACGAGATCGTGCGCTCGCTGATGAAGAACGCCGGCAACGTGCAGCGCGCGATGGACGGCGCTCGGGGGGCTGGGGCCGCGGCTCCGGCCGCAGCGCGACAGGAGGTTGGCGAATGAGCCGTCCGACGCTTCCTTCAGCGCGCCTGCCGCTCGTTGTCGGCGCGGTCGCGATCCTGCTGCTGGTCGGCGGGCTCGGCGTCTGGAGCATCGCGACCAACATCGCCGGCGCCGTCGTCGCAACCGGGACTGTCAAGGTCGAGAGCGAGCGTCAGGTGGTGCAGCATCCCGACGGCGGCGTGGTGGGCGAGATCCTGGCCAAGGATGGCGACGAGGTGAAGGCGGGCGACGTGCTGCTGCGCCTCGACGGTACCTTCCTGCGCTCGGAATTGGCCATCGTCGAGAGACAGCTTTTCGAGATTGAGGTGCGCAAGGCGCGGCTGATGGCCGAGCGCGACGGGGTCGAGACGCTGGATATCGGCGAGGTGTCGGGCTTCGACAATCTCGACCCGGACTGGATACGCGGCCAGATCGAGGGGCAGAAAAGCCTGTTCGTCGCGCGCCGCGCCGCGCTTGCCCAGGAACTGGAGCAAATCGACGAGCAGAAGACCCAGATCGAGAACCAGATCGAGGGGTCCAAGGCCCAGATCGCGGCGCTGGAAAAACAGCTCGGCCTTGTCGAACGCGAACTGACCGACAAGGAGACGCTCTTCGCCCAGAACCTCGTACCCGTGGGCCAGGTTCTCGCGCTGCAGCGCGACGAGGCGGGGCTCGAGGGCGATATCGGGCGGCTGACCTCGCAGGTGGCCGAGAGCCGGGCGCGCATTTCGGAACTGTCCGTGCAGGCGCTGCGCCTGGCGGAAAGCCGGCGCGAAGAGGCGATCACCCAGCTGCGCGACCTTCAATACAGCGAGATCGAATTGGAGGAGCGCCGCCTCAGCCTGATCGAGCAGCTGTCGCGGCTGGACGTGCGCAGCCCTAGCGATGGCGTGGTGTTCGGCTCGTCGATTTTCGCGGTGCGCGCGGTGGTCCAACCGGCCGAGCCGATGATGTACGTGGTCCCCGGCGGGCAGGCGCTGCTGGTCTCGGCGCGCATTGAGACGACCGATATCGACCAGGTCTTCCCGGGGCAGCCGGTCTTCCTGCGGCTGACAACGTTCGACGCGCGCACGACCCCGGAAGTGCCGGGCGAGGTGCTGCGCATCTCGGCCGACGCGCTCACCGACGAGGCGACCAAGCAGACCTATTACGAGGCCGTGATCCTGCCCGACACCTCGGTGCTGGAGGACATGCCCGGAGTTGAACTGTTGCCCGGCATGCCGGCGGAGGCGTTCCTGCGCACCCGCGACCGCACCCCGCTCTCTTACCTCCTTCGCCCCATCGCGGTATATTTCGAACGCGCCTTCCGCGAGGAGTAGGCCGGGCACCGCGCGAACTGCATGCGACACGCCCGCGTGACAGTGCTGTGCGCGGCCGGCGTCGGCCCTAATCCACTATGCAGGAGGCGATATGACCGATCGCGCGAAGCTACTGCAATCTTTCATGGGCCGCGTGGCCGCCCGCAATGCAGGTCAGGACGAATTCCTGCAAGCCGTCGGGGAGGTGGCCTTTGACGTTCTGACCGTCGAGAAGGCCCACGCCGCCTGGGCGCGTGCGCGCGTGCTGGAACGGCTGACCGAGCCGGACCGGATCATCGGCTTTCGCGTGGTCTGGGAGAACGACGATGGCGAGGTCGAGATCAATTCCGGCTGGCGCGTTCAGACCTCGAACGCGATTGGGCCTTACAAAGGCGGGCTTCGGTTCTCACCGGGGGTCTGCCCATCGGTACTGAAGTTTCTGGGCTTCGAGCAGGTGTTCAAGAACGCGCTGACAGGCCTGCCGCTCGGCGGTGGCAAGGGCGGGGCGGATTTCGACCCGCGCGGCCGCAGCGAGGCCGAGATCATGCGCTTCTGCCAGGCCTTCATGACCGAACTCGCCCGCTATATCGGCCCCGACGAGGATGTTCCCGCGGGCGACATAAACGTGGGCCCGCGCGAGATCGGCTATCTGTTCGGCGCCTACAAACGCCTCAGGGGCCAGTTTCACGGTGCACTTACCGGCAAGGGCGAGGCGTTCGGCGGCAGCGCGCTGAGGGTCGAAGCCACGGGCTACGGGCTCGTCTATTTCGTCGAGGCGATGCTGGCCGAAGAAGGGCGCGAACTGGCCAGGCGCCGCGTGGCGATCTCCGGCAAGGGCAATGTGGCGGCCCATGCCGCGGAAAAGGCGATCTGCGAGGGCGCAAAGGTCGTCACGCTGTCGGACCGGTCTGGCACGCTGGTGGCTGAGGACGGCATGGGCCAGGATGCGCTCGACTGGGTACGCGAGCGGAAGCAGGCAGGCCAGGATGTTGCCGACCCGCCCCGCGGTCTTGGACTCGCCTTTCGTGAGGGCGTCGCACCATGGGGGCTGGTCGAAGCCGAGATCGGCCTTCCCTGCGCGACCCAGAACGAGATCGACGCGAAAGCGGCCAAGTCGGCGATGGACGCGGGGCTCCGGGTGCTGGCCGAGGGGGCGAACATGCCGCTCACCCGCGATGCGATGGAGGCGCTGCGCGAGGCGGGCGTGGGCTACGCTCCCGGAAAGGCCACCAATGCGGGCGGCGTCGCCATCTCGGGGCTGGAGATGAGCCAGAATTCGAGCATCCGGCCGCTCGACCCCGAAGACGTCGATCGCGCGCTTCGCCGCATCATGGGCGAGATCCACAACCGCGCGGCCGAAGAGGGGCGCGACGGCAACCGGATCGACTATCGCCGCGGCGCCAACGTCGCGGCCTATCGTAAGGTGGCAACGGCGATCGCGGCCTACGGCGTGCTCTGAGCACAGGACCAACGCAAGAGGGCCGGCCACGACGGCCGGCCCGCACAGCCTGCGACCGTGAGGCGCGACGGTCCGCTATTGCGGCAACAGCTCGGCGGTCGGCCGCGGCGTCGAGGCCGTTTCTGCCGGCAAGACCGGCGTGGTGATCTCGGGCATCTCGCCGGTCAGGCTGTGCATGAAGGCCACGATCTTGTCGGCCTCCTCGTCGCTGACCTCCTGGCCCAACTGCGCGACGCCCATCACCTGCACTGCTGTCTTCAGATCCCAGACCTGGCCAGAGTGGAAATAGGGTGCCGTCACCGCGATGTTGCGCAGTGGCGCGGCGCGGAAAACGTACTCGTCGATCGCCGTCTCGGTCACCGCATAGCGGCCCTTGTCACCCTCGGGCAGGATGTCGGCGCCGGGCTTCTCGACCAGACCGAACGGGTAGTAGCCGTTGCCGCCGAGGTTGACCCCGCTGTGGCAGCTCACGCAGCCCTTGTCGACGAAGAGCTGAAGCCCCTCCTTCTGGGTGTCGTCCAGCGCCATGTCGTCGCCGTTCAGGAAGGCGTCAAACGGGGCGGGGGTGATCAGCGTGGCCTCGAACGCCTCGATCGCGCGGGCCATGTTGTCGAAAGTGACGGCGTCGGCCTCGCCCGGGAAGGCCTCGGCGAACCAGTCCCTGTATTGCTGCATCGAATTCAGCGTCGCGACGACGTTCTCGGGCGTGTTGGCCATCTCGACGCCGGCCTGCACCGGCCCCTTGGCCTGGGCCTTCAGGTCCTCGGCGCGGCCGTCCCAGAACTGCGCGATGTTGAGAACGGCGTTCAGCACCGTGGGCGCGTTGCGCGGCCCTTTTTGCCAGCCATGGCCGATGGATGTTTCCAGGTTGTCATCGCCGCCGGTGGTCAGGTTGTGGCAGGAATAGCAGGAAAAGACGCCCGACGCCGACAGGCGCGGGTCGAAGAACAGTGCCTTGCCGAGCTCGATCTTTTCAGGCGTCACCCGGTTGTCTTCCATCTGCGGAATGGTCGAGGGCAGCGGCTCGAAATAGTCGAGCGCGATCTGCCGAAGATCCTGGGCCGCGGCAGGAAGACTCATCGCCGTTGTCAGCAGGCCGGTGGTGAGAAGATCTTTCATGGGTGCACCGTTTCATCGCTGGGGTTCACGCGTCGGGCTCACATTAGAATAGGTCCAAGGTCGTCACATGATCTGGATCAAGCTTCGATGCTAAATCCAGCGACGAAGATACGAGTTATTGTTTCGCGTAGAAACGCATGTTCGAAAACAGGGGGGCGCCGCGAAGGGCCGGCGGGCCGACCGTTCATGCGGCGTTGCACCGCGCATCGGCCAGCGCCCGCTGCATGCCCCAAAACTCGGCGAAGGGCGGGCGCAGGACGGGGTCGCGCAGAACGCCGAGGAACGCGTCATGGTCAGGGTGGGCCGGGTTGGAAATGTCGACCGTTGCAAACTCCTCGGGCGAATAGGTGCCCCAACTCCGGATCATCTGGAACTTGACCCCGTCGCAGCCCACCGCGCGGGCGAGTTGCACGAAGTCGGGCATCTCGCGGAAATTCGCGGACTGGACCACGAAATCGAGCCGGAAGAGATCGATCCGGCCCGCACCACGCAACTCGGCGAAGAAATCGAGATTGCGCCGCAGGTCGTCCCAGCGACCACCCCGGCGCAGCACCGCATAGGTTTCGGCGCGCGCGGCATCGGCCGAGACCAGTAGCATCCCGACCTTGCCCTCCAGCTTTAGCCGCTCCCAGAGCGCGGGCGTCAGCAGCACGCCGTTGGTCTGCAGGTCGAGCTTCAAGTGCGGCGCGTGTGCCCGGTCGAGATGGCGCAGCACATACTGGAAATGCGCGCTTCCGAACGGGTCGCCGCTTGCCGTGACGCGCAGCCGGTCCGCGCCCCGCATCAGCGGAAACAGTACCTCGTCGGCCATCTTGTTCATCGCCGCCTGCTCGGGCCGGCGGGCGAGGATCAGGTCCTTCCGGCAGGACGGGCAGGACAGGTTGCAGGACCGGTCATGCGAGAGCACGATCTTGCGCGGTCCGTCCTCCATCGCGGTCGCGCGCGCCTGCGCGACACGGCGCTGGCTGGCCTTGGTCAATTCCTCGTTACGGGGCAGCGTATCGCCCGAGAGCTTGGGGCAATGGGTGCGGCTGCAGAACCGATAGGAGCCGTCATGGATCGAGGCGCGGATCGTCTGGGCGGCGGGGGAGTTCCAGATTTCCCCCGCGCTTTGCGCACCGAGATTGCCGATCGGCACGGGCAGCCAGGCCGGGCAACAGAAATGCACGTCGCCTCCGGGCTGGGTTTCGATGTTCTCGAAGGGCGCGGCGCAGAACCGGTCGGCGAAGGCGTCGTCGCGCTCGGGCCGCTCCTCGGCCTCGGCCAGCATGCGCTGGAGCGTCAGGTGATTGGCCGCCCGCGCCTGGGCACGGCGCAGCAACGCGACGGCGGTCTCGCGCGCGCCCGCCGCGAGCGCAGCGCGCGCGGCGAGGGCCAGCGCCACGGGGCCGGCACGCCGGTCGGTGCAGGCCCGTTCGAGCGCCTCATGGTCCTCGGCCCCGACCCGGTTGCCCAGAACGTTCTCCGCCGCTCGCTCCAGCAGACGAACCGCCGCGTCAGGCTCGTCGGCCTGGCGATTGGCGGCGTCGAACGCGCGGTCGAGGGCGTTGAGCCGGTCAAGCAGATCCGGGGAGGCGGTCAATTGCGGGATCCTCGCGCAGGGCCGGGTGCGTTCCGCAAGGGTAACAACCCCTGCGGCGCGCTTCAATTCGCGGCGTGCGGGACCTTGCCGGTCTTCCAGCGTCGATGGACCCAGAACCACTGCTCGGGATGGGTTCGCACGCGCGCGGCGAGGCTGTCGTTCAGCGCCTGGGTCATCGCCTCGGGCGTGTCCCGGGGAACCGGCGCCTCGATGTCCACCTTGAAACTCAGCCCATCGGGCTGCCGCGTGGCGTAGAACGGGATCAGGGCCGCGTCATAGCGCAGCGCAAGCTCTGCGGCAGACAGGGCAGTGCGCGCGGGAAGGCCCATGAAATCCAGCGCCGGGCCGTGGCGATTGTGCTGATCAATCAGAAGCACCAGCAATCCGCCCGATTTCAGGTGACGTACGAATCCGGCGGTGCCGCGCCGGCCCTGTGGGAAGACCGGGCCGCCGAAAGCTTCCATCGTGCGGACGTAATGCGCGTTGAAGAACCGGTTGGCCATCGGCCGGTAGAGCCCGCCGATCTCGAAGCCGCGGGCAACCAGGCACGCGCGCGCGGCCTCGTAATTGCCGAAATGCCCGGTCACGAGGATCGCCGATCGACCCGCGGTCCGGGCCTCTTCCAGTGCGGCGAGGCCGGGACCCCGAGGTTCGATTCCGGCCATCCGTGGCAGGAAATCGCCGGTCGAGTAGTTTTCGATCAGGGTGCGCCCGGCATTGTCGGCCACTGCTCGGGCAATGCGGCGGCATGTCTTGCGGTCCATGGCAGGCCAGACCTGCGCGAGATTGGCCTCGGCGCGGGCAAGGTAGCCCGCGGGCCGCGCCACCAGGCGCCGCGTGACCCAGCCGGCAAAGCGCACACGCGTTTCGTAGGGCAGGGCAAGCGCGAGCGCAATTAGGCCCCGGACTGCCCGGTCGGTCAGCCAGTCGGCCGGCCCGCTTCCGCGTGACTGTCGCTTGCCCATCGGCCGGTCGCCTCTTGCCGCTCTCGGCGCGCAGGAATACGCCGCGTCCGGCCGGATCACAAGCATGCCCAGGCCGCCGCCACAGCGCCTATTTCTTGCCGGCCTTGAGCTTGATCTCGCCCGCCGCTTCCAGCCCGCGCAGCGCTGCGGTGATCTCGGCCATCGCGGTTTCCACGGCCTCGGGCTCGGGCGTCTCGCGCTCGGAGATTTCGTCGCGCAACTGCCCGGCGAGCCGTTGCGACATGTTCGACAGGATGAAGTCCGCCGCGGCCTGGTTCTTGTCGTCCGCCCCGGCCAGCGCGGTGACCAGAACATCCTGCTCGATCGTGCGGGTCAGCGCCTGGATATCGAGCGGTTCCAGCCGCTCTGGGATGTCGGCGAAGGTGAACACTGCGCGGCGCACCCGTTCGGCGAGTTCGGCATCGGTTTCCGCCAGCCCTTCGAGAACGTCGTCGCGCGTGGTGGCCGGGGCTGCGTCGAGGATCGCGCCCACGCGCTTTTCCGGGGGTGCCTCGAAGGCCGGTGCGGGCGTGTCGAGGATACGGCGGGCCAGTGCGTCGCCGATTCGGTTGACGGCCGCCGGCGGCACCTGCGACGTCCGCGTGATCGCGAAGGCGATGCGGCGGGCCTGCGGCCCGGCCATCTTGCCAAGCGTCTGGGCGGCGACCAAGCTTGGCAGCTTGGCCAGAACCACGGCGGCGACCTCGGGGGCCTCCGCCTGCAGAAGGCCCGCAAGCTTGCCGGGCTCCTGGTCGGCCAGCAGTACCCACGACTCGGGCAGCACGTCGCCCGTGGTCTTGGCCTGGATGGCGGCGGTCGCCTCGGGGCTGAGGTGTTCGCCCAAAAGCTCCAACGCTCCGTCCACGCCGCCCGGGAAAGCCAGCCCCGCCTGTTCGAGCTCGGCCAGAAACTCCGTCACGACCGCCTGGAGGGTGGGCGCGTCGATATAGCGGAGATTGGCAAGCTCGTCGGCGAGGTTGGCCTGAAGCGCGGGCGGCAGGTCCGACAGCGGCAGGGTCACCCCCTCGCTCAGCATTAGGCGCACGATGATCGCCGCCTTGCGGCGTTGGCTGAGAGTCGCGGGCGCGCGGATGTAGCCCTGCGGGGCGGTGGGGGCGAGGCTGTTCAAGCGGGTACTCCGACTGTAACCGCGCGAGAATGGCCGCCGGCCCCTTAAGGCGAGGTTAGCGTCGGCGCAATATCCCGCAATCGTGCGAGAAAAACGGCGCGGGCAGGGCCCGCGCCGTAAATTTTCGTGTCCGGCGTTAAGTGCCTCAGCTGGTCGCCTGGTCCACGCAGGTGCCCGACGCCGCGTCGAAGATCTGGCCGTCGGCGCACTGATTGGCGTTCATCTTCTTGCTCCAGCCGCACTCGGCGGCCGCCAGCGTGGGGGCGAGTGCAAGCACGGCCGCCGAGAGGATGGTCTTGGTCATGGGTGCATCTCCCTAATGAGGTGAGACAGAAAGTAGCACACTCCGCGTATTTTCCAAACTCACGGCGATGTCAGAACACGACTCAGCCGGTTTCGCCGAAAACCCGGGCAAAGATCGTGTCGACATGTTTGGTGTGATAGCCGAGGTCGAACTTCTCCTCGATCTCCGCCGGGCTGAGCGCCGCGGTCACTTCCGGGTCGGCCAGCAGTTCTTCCTTGAAGTCCTTGCGCTCTTCCCAGACCTTCATCGCGTTACGCTGCACCAGGCGATAGGCGTCCTCCCGGGACACGCCGGCCTGGGTAAGCGCCAGAAGAACCCGCTGCGACATGACCAAGCCTTTGAACTTGTGCATGTTCTTCAGCATGGTCTCGGGGTAGATCACCATCTTGTCGATCACGCCCGCCAGCCGGTTGAGCGCGAAGTCGAGGGTCACCGTGGCGTCCGGCGCGATGCCGCGTTCGACCGACGAATGGCTTATGTCGCGCTCGTGCCAGAGCGCCACGTTCTCCAGCGCCGGGATGACGCAGGCACGCACGAGGCGGGCGAGCCCGGTCAGGTTCTCGGTCAGCACAGGGTTGCGCTTGTGCGGCATTGCGCTCGACCCCTTCTGTCCGGCCGAGAAGAATTCCTCGCCCTCCAGCACCTCGGTCCGCTGCATGTGGCGAATCTCGATCGCGACATTCTCGATGCTGCTGGCGATAACGCCGAGGGTCGCGAAGAACATCGCGTGACGATCGCGGGGAATCACCTGGGTCGAGATCGGCTCGGGCGTCAGCCCCATCTGCGCGCAGACATGCTCTTCCACGTGCGGGTCGATATTGGCGAAGGTGCCGACGGCGCCCGAGATCGCGCCCGTGGCAATTTCAGCCCGCGCCGCCTGCAGGCGTGCCTTGTTGCGGTCCATCTCTGCGTAGAACCGCGCAAAGGTCAGGCCCATCGTGGTTGGCTCGGCGTGGATGCCGTGGCTGCGGCCGATCCGCACCGTGTCCTTTTGTTCGTAGGCACGTTTTTTCAGCGCGGCCAGCACCTTGTCGAGATCGGCCAGCAGGATGTCGGCGGCGCGCGCCAGCTGCACGTTCAGGCAGGTGTCGAGCACGTCCGAGGACGTCATCCCCTGGTGCACGAACCGCGCCTGGTCCGACCCGACATGCTCGGCCAGATGGGTGAGAAAGGCAATCACGTCATGCTTCGTCACCGCCTCGATCTCGTCGATGCGGCCGACGTCGAACTCGACGTCCTTTGCCTTCCACACGGCTTCGGCGTTTTCCTTCGGGATCACCCCAAGCGCGGCCTGGGCGTCGCAGGCATGGGCCTCGATCTCATACCAGATGCGAAACTTGGTGGCAGGCTCCCAGATTTCGGTCATCTCGGGGCGGGCATAGCGCGGGATCATTGGCGGGCCTTCGGCTTGGACTGGGGTTTGGCGGCCTGATACCCCTTGGGGCAGGGCGCGGCAAGGCGGGCGGCGGATGCCGGAACTGGCGGACTTCATCGGGCTGTGGCGGCTCTCGCGGATCATCGAGGATGCGCGGGCTGGCCACTTGGCGCGGTTCGAGGGCCAGGCGCGCCTGTCCGAGGGCGCGGGCGGGCTGGTCTACGCCGAAACCGGCGCGCTGCGCCTGCCGGGCCAGCCCGCGTTCACCGCCACGCGGCGCTACCTGTGGCGCGCGGGCGCCGCCGGAATCGACATCTTCTTCGAGGACGGCCGCTTCTTCCACGCGATCCGGCCCGGCACCGCCCCCAAAGCCAGCCACGACTGCCCCCCGGACCGCTACGCCGTCGCTTACGACTTCGCCCATTGGCCCCTTTGGTCGAGCCGCTGGCGCGTGACCGGCCCGCGCAAGGATTACGTGATGGTCTCGCGCTACGCGCCGGACGGGGCTTGCGAAGGGGCGGGTCCTGGGGCACAAGTTGCGTCACTGGATTGAACGGGAGAGATGGAGATGGCCCTGGCCCTGACCGACAAGGTTCTTGCCGAAACCCTGCTGCCCGGCTCCGGCGCGGCCCTGCGTGTAAAGCAGGCGCTCCTCGTTGTCGCGGGTATCACGGTGCTCGCCGTGGCGGCGAAGATTCGCGTGCCGATGTGGCCTGTGCCGATCACGATGGGCACCTTCGCCGTGCTCGCCATCGGCGCTGCCTACGGGCCGCGGCTCGGGCTGGCGACGATTCTCGGTTATCTCGGGATCGGCGCGCTCGGCTACGACGTCTTCGTGGGCACGAGCGCCGAGGCGTCGGGGCTGACCTACATGATGGGATCCACCGGCGGCTACCTGTTTGGCTACGTGCTGGCGGTCGCCGCGCTCGGCCTCGCCGCCCGCGCCGGATGGGACCGCTCGACCGGGCGGATGGCGCTGGCGATGCTGGCAGGCAACGTACTGATCTACGTGCCCGGCCTGCTGTGGCTCGGCCAGCTCTACGGCTGGGACCAGCCGATCCTGGCCTGGGGCCTGACGCCGTTCCTGATCGGCGACGCGCTCAAGCTCGGCCTCGCCGCCCTGCTGATCCCCGCGCTCTGGAAACTCGTCGGCCGGGCCCGCGGCTGATCCGGCTCCGAATGCGGCCTCCGGGCGCGCCCGCAACGGGCGCGCCCGTATCGTTTGTGTCGCGAAGCGGGGCCTTCTTCTGGCCCGAAATATCCCCGCCGGACGCCCGGCCCGCGCCGCGGGCCGAGAGTGCCGCTCAGGCGCGTTCGGTCACGATCTCGGAGGCCCGTTCCAGCGTCTGGTGCACCGGGCAGCGATCTGCGACCTGCATCAACCGCGCGCGCTGGTCCTGATCGAGCTCCCCCGCCAGGCAGACCGCCCTGTGGAACCGGTCCACCTTCTGCCCGGCGCCAGCCTCCGCGTCCCGCGCATGCAGCTTGTCATGGGCGACGTCCACGCGGATATCGGTTAGTGGCCAGCGCTTGCGCCGGGCATACATCCGAACCGTCATCGCGGTGCAGGCCCCGAGCGCGGCGGCTAGAAGCCCATAGGGCGAAAGGCCGCGGTCGGTGCCGCCGAAGGCGGCGGGCTCGTCTGCGGTCAGGTGGTGGCGGCCAGACACCACATCCTGCTGAAAGCCCTCCGGGTCTGCCTCCGTGACGCGGACCACGCCTTCGGGGGCGTCCGCCGGCGCGGCGGGTGCGGGCAGGTCGAGATAGCGCTGTGCCCAGGCGGCGATGACGCCCGCCGCGTACTCGGCGTCTTCGGCGCTTGAAATCAGGTGGTCGGAGCTGTCCAGCGTGACGAAGCTCTTGGGATGTTTCGCGCGGGTGAATATCTCGGTTGCGTTGTCGATTCCGACGATCTCGTCGCGCGGCGCGTGCATCACCAGGATCGCGCGCTTGAGATCGCGAATCGCGCCCTCCAGGCTTTCTGTCGCGACGTCGTCGAGGAAGTCCGGCCCGACCCGCAGTCGCCGCCCGCCCAGCGTGATCTCGCGCACGCCGTCCGGACCCGCTTCCGCGCTTTGCAGGTGCTTCGTGACGTGTTCGGGATGGGCCGGCGCGCCGAGTGTCGCCACTGCCCGCACCGAGTCGATCTGTCGCGCCGCCTTCAGCACCGCCGCGCCGCCCAGCGAATGCCCGATCAGCAGGCCCGGCGCGAGCCCCATGCTGTCCATGTGGCGCGCGGCGGCCACGATATCGGTAACGTTCGAGGTGAAGGTCGTGTCCTCGAACGCGCCGTCGGATTGGCCGAGCCCGGTGAAGTCGAACCGCAGCACCGCGAATCCCAGCGCGTTCAGCCGCCCGGCGATGCGGCGCGCGGCGTGGATGTCCTTGCCGCAGGTGAAGCAGTGGGCAAAGAGCGCGGCCGCCCGCACCGCGCCCGCGGGCCGGTCGAGGCGGGCGGCGAGGGAGTGGCCGTCATGCCCTGCGAAGATGATTTTCTCCATGGAGCCTCCTTTCGGATGTGGCGTCACCTTGGGGCCGCCGGGTCCGCGCGGCAAGGGGCGTGCATCTCGGGTCTTGCGTGGACGGTCGGGATCGGCCTTGATCTTGGGCATGGCCGCACCGCGCCCGATCCTGCAACGACGTTTGCCCTACACGCCCTGGGCTGTGCCGCAGATGCGGCGGCTTCCGGGCATCCAGCCGCTCGACATGGCCGACTGGCTGGTCGTGGATGACGCCTATGCCGCCCAGATGGCCGAGCGTGACCGGCTGATCGAGACGGCCTGCGGTCGCGTGCACGCGCTGGAGCCGTGCGCGACAGACGCCGCGGCAGAAGTGCTGGAGGCGGTGCTGGCCCTGTTGCCGGGACTCGGCGGGTTCGAGCTGTCCGACAGCGCCGTAACGCGCCCGGACGGGGTCCGGGTGACCCTTGACCGGGGACGCGCCGCTGCTGACGTTGGGGCGCCTCGTGCAGGAGGATTTCTGCCTGATGGAGAGGCGGGGCGGCGCCCATGTGCTGACCGGGGCGATCCTGTGCTTTCCCGCAAGCTGGATGCTTGCCGAAAAGATGGGCCGGCTGCTCGACGCGATCCATGGGCCGGTGCCGCACTACGATGCGGCGCTCGCCGCGCGGGTGAACCGGCTTTTCGCGGGCCTGCGGCCGGGGCGCCTGCTGTGGCGGGCGAACGCGCATTTCTACGCGGATCCGGCGTTGTTCCAGCCCCGTCCGGAGTCCGCGCCGCGCGCCAAGGTGCAGGGACCCGCGCCGTGGCTGCGCAGCGAGCGACAGGTTCTGGCGCGCCTGCCGCGCACGCAAGCGGTGGTGTTCTCGATCCACACCTACGTGGTCGCGCGAGAAAGCTTGGACGCCGCGCAGCGGGCCGCGCTCGCGGCCCATCCCATCGGGTTCGACCCGGCGCGCCCGGCGGCTTCCGACTGAGCGCTGCAGCGAAACGAAAAAGGGGCGCCAAATGGCGCCCCTTCAGGTCCTACCGTCCGCCTCGCGTCAGCAGCTGTAGTACAGCTTGAACTCCACCGGGTGCGGCGTGTGTTCGAAGGCGTAGACCTCCTCCCACTTGAGCTCCATGTAGCCTTCGATCTGGTCCTTGGTGAACACGTCGCCGGCCAGAAGAAACTCGTGATCCTTCTCGAGGCTTTCCAGAGCTTCGCGCAGCGACGCGCAGACCGTGGGGATGCCTTCCAGTTCCTCGGGCGGCAGATCGTAGAGGTTCTTGTCCATCGCCTCGCCGGGATCGATCTTGTTCTTGATCCCGTCGATACCGGCCATCAGCAGCGCCGCGAAGCACAGGTAGGGGTTGGCCGAGGGGTCGGGGAAGCGGGCCTCGACGCGCTTGGCCTTCGGGCTTTCGGTCCACGGGATCCGCACGCAGCCCGAGCGGTTCCGCGCCGAATAGGCGCGCAGCACCGGCGCCTCGAAGCCCGGGATCAGGCGCTTGTAGGAGTTCGTCGCTGGGTTGGTGAAGGCGTTCAGCGTCTTGGCGTGCTTGAGGATGCCGCCGATGTAGTAGAGCGCTTCCTGGCTGAGATCGGCGTATTTGTCGCCAGCGAACAGCGGCTTGCCGTCCTTCCAGATCGACATGTTGACATGCATGCCGGTGCCGTTGTCGCCGGCGATCGGCTTGGGCATGAAGGTCGCCGACTTGCCGTAGGCCTGGGCCACGTTGTGGATGACGTACTTGTACATCTGCAGGTGGTCGCCCTGACGGGTCAGGCTGCCGAAGATAAGGCCCAGTTCGTGCTGACAGGACGCCACCTCGTGGTGGTGCTTGTCGACGTTCATGCCCATGCGCTTCATCGTCGACAGCATCTCGGAGCGCAGGTCCATGCCGTCGTCGACCGGGTTGACCGGGAAGTAGCCGCCCTTGACGCCCGGGCGGTGGCCGGTGTTGCCCATCTCGTACTCGGTGTCGGTGTTCCAGGCCGCGTCGAGCGCGTCGACCTCGTAGGACACCTTGTTCATCGAGGTGGAGTAGCGGACGTCGTCGAAGACGAAGAACTCCGCCTCGGGGCCGAAATAGGCCACATCCCCGATGCCCGACGATTTGAGGTAGGCCTCGGCCTTCTCGGCTGTGCCGCGCGGATCGCGGTTGTAGGGTTCGCCCGTATCGGGTTCCACGACCGACGAGTGGATGCACATCGTCTTCTCGGCGTAGAACGGGTCGAGATAGGCGCTTTCGGTGTCGGGCATCAGCTTCATGTCCGAGGCTTCGATCGACTTCCAGCCGGCGATGGACGAGCCGTCGAACATGAAGCCCTCGTCGAGGAAATCCTCGTCGACGAGGTGGCTCATCACGGTGACGTGCTGCAGCTTGCCGCGCGGGTCAGTGAAGCGGATATCGACATACTCGACATCCTCGTCCTTGATGGTCTTGAGAACCTTGTCCTTGCTCATGTGACCTTTCTTCCCCTCTCGTTTAGGTAATGGTCGGTGCCGGCGCGCGCCGGCCGTTCACATGCTGTTTCTCAGAGAGCGTCCTCGCCGGTCTCGCCGGTGCGGATGCGGATTGCCTGCTCGACGGGCGAGACGAAGATCTTGCCGTCGCCGATCTTCTCGGTCTTGGCGGCGGCCACGATGGCCTCGATCGCCGCGTCGACATGGTCGTCGGGCAGGACGACCTCGATTTTAACTTTGGGCAGAAAGTCGACGACGTATTCGGCGCCCCGATACAGTTCCGTATGGCCCTTCTGGCGGCCGAAGCCCTTGACCTCGATGACGCTGAGACCCTGGACGCCGGCGTCCTGCAGCGCCTCCTTGACCTCGTCGAGCTTGAAGGGCTTGATGATCGCCTCGATCTTTTTCACGGCGCGCGACTCCCTCTCGGTGGCGGTTCGAGGCCCGACAGACCACTTTCGCCGAGGGCGCACAATTGGCTAGGCTGGGGTCCCGAGGGGCCGCTTTCCGAAATTCCGGCTGCTGCCCATTATTTAATCAGGTTGCCCGGTGGGGCGGCGGTTTGTGAACATCTTGGGCGTAAAGCATGACCGAACTCGTGACATCTGCCCAAATGCGCGCCATCGAGGAAGCGGCGATCGCCTCCGGTGCGGTCACCGGGCTGGAACTCATGGAGCGGGCGGGCCGCGGCGCGGTCGAGACGGTGCTCGCGGAATGGCCGGAGCTGTCGCGTGGCGCGCATCGGGCCGTGGTGTTGTGCGGGCCGGGCAACAACGGCGGCGACGGGTTCGTCGTCGCGCGGTGTCTGCGCGACAAGGGCTGGGCGGTCGAGTTGTGGCTGCTGGGCGACGCGGCGAAGCTGCCCCCGGACGCGCGGGCCAATCACGACCGCTGGGCTCGGATGGGCGCCGTGCGGGCGCTTGACACGGACGCGCCGGACGGGAGCGCACCGCCTGACTTGCTGGTAGACGCACTGTTCGGGACAGGGCTGAGCCGGCCGATTCCCGAGGTGGCGCTGCGCGCACTCCTTGCGCTGCGCGGGCGCGACGCGCCGCAGTGCCGGGGCGTGGCAGTGGACTGCCCGTCCGGCCTGAATTGCGATACGGGCGAGATGCTTTTGCCGGCTCTTCCCGGCGGGCGGGGCGCGCCGCCGCCTGCGGGGCAGGTCGCGGCAGACCTTACCGTCACGTTTCACCGGGCCAAGGTCGGGCACTATCTTGGGCCGCCGCCGATGCCGTCTGGGAAGGTGGTCGTCGTTGATATTGGTCTCGAACCGCATGACCGCCCGTCCGTGCCGCCGGATGCGCCGCCCGATCCCGCGCGCGTGCGGCGCGTGAGCCGGGCCGAGGGCAGGCATGGGTCGTGGCCGGGCAGCCTGTTCACTGCGGGCGGTCCCGCTGCGCACAAGTATGCGCGCGGGCATGCGGTGGTGCTGGCCGGTGGCGTCGGGTGCGGGGGCGCGGGGCGGCTGGCCGCGCGCGGGGCGCTTCGGGTGGGCGCGGGGCTCGTGACCGTGGCGTGCCCGCCCGCAGCGCTGATCGAGAACGCCGCGCAACTGACCGCGATCATGCTGCGTCCGCTCGCCGGGCCCGAGGCGCTGGCGGAGATGCTGGCCGACGACCGGCTGACCGCCCTGTGCCTGGGGCCGGGGCTCGGCGTTGGGGCGGCGACCCGTGCGCTCGTCGCGACCGCCGTGGACGCGGTGACGGGCCGGACGGATGCGGAGCGCCGCCGCGTCGTGCTGGACGCCGATGCGCTCACGAGTTTTGCCGGCGACGCGGAGGCGCTCTTCGCGCTCACCCATCGAACGTGCGTAATGACGCCTCATGAGGGTGAGTTCGCACGGCTGTTCCCCGACCTTTCGCATGCCGCGCGCCGCCGCGTGGGCATGTCCAAGGTGGACGCGGCGCGCCGGGCGGCCGACCGGGCCGGCTGCACGGTGCTGCTGAAAGGACCCGACACGGTGATCGCCAGTCCGGGCGGCGTGGCCTCGATCCACGCCGCGCTATACGACCGCTCGGTGCCCTGGCTCGGCACCGCCGGGGCGGGCGACGTACTGTCCGGCATGATCGCGGGGCTTCTCGCCGCGCCCGGCGCATCCGGCGAGATCCACGGGCGCGTCGAGGCCGCGGCGTGGCTGCACGTGGAGGCCGCCCGCGTCTTCGGGCCAGGACTCATCGCCGAGGACTTGCCCGAGATGCTGCCGCGGGTGTTCTTCGCGCTCGGCCTGTGATCGGCTCTCCCGCGTTGGGCGCGAAGGCCAGTGCCGGGCGGGGGCCTTCGGGGACACTCGCGCGCGCCGGCTCTCAGCGGACGCGACCCCGGGCGGGGCGGACGTTCCGCTGCGAGCGATCCGGGCTCAAAGGGCCGGTTTCGCGGGCCGTCGGGGGCGCTTTTTCCGCTCGCATCGGCTGCGGGGCTTTGTTAGAAGGGCGCGGATTTTCGGGGGCGGCCCGGCGCGTCACGGGCGGCCCCTTCGGCTTTCGCGGGTGTGGCGGAATTGGCAGACGCACTTGGTTTAGGTCCAAGCGCCGCAAGGCGTGGGGGTTCAAGTCCCTCCACCCGCACCATGAACGGATGAGAAGGACAGGACAGGATGCAGGTCACCGAGACCCTGAACGACGGCCTCAAGCGCGGCTACACGATCACCGTGAGCGCCGCCGAACTCGACGAGAAGGTTAACGAGAAACTCGCCGAGGCCCAGCCCCAGGTCGAGATGAAGGGGTTCCGCAAGGGCAAGGTGCCGATGCCGCTGCTGAAAAAGCAGTTCGGCCAGCGTGTCATGGGCGAGGTTATGCAGGAAACCATCGATGGCGCGATGAACGCGCATTTCGAGGAAACCGGCGATCGGCCCGCCCTGCAGCCTGAGGTCAAGATGGTCGGCGAGGACTGGAAGGAGGGCGACGACGTCGTCGTCGAGATGACCTACGAGGCGCTGCCCGAGATTCCCGAACTTGAGCTCAAGGGGATCGCGCTCGAGAAGCTGGTCGTCAAGGCCGGCGACGGTGAGATCGACGAGGCGCTGGAGAAGCTGGCCGAGAGTGCCCAGAACTTCCAGGACCGCCGCAAGGGCTCCAAGGCCAAGGAGGGCGACCAGGTCGTCATCGATTTCGTCGGCAAGTTGGGCGACGAGCCGTTCGAGGGCGGCGCGGCCGAGGATTACCCGCTGGTTCTGGGCTCGCAAAGCTTCATCCCCGGTTTCGAGGAGCAGTTGATCGGGGCCAAGGCGGGCGAGGAGGCGACCGTCACCGTGACCTTCCCCGAGGATTACGGAGCGGAGAAGTTGAAGGGCCAGGAGGCGACCTTCGACGTGACAGTCAAGGCGGTGAAAGCACCCAAGCCCGCCGAGATCGACGACGAACTGGCCAAGCAGTTCGGGGCCGATGACCTCGCCGCGCTGAAGAAGACCGTGGCCGAGCGCCTTGAGGCCGAGTTCGCCGGCGCGGCCCGCGCGGTCATGAAACGCCAGTTGCTGGACGTGCTGGACGAAAAGGTGAGCTTCGACTTGCCGCCGAGCCTGGTGGAAGCCGAGGCCAAGCAGATCGCGCACCAGCTTTGGCATGAGGAGCACCCGGAGGTTCAAGGCCACGACCATGGCGAGATCGAGCCGACCGAAGAGCACCAGACGCTCGCCGAGCGTCGGGTCAAGCTGGGCCTCTTGCTGGCCGAGATCGGGCGCAAGGCCGAGGTGACGGTCTCGGACAACGAGATGACCCAGGCGGTGATGGCGCAGGCGCGCCAATACCCGGGCCAAGAGCAGCAGTTCTTCGAGTTCGTCCGCCAGAACCCACAGATGCAGCAGCAGCTTCGCGCGCCGATCTTCGAGGACAAGGTGGTCGACTACATCGCCGAACTGGCCGAGGTGAGCGAGAAGGAAGTCTCTAAGGACGAGCTGCAAGAGGCGGTGGAGAAGCTCGAGGAGGAGTGAGTCGCCGACCCTTGCGGGTGCGATCCTGTTTCACGGCGCGGGCCTTGGGTCCGCGCCGTTTGCATTTGGGGGCCGCAAAACAGGCTGAAGGCCGGCCTGCGCCGCAACGCGTCCCGGCCGCTTGCGTCGAGCTTCGAGACGCTTTGCCGCGCCCCGGTTCAACCTTGGCCGCGCGTGGTTAGGTCAGGGGTGAATTGCAACAGACACGGAGGACGACCAATGAGCGACCGCAGCAAGAGCATCGAGAACCTGCAAACCGCGCTTGCGATGGAACTGACCGCAGTCAACCAGTACCTGCTGCACGCGCATACGCTGGAGGATTGGGGGCTGGACAAGCTGGCCCAGCGGATGCGCGAGGAGATGCAGGAAGAGTTGGGCCATGCCGGCCAGTTCATCGAGCGGATCATGTTCCTCGGCGGGACACCCGAACTCACGCCTACCAAGACACCGAAGATGGCCGAAACGCTCAAGAGGCTGTTCCAGGACGACAAGTCCGAGGAGCAGGGTGCCATCGAGTTCTACAGCAAGGCCGCCCGCGACGCCGCCGAGGCGAACGATATCGGCACGCGGACGCTGTTCGAGAAGATCGTCCTGGACGAAGAGGGCCACTGGGACTGGCTCGACCGCCAGCTTGCGACGCTCGACCGGATGGGCGAGCCCGCCTTCATGTCGATCTACATGAGCGGCGAGAGCGCCGAAGGTTGATGTGACCGCACCGGCGGTGACGACGCGCAGACGCGCTCCAGGCACCGGTCTTCTGAGGAAAGCGGTGGAGCCGTGCGAGGGTGCCGGCCAAGGCGTCCTCGCTGTTCTTCTTCTTCGAGAGCGCGTTCGCGCGGCTTGTGATCGCCGACTGCGGCCGACTGGTTGCGGGCGCCCGCAAGAATGTCAGCCTGTCGGTCACGTCTGCGCGTCACCAACGGCTCTCGGCCGGTACGGGCCGTCGCGACGCGCCGTCAGGCCGGAAGGCTTGCGAGCACCCGTTCCATCGCTTCGATGCGCGAGGCGGGGGCCGGATGGGTGGCAAGAAATTCGGGCCCCCGCGCCCCGCCTGTCGCGTCCATCCGCCGCCACAGGGCGATCGCCTCGCGCCCCTCGTATCCCGCCCGTTCCATGGCGCCCAGGCCGAAGGCATCGGCCTCCAACTCCTGTTGGCGGGAATAGGGCAACAACAGGCCCACCTGCGCGCCCAGCCCCAGCGCCGCCGAGATCGTGTCGGCATTGCCGATCTCGCCTGCGCTTAGCAGGCCCGAGATTACGCGCAGCCCCATGTCGGTCGCAACCTCGGCGCTGACCCGTTCCTGCGGGTGGTTTGCCTTGAGGTGCCCGATCTCGTGGCCGACCACCGCCGCCAGCTGGTCGGGGTTCTGCGTGACGCCGAACATGCCCTCGTAGACGCCGACCTTGCGGCTGGGCAGGGCGAAGGCATTGACCTCTGGGGTGGCGAAGACGCGGATTTCCCAGTCGCCAGGGGACTCTCCCATCTGGCGCAGGAGCCGCCCCGACACACCCGACAGCACCTCGCGATACTCGGCATTGCGGGATTCCGGCACCTCGGCGCGCAATTGGGACCATGCGTTGCGGCCCATCGCGTCGACTTGGTCGGCCGAGACCAGCGTTGGCGGCTCGGTGTTGCAGCCCATGAGCGCGAGGCCGGACCCCGCGGCGGTCGCGGCGAGAAAGCGGCGGCGGGTGAGGCAGGTGCAGGCCATGGCGGCGTCCTCCGGTTGCGTCGTCTCCGTCTGTAGCCAGCGGGCGTTTCCGGTGCAATCGTGCCGGTTCCGGCGGGGGTGCAGGAGCGGGGTGTTGCCGTGTTGGGGCAGCTCTGCCATCTTGCCCGCCGCGCGTGAGGGCAGGCTGAAGGAGTTGGCATGAACCCGGTGGCGAACCGCGAGGCGATCGACGGGGTGCAGCGGATGCATCGCGGCGTGCACATGGCTCTGGAAGAACTCGTCAATCGTGGCGATGCAGAGCGTGCGGCCGAGATCCTGCAGGCGCTTGATGTCGAGATGGTTGAGTGGATCAACGCCACCCGCAAGATGCGCTAGGCGCGCCGCGAGGACTGCCGGCAGGGTTTTGCGTGGCGGGCGCGCGGGGCGATACGACGCCGGTGATCGTGCTGACCGCGCTCGACAAGGTGCCGGACCGGATCGCGGGCCTCAACGCGGGGGGCGACGACTACATGGTCAAGCCCTTCGACCTGTCGGAACTCTCCGCACGCATCGGCTCGGTCGCGCGGCGCTATGCGGGGAAGCCGAACCCGCTGCTCCATCTGGCTGACCTCGAGGTCGACCTGGCGGGCCGCAGCGTCCGGCGCGCGGGCAGGGCGGTGACTGTAGCGCGGCGGCGGCTTGTGCACGGCGCGGCGACGGCTTTTGCACGCCAATCTTGCCGTTATGATGCGGCGTCCGGACAGAAGTGCTAACGCCTTGAGCAGTTACCGCAGCCCCTCAAACGCAGAAGCGGAGGGCCCGCATTCCCCGTCAGCCGAAAGAGCGACAAAGCTAGGGACTTCGAACCGCGAGCAGAACGTACCCCCGGCCGAGAATCGGCACTGTTCGCAGGGCGCATACCTATGGCGCCACTCATCCCGATCCTCCGCGGCCTTCAGCCCTGCGACCGTCGCCCGTCGGCAGAAGTCTCGGAGAACCTGTTCCCAACGGTATTGGCGGTCCTTCTGGTACGCTTTGGAGAGTGTGTCGTCCCATGCGGGGGCGTTCGCGTTTTCGGGCGTCTCCGCAACAGCCTGTCCATGCGACGCACCACAGGAAAGGCACTGACGATAGAGTGGCATACTGCCGCCTTTGACAGGGCGCCGGCGCAACTCAGTCTCAGGATGGTCGCACTGCGAAGACCGGTGGCCCCGAAGCGCGCTGAGATAGGCCGGGTGACCTGCCACTGATCTTTCATCCAGCCGCGACCGGAGCCCGGTTGGTGTTTACGCCAAATGGCGCGGGTTGAGCAATCGCCCGACGCGCGGAGCTCTCATCTCGCGCAGCGGGTCGGGCGATTGCGGTGGTCAGGGTCTGCGCGTAGTCAGCCGGGGTCTGATAGCCCAAGGCCGAATGGGGGCGCTCGGTGTTGTAGTCGGCGACCCAAGCGGCGATCAGGTCGCGGGCATGGGCGAGGTTACGAAACAGCGTCTCGTTCAAGAACTCGTCCCGCATCCGGCCGTTGAAGCTCTCGACAAAGCCATTCTGCATCGGCTTGCCCGGCGCGATGTAGTGCCATTCGATCCGGTTCTCGGCGCACCACTTCAGGATCGCGTTCGAGGTCAGTTCCGTCCCGTTGTCCGACACGATCATTCCCGGCTTGCCGCGACGTTCGATCAGCGCCGTCAGCTCCCGCGCGACGCGCCGGCCGGAGATCGACGTGTCCGGGATCGCGGCGAGGCATTCGCGCGTGACGTCATCGACGATGTTCAGCACCCGGAACCGCCGCCCGCACGCGAACTGGTCATGGACGAAATCCAGTGACCAACGGGCATTTGCGCGCGCCTCGACCAGGATCGGGGCGCGGGTGCCGATGGCCTTGCGCCGCGCGCGCCGCTTGCGGACGGTCAGCCCTTCCTCGCGGTAAAGCCGGTAGATACGGTTGATCCCCGAGGGCTCGCCCTCCCGCCGGAGCAGGACGAAGAGCCGCCGGTAGCCGAACCGCCGACGCTCGTTGGCAAGCTCCCGCAACCGGCCGCGCAGTTCCGTGTCGGGTGCGCGTTGCGACCGGTAGCGGATCGTCTTCCGATCCGCGCCGGCAATCTGGCACGCCCGTCGTTCCGACAGCCCGAATCCACCATCACTTCGACCGGCGGTCGAGCTCCGCCATCGCAAAATACGCCGAGGCTTTACGAAGTATCTCGTTGGCCTGGCGTAGCTCCCGGTTCTCCCTCTCGAGCGCCTTCATCTTCTCAGCCATGTCGCAGGGGATGCCTGCGCGCCTGCCACTGTCGACCTCGGCCTTCTTGACCCAGTCGTTCAGCGTGTTCGGCGAGCACCCGATCTTTGCGGCAATCGACGTGATCGCCTGCCAACGAGAACCGTGCTGGCCTTCGCCATCGAGAACCATCCGCACGGCGCGCTCGCGCACTTCAGCGGAAAACTTGTTCGTGGTCTTGCTCATGATGCTCCATCCTACTCAGGAGTCGGAGCCTCCGGCAAACTCGGAGCGGTTCACTGGGTGATCTGCGTGCCCTCCTGGATCGCCAGCTGCAGCGGGTTCTGCCCGGCCATCAGGATCATGCCGATATCGTTGAACTGCGCCGTCACGTTGGCCACCCGGCCCGCGCTCAGCGCGCTGGCGGCCCCCTCCTGCCGCATCTGCACCCCCGCGCCCTGGACGGCGACGGCCGCGGCGCGGGCCTTTGCGGCGCTCGCCTCGATGGCCCCGGAATAGTGTGTGGCCGCGGCGGCCCCTTCCCGGGTCTCGGCCGAGACGCTTTCCAGCGCCGCCTCGACCTGCGCCGCGGCGGACGTGCCCCGCTCGCCCTGGGAACCGCTCCTCGCCCAGGACCGGGCGATGTACGAACGCGCCATGCGCGCAGCGACGGGCACGGGCGTACCGGGGCCGGTTGCGACCGGGCCCTCGGGATTTGTCCAGTTGCCCCTCTTCGATATCGACGCCTCGGCGGGCCCGTGGGGCCAGAGGTGCAGCTGGGCGCGCTGGCCTTCGAGCGCGCCTTCCTGCGCGCCCAGGGCGCCAACCCCGAAAACTGCTCGATCATCGCGGCCTCGGGCGATTCGATGCAGCCGGCCATTCCCGACGGCGCGCTCCTGGTCGTCGATCACGGCCAGACCGAGATCCGGAACGGCCATATGATGGTCATCAACGTGGGCGAGGATCTCTTGGTCAAGCGCATCCGCCGCCGCCTCGACGGCCTGCTCGATCTGATCTCCGACAACCCCGCCTACGCCCCCGAAACCGTCGGCCGCGACATGATCGACCAGCTCCGCATCGTCGGGCGCGTGGTCTATTACTGCAGGGCGCCATGAATGGCGCAACGGTCTTATCAGCACGGTAAAGCGGAAAAGAGATGCTAGCGATAAGGATTTTTGCGTGGGGGTCGTTTGCGGCGGTGCTCGGCCTCGTATGGTTCGCGATGCAGATGAGGTTGTGGAGCCCGCTATCTGGGGCGCGGTAGCGACCGTCAGCGGCGTGGCCTGCCTGGCAATCGATCTCGCCCTGACGCGCCTGACCGAAATCCGCGATGCCCTGGTATCCGGCCGGGCCATCCTCGCGCCGGTCGAAGGGGCCGCCGAGACCGATCCTGACACCCCTGCCGCCACCGGCCCCACCAGGTCGCTCGCCGAGCTCGAGGCGGCGATCTCCAGGGCCAAGGGCCGTCAGGACCGCCCGTTCGGGCCGCAATCCTGACGCCCGAAACGCGATCCCGCAGTTCGCACCATGTCCGACCTCGCACCGCAGAATTTGCCCGGTGGGTGCCGGGCTCGCTGGGCGGCCGGCCCATTTTTGCCCTTACGCGCCAATATGTTGCAGTCTGCGCGGCTTTCGCTCCCGAAACGCAATCTCCTGCGCAGCAAATGCGCAATTCCGCCCCGCTGCTTCCCGCCCCCTGTCACCCCCGCCCATGATCCGCAGTGGCCGTTTCCGGCTTGGTTTCAATGCCTTGGGCGGTCTTGTCCCTCACTCGCACTCGTGCAGAAGGTAACACCCCCCTACAGTGACGCCGACCGCCCGCGAATAGGCACTGTTGGAAGCGCCGGTCGAGGCCCGCGGCCGGCTCCTGTCGAAGGCGCAACTGGAAGAGCATCTCTATTGTTTCGACGATCTGATCGAGAGAAACATGATCGAGCTTCATGTCAGCCGACTCCGCAAGAAGCTCGGCCGCGACGGCGTCGCGACCGAGCGCGGCCACGGCTATCGGCTGGGCAAGGGATGAGGGGCCGCGCTCCCTCCAGCTTCGGCTCGCGCTGGGGCTTGGCCTCGCGGTCCTGCTGCTCTGGATGTCTGCGGCGGCGATCACCGCCGAGCGGCTGCGCCCCGAGATGGACGCGGTCTTCGACGCCGCGCACCGCATTCTGCCGTTGGTGATGCGGAGCGGACGGGACCCGCATGACGCGCCCCGCGAGGGTGTCGGGGCCGAGCGTGTCGTGCGCCTGGCCCGGACCGGGTGATCCTGAGTTCCGAAGCGGCCGATCCGTCGCTGTTTCCGCCCTTGGACCGCGAGGGGTTCGTCGACACGGCCGACCACCGGATCTTCTACGATCGCGCCCGGCGCGGGGACCTCACCATTGCCATGACCGTCTGACCGCCCGCTTCGCCTGGGCGGCCAGGACGACCGAGGGCAGCGGCCTGGGCCTTGCTGTTGTGCGCACGATTGCCGGGCGCAGCGCCGCGACGCTGGAGGTTCATTCCCCCGTGCCGGGACGCGCAGAGGGGGCGAGGTGTGCGTCGCTTTGCCGATGGCACCGAGGGAACGACGCGGCTGAGGGGGCGCCGGTCCCGCGGGACGGCGGTCAAAGCGTGGCGTTGACCGCCCCGCCGTCGAGCAGGATGTTCTGCCCAACGATGAAGCCCGCATGGGCCGAGCACAGGAAGGCACAGGTCGCGCCGAACTCCTCGGGCGTGCCATAACGCCGGGCCGGGATCGTGGCCGCGCGCCGCGCCCGCGCCTCGTCGAGGGAAATGCCGTCCGACTCGGCCGCGCCGCGGTCGAGAGCGTCGGCCCGGTCGGTGGCGTGAATGCCGGGCAGCAGGTTGTTGATCGTCACGCCGCGGGGCGCGACCTGGCGGGCTGTGCCCGCGACATAGCCGGTCAGCCCCGCCCGGGCAGAGTTGGACAAGCCCAGCACGGGAATCGGCGCCTTGACCGACTGGCTGGTGATGTTGACGACGCGGCCCCAGCCACGCTCCATCATCCCCGGCAAGAGCGCGGTCATCAGCGCGATGGGGGCCAGCATGTTGGCGTCGAGCGCGGCGATGAAATCGTCGCGGTCCCAGTCGCTCCACATGCCCGGGGGCGGCCCGCCGGCATTGGTCACCAGGATGTCGACGGCGCCGGCCGCGGCCAGCACCTCGGCGCGGCCCTCTTGGGTCGTGATGTCTGCGGCAATCGTCGCGACCGGCACCCGGTGGCTCTCGCGGATCGCAGCGGCGGTCGCTTCCAGCGCGTCGGCGCCTCGTGCGTTCATCACCAACTCGCAGCCAGCTGCCGCCAGCGCTTCGGCGCAGCCCCGGCCGAGCCCCCGAGACGAGGCGCAGACAAGCGCCCGCTTTCCCGCGATTCCCAGTTCCATGGCATATCCCCCCGTCGGTTCCGGCCCCGCCCGCCATAGCAGCACGGCGCATCGCCCGAAAGCCCGGGTGCGCTTCAGGCGGTCAGCGCCCTCAGCAGCGGCGTCCATTGCGCGCGCATCGGGGCATAGACCTTCTGTGGCTTGTCGAACACCGTCAGCCCGGCCTCGGCGAGATCGCCATAGGCCACCCGCTCGGAGATCGAGGCGGCCGGCGCCTGTCCGATCTTCTCGGCAAATGCTGCAAGCCGTGCCGCGTCGCGCCCGCGCGACCGCACCCGGTTGGCCACCAACTCCACCCCGGCCTTGCCCTTGCGGATACGCTTGAGACCGGCGATCTCCCTGAGGAACCGTCGCGTGGCATCGGCATCGAAGAATGAGGGCAAGACCGGCACCACAACGGCCTTGGCGGCGGCCACAAGTGCCGCGGCGTCTTCCTCGTAGATCGAGCCGGGGGCGTCCACGATAAGCCAGTCCGTGCCCTTCGCGCCCTTGTCGAAGGCGCCAGCCGCCGTCCAGTCCAGCGCGTCGATCCGTGTCGCGCCGTCCGGCCGGCGCTTTAGCCAGCGCCACGCCGATT
The DNA here is from genome assembly GCF_900142935.1 of Rhodovulum sp. ES.010. NCBI lineage: Bacteria > Pseudomonadati > Pseudomonadota > Alphaproteobacteria > Rhodobacterales > Paracoccaceae > Rhodovulum > Rhodovulum sp. ES.010. Next base: position 990,347 of record NZ_FSRS01000001.1, on the reverse strand, counting down.
TCTGCGGGTCCGCATCGGCCAGCGCCACCTTCCAGCCGCCATCGGCCAGCGCGGCGGCCAACGTGACCGCGATCGTGGTCTTGCCGCAGCCGCCCTTGCGATTGGCGATCAGAACGGTCTTCATGCCCTCGCCCTCCTTGCCCGGTGCAAGCCCAGCATAGCGGGATCGATTGCCTATGCAATGTATATACGCGGCGGCGCGCCGAACGCTTGACTTCCGCCGCTGCGCCGGCCGATCCTGCAAGCGCGTTCAGAGGGGGATGCGGCCCGCATGACCAAGACCTTTCTCGTTGCCACCGACCTGTCGCCGCGCGCCGACCGCGCCGTTCAACGCGCGTTTCGCCTGGCGGGCTGGCTGGGCGCCGATCTGATGTTGGCGAGTGTCATCGACGAGGAATTGCCGGGCGAGGTGGCCAAGCCCCTGGCAGAGGCCGTCGAACTCCGTCTGGCCCGCTTCGCCGCCTCGGTGCCGCATTCCGGCGAGGTCGCCCACGACACCCGGGTGGTCGCCGGCGATCCCGCTGCCGCGATCCCGGCCCTGGCGGCGGAACTCGGCGTCGATCTGGTCATTCTCGGGGTGCATCGGCGCCGGTCCTTGCTTGACGCGCTGCGCGAGACCACGATGGAACGGATCGTGCGCCACACGACGCGGCCCTTTCTGCTGGTGCACGACACGGTGGATCATGCCTATGCCACGGTCCTTGCCGCGCTCGATTTCGGGCCGGCCTCGACCGCGGCGCTGACGCTCGCCGCCGAGATCGCGCCAGAGGCCGACATTCACGGCGTCCATGCCCTGCACGTGCCTTACCGGGGTTTCGTTGCGCCGCAGGCGAGCGGAGGCTCGGCCGCCCCATTCCGCCACGACGCCGAGGCGCGGCTTGCCAGCTGGCGCGACTGTCACCCGCTGCCCGACCGCCTGCGAGAGGTCGCCATCGTCGAGGGGGCGGCGCATCACGTTCTGGCCGAGCGTGTCGCCGCTTTGACCCCCGACCTGCTGGCGTTGGGTGCCCATGGCCGGGCCGGGGCGGCGCCCTCGCTGCTCGGCAGCCTCGCTAACGAAATGATGCGCAACCCGCCCTGCGACCTGCTGATCGCGCGGTAAGGCCGATTGCGTGCACCGGCGCGCTCGCCTATATCCGCGGCCATGCTGGACGCCCCCACCAACCGCCCCGAGCTGCCCGCGGAAATCGCCCGGCGGCGCACCTTTGCCATCATCTCGCACCCAGATGCGGGCAAGACGACGCTGACCGAGAAGTTCCTGCTCTACGGCGGCGCGATTCAGATGGCGGGCCAGGTGCGCGCAAAGGGTGAGGCGCGGCGCACGCGGTCGGACTTCATGAAGATGGAGCAGGACCGGGGCATCTCGGTCTCGGCCTCGGCGATGTCTTTCGATTTCAAGGATTTCCGGTTCAACCTCGTCGACACGCCCGGCCATAGCGATTTTTCGGAAGACACCTATCGCACGCTCACCGCGGTGGATGCCGCGATCATGGTGATCGACGGCGCGAAGGGGGTGGAAAGCCAGACCCGCAAGCTATTCGAGGTCTGCCGGCTGCGGGACCTGCCGATCCTGACCTTCTGCAACAAGATGGACCGCGAGAGCCGCGACACCTTCGACATCATCGACGAGATCCAGGAAAACCTTGCCATCGACGTGACCCCGGCCAGCTGGCCGATCGGTATGGGTGTCGATTTCCTGGGCTGCTACGACCTGTTGCACGACCGGTTGGAACTGATGGACCGGGCCGACCGTAACCGAGTGGCCGAGTCGATCAAGATCGAGGGGCTGGACGACCCGAAACTGGCCGAGCACGTGCCCGACCACCTGCGCGAAAAGCTGGTCGAAGAGGTCGAGATGGCGCGCGAACTGCTGCCCAGCCTGGACCCGCAGGCGGTGCTGGAAGGCCACATGACGCCGATCTGGTTCGGCTCGGCGATCAACTCCTTCGGGGTGAAGGAACTGATGGAGGGCATCGGCGCCTACGCGCCCGAGCCGCAGGTGCAGGCGGCCGAACCGCGCCGGATCGCCCCCGAAGAATCCAAGGTGGCGGGCTTCGTCTTCAAGGTGCAGGCCAACATGGACCCGAAGCATCGCGACCGCGTGGCGTTTGTCCGCTTGGCCTCGGGCCATTTTCAGCGCGGCATGAAGCTGACCCATGTACGCTCCAAGAAGCCGATGACGGTGTCCAACCCGGTGCTGTTCCTCGCCGCGGACCGGGAACTGGCCGAAGAGGCCTGGGCTGGCGATATCATCGGCATCCCGAACCACGGGCAACTTCGTATCGGCGACACGCTGACCGAGGGCGAAAGCCTGCGCGTCACCGGGATCCCCAGCTTCGCGCCTGAATTGCTTCAGGCCTGCAGGGCGGGCGACCCGATGAAGGCCAAGCACCTGGACAAGGCGCTGATGCAGTTCGCCGAGGAAGGCGCGGCCAAGGTGTTCAAGCCGATGATGGGGGCGGGCTTCATCGTGGGGGTGGTGGGCCAGCTGCAATTCGAGGTTCTGGCCAGCCGGATCGAGATGGAATACGGCCTGCCGGTGCGGTTCGAGCCGACGCAATTCACCTCGGCGCGCTGGGTCCATGGCGAGAGGGCCGCGGTCGACGCCTTCACGCAGAAGAACAAGCAGCACATGGCCACCGACAACGACGGCGACGTGGTCTACATGACGCGGCTGCAATGGGATATCGACCGGGTCGCCCGCGACCACCCGGACCTGACGCTGAGCGCGACCAAGGAAATGCAGGTCTGACGCCGGGCGGCTGGCGCCTCAGTCGGCGCCGATCGTGTCACGCGCCTGTTCAGCATACTTGAACTCGGGATCGGCGGCCAGGGCCGCCTCGATCAACGCGCGGCCCTCGTCCTCCCGGCCCTGAGCGAGGCGCACCAGCCCGAAACGATAGGCGGCGACGGCATCACCGGGCGTCTCGGCATGCAGCGCGGCATACACGTCCGCGGCGCGGGCCAGGTCCCCGGCCTGAAACATCGACCAAGCCAACGTCTCCTTCACGTCGGGGATCTCGGGGGCCAGCTCGACCGCGCGCTGGGCCAGTTCCGCCGCGGCGGACGGTTCCGTTTCGGCGATCAGCGCCGCCAGGTTGTTGAGTGCGATCCAGTTGTCGGGCTGCATTTCGACCGCGCGCTCGTAGTTCTTGCGCGCGTCCTGCGGCTGGCCCTGCATTTCCCTGAGCGTCGCCAGCCAGGCAAAATCCGCAGCCGTCGCGCCAGGGCGCGCGACAAGCGTTTCGGCCCGGGCTGCGGCGGCGTCAAGCCGGCCCAGACGCATTTCGGCGAGGCTTGCGGCCTTGGTGAGCGCGGGATTCTCCGGGGCCAGGCGCAACCCTTCGGAATAGGTTGCAAGGGCGGTTTCGTAGTCTCGCATTGCACCTTGCAGATTGCCGAGCTGCAACAGAACGGCGGGGGATTCGGGAAACTCCTCGCGCGCCGCGGTCAGCTGCGTCTTTGCCGCGGCGGTATTGCCGTCCTGCAAGGCCAGTTGCGCCAGGCCCAGCCGGCCCGAGGGGCTCTGGGCGCGCCCGGCGATTCGTTCGAGATGGGCGCGCGCGGTGTCGCGCTCGCCGGCGGCAAGGGCGGCCCGTGCGGCGGTTTCCAGCACCGGCAGCGGCGCGTCGGGCCGCGCGGCAAGCGGACCCAAGGCGGCGGCGGCCTCTCCTGGCCGGCCCGCCTTCGCAAGTGCCCGCGCCAGGTTCAGCGCCGGCTCGGGCGCCTCTGCCGGGGCCGCGTCGACCGCGGCGCGGAAACGCTCGATCGCTGCGTCGAGGTCGCCTTTCGCCTCCAGCAGCTGGCCGAGCGAATCCTGCGCCGGCCAGGTGCCCGGGTCGCGTTCGACCGCCTCGGTGTAGGCTGCCTCGGCTTCGTTCAGTCGCCCGGTGCTGCGCAGCAGGTCGCCGATCACCACCAGCGGCTGCGCGTTGGAGGCGTAGAGGTTGGCCGCCTTGCGCAGCGCCACGAGCGCCTCGTCCACGCGGTCGAGATTGGCGAGGCTGAGGCCGAGAAGATACCAGCCGTCCGCCAGGTCGGGTGCGCTTCGCGTCACATCGCGGGACAGGGCCTCCGCCTCGGCGAACCGGCCCTCCTGCAGCGCGGTGCGGCCCTTCTCCAGCGTCTCGCTCTGCGCCGTGTCGGAGGGCGGCAGGAGACTGTCGAGCCCGATGGTGCCGGCGCCGGCAACCCCGCCGGCGAGAATGGCGGCCGAGACCGCCAGTGCAAGGCCACCAAATCGAATCTGTCCCGTCACGTCATCCTCCGATGCCTGATCCCGTTCGGCGATTGCCATGCTAGGTAGCGCGCCGGGCTTCGTCCAGTGCCGCGAGAGCGCTGTCGAGGGGGCTGCCAAGCCCGTCGGGCTGTGCGGTCCGGGGACCGGAGGATGGACAAAGAGGGGCGGCGGATGGTACCAATATAAACGAGTCACCGGCCCGTAACCGAGGGTTTATTCAACGGGGGTGGCAGGGGGTGACGATTTTACTGCCGATATCGGCGAACATTATTGTGCAAGGTGGGGAAGCTATGACTATAAGACTCTGTGCGGCCGCTTCGGTCGCGACTTTCGCGTTCGGCGGGGTCGCCTACGCGGATTCGATTTCGCCAGCGAGCTACAGCGATACGCTGAGCGTCGGTGAGAGCGTGACCATCGAAAAGACGGTCGTAGTCGAAGAAAGTGCCTCGTCGGCGCTGCTCGACGTCCACTTCCTGTTCGATACCTCTGGCAGCATGGGCGGCGCGATCGGTGCGGCCAAGACCGATGCCGGTGCGATCCTGACGGGACTGTCCGGTTTCGGCGGGGACCTTGCCGTTGGGGTGGGGGCCTTTTCCGAAGGTGCCAACCTGACGAATGCGGCGCCCGGAAACGTCGTCAACCAGGATCTGACGACCAGCGCCGCGACCGCGCAATCGGCGATCAACGCCATCACGCTCGGCAATCCCGATGGCGGCGGCGACTTCCCCGAGCGCGGGCAGGACGCCGTGAAACTGGCGGCCGACAACGTGTCGTGGCGCCCCGGGTCGAACCGCTTTATCGTCGCGCTCGGCGACGCGTCGTGGAAGAACGATCTGACGACCGATGCGCAGGCCATTGCCGCGCTGGACGCCGCGAACGTGTCGCTGATAGGCCTTCGCTTCAGCAACTTCAGTGCAAGCGACCCGGATTCGGATGATACGACGTTCACCCAGTCGGTCGAGGATCTCGGTGGCACGTCCTTCGCGACGGGCACTGGCACGGGCGACGTCGTCGATTCGATCATCGCCGGCATCACCGCGAGCTTTGCCGAATACGAAAAGGTGACCGTCGACGATCTGGGCAATGGTCTTCCGTTCATCGATGTGTCGGTCGTGTGCACCAGCGCCGATGTCGGCTCCTGCGTGGGCGACACCGCGGAAGGCAGCTATGATCGCTCGGTGGCCCGCAGCTTCACCTTCGACGTGACCTTCACCCGGCTCGCCGCGGGCGAAGCCAGCTTCGATACCTATGGGCTGGTGGACGGCGGCATCGTCGCGACCGAGGCCGATCGCTTCACCGACGGCACCGACGGGGTCATCCCGCTGCCGGCCTCCGGCCTGCTGCTGCTCAGCGGCGTGGGTGCGCTGGCCTTCCGGCGCCGCAACCGCGGCTGATCCGGTCATAACCGATTGTCAGGCGGGCGCCTTCGGGCGCCCGTTTCTCGTTCGGAACGGTCTCGCGGCGCGTCGCTCGGGGCCGATCCCGCGACATACTTGATTTGACGCGGCGGTGCGGCGACATCTTGGAAGGGGCAGGGGATGTGCCCCTCCCTTTCGCCGGGCTCCCGGCACCCCGAGGCGGGACGGCCGCGCGCGATGAGTTCTGACGACGACTGGATCATCTCGGGCTTGCTCGAAGACCTTGCCGCGCTTGCGCTGTCGCGCGACCGCATCAGCGTGGCGGAACTGGTCGAGACCATGGGTCGACGCGGCTTCGGCCCGCTTCTCGTCGTGCTGTCGGCCTTCCTGATCCTGCCCGTGGGAATCCTTCCCGGTATCCCCGCGGTCGTTTCGATTCTGCTGATCCTCGTGGGCGGACGGATGATGTCCGGCGAGACGACGCTCTGGATCCCCGCCCGCCTCGGGCGCGTGGGCTTCTCGGGGCATGTCCTGGCGGCCTCGGTCGCCCGCGCCCAGCCCGTTGCGCTCAGGCTGCGCCCGCTCGTCGCGCCGCGCCTGGCCTTCCTCGTCTCCAGCGCGGTGATGAGCCGTGTGGTCGCGTTGATCCTGATGGTCACCGGCGCGGTAATCCTGCTGGTGGGCTTCATCCCCGGGCTGCCCTTCGTGCTGTCGCTTCACGTGCTGCTTCTCGGGATCGCGCTGTCCTCGCGCGACGGCCTGGTTGCGCTGCTCGGTTACGCGCTGCTCGTGCCGGAGGTCCTGTTCATCTGGAAAGTGTTCCTCTGACGTGCGGGGCCCGCTGCGTGCCTTGACGAAGGGCCGTGCATCGCCTAATCACCGACGCAAGAGGAATGACCCGGCAATCCGGCCGGTCGGGCCGCGCGGACAGGAGCGGCCGAGTAGAGCCGCAACCACGCCAAGGACCCTGATGACCACATTCGCCGATCTGGGGCTGGACCCCAAGGTGCTTTCCGCCATTTCCGACGCGGGCTATAACGAGCCAACGCCCATCCAGGCCGGGGCCATTCCACCCGCGCTCGAGGGGCGCGACGTGCTGGGGATCGCCCAGACCGGCACGGGCAAGACCGCCGGTTTCGTTCTGCCCATGATCACGCTTCTGGGCCGTGGGCGGGCGCGGGCGCGCATGCCCCGCAGCTTGGTGCTGGCCCCCACGCGCGAACTTGCCGCGCAGGTGGCCGAGAACTTCGACACCTATGCTAAGAAGACCAAGCTATCCAAGGCGCTGTTGATCGGGGGCGTGTCGTTCAAGGAACAGGACGCGCTGATCGACAAGGGCGTGGACGTGCTGATCGCCACGCCCGGCCGCTTGCTGGACCATTTCGAGCGCGGCAAGCTGTTGCTGACGGGCGTGCAGATCATGGTGGTGGACGAGGCCGACCGGATGCTCGACATGGGGTTCATCCCCGATATCGAGCGCATCTTCCAGCTGACCCCCTTCACCCGGCAGACCCTGTTCTTCTCGGCCACCATGGCGCCCGAGATCGAGCGGGTGACCAACACCTTCCTCTCGGCGCCGGCCAAGGTCGAGGTCGCGCGCCGCGCGACCACCGCCGAAAGCATCGAACAGGGCGTGGTGGAATATACCGCCTCGCGCAAGGATCGCCAGGCCAGCGAAAAGCGGGCACTCCTGCGCGCGCTGATCGACCGCGAGGGCGAGGGTCTGAAGAACGCGATCGTCTTCTGCAACCGCAAGACCGAGGTGGATGTCGTCGCCAAGTCGCTGAAGAAGCACGGCTATGACGCGGCGCCGATCCATGGCGATCTCGACCAGTCGCAGCGGACCCGCACGCTGGAAGCCTTCCGCAACGGCGAGCTGCGCCTGCTGATCGCCTCGGACGTGGCCGCGCGCGGGCTCGACATTCCCGCGGTGAGCCACGTGCTCAATTACGACGTGCCCAGCCATGCCGAGGATTACGTGCACCGGATCGGCCGCACCGGCCGCGCCGGGCGGCAGGGCAAGGCGCTGACGATCTGTGTGCCCCACGACACCAAATGGCTCGGCGCGATCGAGGCGCTCGTTGAGAAAGAAATCCCCCGTGTCGAGAGCCCGCTGAAGGCGCCGCCTGAAAGGGAAAGGCCCCGGCGCGGTGGGGGCAAGGAAAAGACTGCCGGCGAGAAGCGCACGGCGCCCGACACTTCCATCGCAGCGGCGCCCGAACCGGCGCCGAAGGAGAAGGGCGGGCGCGGCAAGCGTGGCGGCAAGGGCCGGGACGAGCCTGTGGTCGGTATGGGCGATCACGTCCCCGCCTTCCTCACCCGGTCGTTCAAGCCGAAATCCGAGACCACCGAGGAACCGGCGGACGGGTAGGGCACAGCGTATCGGAACGATTCGTCGGCTCGGCGGGGTGGTAAGACCCCGCTGACCGGTCGTGTGCGCCCTCAGCCGTTGCCGCGTTTGACGAACCGCGCGGCCTCCGCGGCGGCGGCGCGCAGGGCATTCGACTTGTTTACGGTTTCCTGCCACTCCGCCTCTGGCTCGCTGTCATAGACGACGCCGCCGCCGGCCTGGATATAGAGCGTCTCGTCCTTCACCACGGCGGTGCGCAGCGCGATGCACATGTCCATGTCGCCGCCGGCGGCGAAATAGCCCACGCCCCCGCCATAGACGCCGCGCTTTTCGGGTTCCAGTTCGTCGATGATCTCCATCGCTCGCACCTTGGGCGCACCCGAGACCGTACCCGCGGGCAGCCCGGCGAGCAGCGCCGAAAGCGCGTCGTGATCGTCGGAAATCTCGCCCACCACGTTCGAGACGATGTGCATGACGTGGCTGTATCGCTCGATGATAAACTCCTCGGTCGGGCGAACCGTGCCGATCTTGGCAACCCGGCCCACGTCGTTCCGGCCGAGGTCCAGCAGCATGAGGTGTTCGGCGCGTTCCTTCTGGTCGGCCAGCAGATCGGCTTCCAGCGCGCGGTCCTCTTCCGGCGTCGGTCCGCGTGGCCGCGTTCCGGCGATCGGGCGGATCGTGACCTCGCCCCCGCGCAGGCGCACGAGGATTTCAGGGGATGCACCCACGACCTGGAAGCCCCCGAAATTGAAGAAAAACATGAAGGGCGAGGGGTTGGTGCGCCGGAGCGAGCGGTAGAGCGCGAAAGGCGGCAGCGGGAAACCCTGCGCCCAGCGCTGGGCGGGAACCACCTGGAAAATGTCGCCGGCCCGGATGTAGTCCTTGGCCTTTTCCACCGCCGCCATGTAGGCCGCCTTGGTGAAGTTCGACACCGGCTCGCCCACTTCGGCCGCCTCGCCGAAATCCCTTGTCTCGGCGGGCACCGCCCGGTCGAGATCGCGCAGTGCGTCCATCACCCGTTCGGCGGCCTGAGCATAGGCGGCCTTGGCCGAAACTCCCGATTCGGGCCGGGCAGGGGAGACGATCGTCACTTCGCCTTTCACCCCGTCCAGAACCGCCACGACCGAGGGACGCAGCATCATCGCGTCGGGGAGGGCGAGCGGATCGGGATTGACGTTCGGCAGGCGCTCGACCAGCCGGATCATGTCGTAGCCGAGATAGCCGAACAGCCCGGCCGCGATCGGCGGCAGGTCGTCTGGCATATCGATCGCGCTTTCGGCCAGCACCTGGCGCAGCGTGTCAAGCGGGTGGCCCGGCATCTCCTCCCAGGCGTCCGCATCGAACCGGGCATTACGGTTGATGCGGCTGCCGTCGCCCCGGCATTGCCAGACGAGGTCGGGTTTAAGCCCCACGACGGAATACCGTCCGCGCACCTCGCCGCCCGTGACCGACTCCAGCATGAAGCTGTCGCGCCGCGCGCCGGCGAGCTTGAGCATCAGCGAGACCGGCGTGTCGAGGTCGGCGGCGAGCCGGGCGTAGACAATCTGTGGTTTGCCGGCGTCGTAGCCCGCCTGGAAACCCGCGAAATCGGGGATCAGCTTGGCCATCGGCTTACCGGAACTGCGCGTGAACGGCGTTGAGCGCCGCCTGTTCGAGCGAAAGGCCGGCGCTGTTCACCAGAGCCTCGGCGAAATACAGGTAGAGGTCCTGCGCGATCCCCTGGCCGGCCTGGGCTGCGAGGCTTTCGCGCAGGAAAGCCGCGCCCGGTTCGGTCTCGTCGGGCGGCAGGATCGCGTCGAGCCGGATGAGCCAAGCGCTTTCCCCCACGGCCACCACCGCGGTTCTGCCCGCGTCCTCCAGCGCGAACAGCGCCTCGGAAAGCGGCGCCGGGGTCAGGCCGCCGCGCGACAGCGCCTCCTCGTGCTCGACGGGCAGGCCAAGCCCGTCCATCGCGACGCCTTCCTTCAGCAGGTCCTGCAGCGCCTCGGCCCGTTCGGTCAGCCGCGCGCGCGTCTGGGTGGCGCGCCAGTCTTCGGCAACCTGGCTGCGTACCTCTTCCAGCGGGCGCAGCTTGGGCGGCACCTCCTCGTCGAGGCGCAGCGCGAAGACCCCGCCTTCCTCGAGTTCCAGAAGCTCGGGAAAATCGCCCTCGGCCAGAATTTCCGCCGCCTCGCGGAACCCGGCATACGCGGCGATGCCCGACGCGCTCTCGGCCGTGTAGCCGATCTGACCGAGCTCCATCTCGGTTTCGGCGGCGAGGTCCTCAAGCGTGGCGCCAGCGGCCAGACGGTCGTCGAAATCGGTGATGCGCTCGGAGATCAGGCGGATCGCCCGGTCGCGCGCGGCCTGGTCGGCCAGCGTCTCGCGCGCCTCCTCGTAAGAGGTTTCCTGCGCTGGCAGGATAGCGTTTACGCGAAAGATCGCGGGTCCGAGATCGGAGAGGTGCGGCCCCGTCACGCCCGGCTCGGTGAGTGCGAACACCGCCGCGCCGGCGTCGCCGCCGATATCAACTTGTGTGACATCCCCCATGTCCACGTCGGCCAGCGTTAGGCCGCGCGCGTCGACGGCGTCGTCGAACCCGGTCTCGCCCGCAATGATCGCCTCCATCGTTTCTGCCGCATCATCCTCGGTTTCGAAGACGAGGCGCTCCACCAGGCGCCGCTCGGACTGGACGAACTCGTCGATCCGCTGCTCGTAAAGTTCGCGCAGCATCTGGTCGTCGGGCTCGATCCGGTCGAGCATCATGTCCGGCGTGAGCCAGGCATAGGTGATCCTGCGGGTCCGCGGTGCGGTGTAGGCATCGGGATTGGCCTTGTAATGCTCGGCGATCTGGGCGTCGGTCGGGTCGGGCATCGGCGCGTCGAGATCGGCCGCTGTCAGGCGGATGAGGCTCGCGCTGCGCCGTTCGGCGAGGAAGCCGTAAAGCGTCGCGGCATAGGTCTCGGGCGGGCCGATCCCCGCGACCACGCCCGCCTGCAACAGCGAGCGGGCGGCGTCCGCGCGAACCTGCGCCTCGAACGTGGATTCCGTCAGACCGTTCTGTTCCAGCACGAAGCGATAGGTCTCGCGGTCGAACTCCCCATCGGGGCCCTGGAAAGCCGGCACCGACAGGACCTCCCGGGCGACCTCGTCGTCGCCCACCGAAATGCCAAGCCTCTTCATCTCGTTATCGAGGGCGGCATCGGCGATCACGCGCGCGCGCACGCGCTCGACCAGGCCGGCCGCCTGCGCCTCGGCAAAGGTGACCGCGTCGCCCGTGGCGGCCTGCTGGGCGTTCAGTTCCTGGCGCAATGCGCGGGCATAGGCGTCGACGGAAATCTCCTCGTCCCCGACCTCGCCGATGGCGTCGATGGAGCCGCCGAAATTGGAGATGCCGAAGCCGCCGAGCCCGAGGATCAGCAGACCCATCAGCACCCAGACGGCGACCTTCGAGGCCTGCTTGCCGACGGATTTGGACATGGGCGCGGTGCCTCCCTCGCTGCATGGGTTTCCGACGGTGTGTAGGTCTTCGCGGGCCTGCCCGCAAGGGTCAGGCGCGGAAGGCGGACAGCCGCTCGAAGAGACGCGCGATGCCGCCTGCGTCGATATTGGCGAAGGCGATACGCAGCTGCTTGCGCGCCCCGGTGTCGCCTTCGGGGTGGAACATCGTGCCGGGCAGCAGCAGCACCCCAGCCTCTTCGACCAGCCGCCGCGCAAGGTCGTCCGACGCCACCGGCCAGGGATGGGCGGCATAGGCGAAATAAGCGCCTGCGCCCAAGAGGTGCCACCCCTCAAGCGCGGGGAATCCCGCCTCGATCGCGGCGCGGCGGGCAAGGATTTCCTGCCGCTCCCCGGCCAGCCAGTCGCCCAGGTTGCGCATCCCCCAGAGCGCGGCGCGCTGGCCGAGCTGGTTCGGGCAGATCGCCACCGTGTCGAGGAATTTCTCGACCTCGGCGAGCCGGTCCTGGTGCGCGAAGATCGCGCCGACGCGATGCCCGGTCAGACGGTAGGCCTTGGAGAAGGAATAGAGATGGATCAGCGTGTCGGCCCAGTCGGGGTCTTTGAACAGGGCGTGCGGCGCACCCTTGCCCGAATGGTAGTCGCGATAGGTCTCGTCGAGGATCAGCGCGATCCCGTGGCGGCGGCACAGCGCCGTGAACGCTGCCAGCACCTCGGCGGGGTATTCGACGCCGGCGGGATTGTTCGGCGTGACCAGCACGATGGCCCGCGTGCGGTCGGTGATGAGACGGCCCGCACGCTGCACCTCTGGGATCAGGCTGTCGCCGGTGGCCAGCGGCACGGCGCGGATGCCGGCCATGTCGAGCCACATCTTGTGGTTGAAATACCAGGGCGTGGGCAGGATCACTTCATCGCCGTCCGCGGCGAGCGTCGCGATCGCCGCGCAGAACGCCTGGTTGCAGCCCTGGGTGATGGCGACCTGACCGGGCGCTATCTCTCCGCCATAGCCGGCGGACCATTGCGCGGCCAGTTCCTCGCGCAACTCCGGCAGGCCGAGGACGGGGCCGTAGAGATGGGCGGCGGTTTCGGTCAGCGCGGCCTCGGCGATGGCCGCGCGCAGCCCCTCGGGCGGGGCGTCCATCGGAGCGGCTTGGCTGACATTGATCAGCGGCCGGTCCTCGGGGAAGGTGATGCCGTCGAGCCAGCGCCGTGCCGCCATCACTGGCGGCGGGACGGTGGCAGCCATGCGCGGGTTGAGCGGGCGTATCATCGCTCAGGCGCCGCGATAGGGTTCGACATATTGCAGCGCCATGTCCCAGGGGAAGAAGATCCAGGTGTCCTGGCTGACCTCGGTGATGTAGGTGTCGACCATCGGCTTGCCCTTGGGCTTTGCATAGACCGTCGCGACATGCGCCTTGGGCATCAGCGCCTTCACAACCTCCAGCGTGCGGCCGGTGTCCACCAAGTCGTCGACGATCAGCACGCCGGTGCCGTCGCCCACCACCTCCATGTCGGGGGTCTTGATGATCCTGGGCGCGGCCTGGGTCTGGTGATTGTAGGATTTCACGCTGATCGTGTCGACCATGCGGATGTCGAGTTCGCGCGAGACGATCATCGCCGGCGCCATGCCGCCCCGCGTGATCGCCACCACCGCGCGCCATCGGCCTTCGTTGGGCCCTTGCCCGTCGATCCGCCACGCAAGCGCGCGGGCGTCGCGGTGCAACTGGTCCCAGCTGACGTGAAAGCCTTTCTCGTGGGGCAAACGGTCTTTCATCCTGTCGTTCCCTAGCTGAACGCAATCCTGGCGCCGAACCCTGCGATGAGCGTGCCGAAGAGCCGGTCGAGCGCGGTCTTCATCCTTGCATAGACCGCACGCGCCTTGGGGAAGGAGAACACGCGGGCGACGGAGAGATACCAGAGCGTTTCGTTGAAGAAGATCACCGCGATGAGCGCGGCGCGGACGGCCAGCGGCGCATCGGTCGGCACCAGCCCGACGAAGACGGCGCCGAAGAAGATCGCGGTCTTGGGGTTGGTCGCGAAGGTGAGGAAGCCGAACCGGATCGCAGCGCGCGTGCTGCGCGGGTGCAGGCTGCCAAGCTCCGGCAGCGGCTCGCGCGCGTGGCGCCACATCATCACCGCGATAAAGACCAGGAAGGCGGCACCGGCGAGCTTCATCGCGACGAAAAGGGCGGGCACGAGTTCGAAGAGCAGGGCAAGCCCGGCCATCGCCGCTGTCGCCCAGAGTGCCGCACCCAGCCCGAAGCCTAGTGCGAGCGCCGCGGCCGTGCTGAACCCTTCGGACGCGGCGGTGCGCACGCTGACCACGAAGGAGGGGCCCGGGCTCATCGCGGCCATCAGGTGGATCAGGCAGACTGAGAGGAAGGCGGCAAGCGTCATAGTCTTTTTTCCTCAGCGGCCCAGCAGCAGGCGCAGCCCCAGCGCGCCAAGCACCGCGGCGGCGATCCGGTCGAGCACCGGCTTGGCCCGCAGGTAGCCCATCCGCGCGCCGCGCCCCGACAGGAGCGCCGCGAAGAGGGCGTAAACGATCACCTCGACCGCGAAATGGTTTGCCACGACCAGCGCCTTGGCGGCCGCGCCCATGTCGGGCGGGAAGATCACCACCAGCACCGAGGCGGCGAAGAGCATCGATTTCGGGTTGGCGAGGTTCACCAGCACGCCGCCGAGGAAGGCCCGGCGGCCCGGATGGGCGCTGTCGGCGACAGGCTTGCGCGCATCGCGCCACATGCCCCAAGCGATGTAAAGCAGATAGCCCGCGCCCACAACTTTCAGTACGGCATAGGCCCAGGGAAACACGCGGAACACCGCATCCAGCCCCAAAAGCGCCGCGCTCGTCCAAGCCGCCGCCATGAACCCCAGCCCCGCGCCGGTCGCCACGCCGGTGGCAAATCCGCCCGCGATCGCCTGCCGCAGCGCGTAAAGCAGCGCCGGACCCGGCGCCGCCATCGCCGCCAGCAGCGTCAGATTGAAGGCGATCAGGTGGGCGGGCTCCATCGCGTCACTTTCGGCCGGTCACCGCGTCGATATCGGGGGCGTCCACCGCCTTCATGCCAACCACGTGATAGCCCGCATCGACATGGTGCACCTCGCCGGTCACCCCGCTGCCGAGGTCTGACAACAGATAGAGCGCCGACTTGCCGACCTCCTCTTGGCTCACGTTGCGGCGGAGCGGTGAGTTCAGCTCGTTCCACTTCATGATGTAGCGGAAATCGCCGATGCCCGAGGCGGCCAGCGTCTTGATCGGGCCGGCCGAGATCGCGTTGACGCGGATACGCTCCTTGCCCAGATCCTCGGCCATGTAGCGCACGGACGCCTCGAGCGCGGCCTTGGCCACGCCCATGACGTTATAATGCGGCATCACGCGCTCGGCCCCGTAATAGGTCAGCGTCAGCGCCGAGCCGCCCTCTGTCATCATCTTGGCCGCCCGCTGGACGACCGCGGTGAAGGAGTAGACCGAGATGTCCATCGTCGTCGCGAAATTGTCGCGCGTCGTGTCGACATAGCGACCGCGCAGCTGTTCCTTGTCGGAAAAGCCGATGGCATGGACGATGAAGTCCAGCCGGTCCCAGCGTCGGGCCAACCCGTCGAAGAGCGCGTCAAGCGAGCCCTCTTCGGCGACGTCGCATTCCAGCACGAAGTCGCTGCCGAGACTTTCGGCCAGCGGCCCCACCCGTTTTTTCAGCGCGTCGCCCTGGTAGGAAAACGCCAGCTCCGCCCCGTGTTCCGCGCATTGTTGCGCGATGCCCCAGGCGATGGACTTGTCGTTGGCAAGCCCCATGATAAGCCCGCGCTTGCCTTCCATCAGTTTCGTTGACATCCGGTGCCCCTCGACCACCTATGCGAAAAGTGACGCCGGTGTAGGGCAAATGCACCGACCCATCAAGGGCGCCACGACCGAGGCAGGAGCGCACAGAGCATGTCCGACAGAGCAGGTATTTTCGCCGGCGACGACCCGTTCCGGATCGCACAGGCATGGCTGACCGAGGCGGAGAAGGCCGAACCGGCCGATCCCAACGCCATCGCGCTGGCCACCGTCGATGCAGACGGGCTGCCCAACGTACGCATGGTGTTGCTCAAGGAGATCGAGCCCGATGCGTTCGTCTTCTACACCAACTACGACAGCGCCAAGGGGGCCGAGATTTCCGCAACGGGCAAGGCCGCTTTCGTGTTACACTGGAAATCGTTGGGGCGTCAGGTGCGGGTGCGCGGTATGACGGAGCGCGAAGAGGGAGCGAAGGCCGATGCCTATTTCGCATCGCGCGCGCTGAAGAGTCGGCTGGGCGCGTGGGCCTCGCGGCAGTCGCGTCCCTTGCCCTCGCGGGCGGCCCTGATGGGCGAGGTGGGACGGGTCGCGGCGAAGAAGGGAACCGCCCCGGCGCGGCCGCCCTTCTGGGGCGGAATCCGCATTCGTCCGCTGGAAATCGAGTTTTGGGCCGATGGCCAGTTCCGGCTGCATGACCGGTTCCAGTGGCGACGGGAGACGCTTGAGTCGGATTGGGGCGTGACGCGACTATATCCCTGACATTCGCGCTTCGTGAACGGCAAGGCTCTGCCAAGAGGCGCGGAAGCAGCTTGCACAGTCCGGCTCCTGTGTGAAAAGGGAGAGCCGGGAGGTAGTCGGTTCAGTCCGGTTGGGGTGAAATGGCCAACGACAACGAAGAGGCGCTACGCCGTGTCGCGGGACGCGTGAAGTGGTTCGACCCCAGCAAGGGGTTCGGCTTCGTGATCGCGGACGAGGGCGGCCCGGACATCCTGCTCCATGCCAACGTGCTGCGGAATTTCGGCCAGAGTTCGGTGGCCGACGGCGCGGGCGTGGAGCTTCTGGTTCAGAAGACCCAGCGCGGCTTGCAGGCGACCGAAGTGCTGAGGATCGATCCGCCCGAGCCGGGCGATGCGCCGGTCTTCGAGGATGCGATGCGCATCGAGCCTTCGGAACTGGCCAAGCTGCCTCTCGAACCCGCTCGGGTGAAATGGTTCGACAAGGTCAAGGGGTTCGGCTTCGCCAACGTTTTCGGGCGGCAGCAGGATGTCTTCGTTCATATCGAGGTGCTGCGCCGGTCGGGCCTCGCCGACCTGCAACCCGGCGAGGCGATCGCGATACGCGTGACCGAGGGCCAGCGCGGGCAATTGGCAGTGATGGTAGGACCATGGGAAAGCGCGATAACGCCGTCCTCGCGGGACTGATCCTGTGGCTCGCGGCGGCCGGACCGGTTCTGGCCGACTGTGACGGGGACCGAGTGGACCTGCGCGGGGACTGGGGGACGGCCCGGTTCTCGGTGGAAGTGGCCGACGACGCCGACGAACGGGCCAAGGGCCTCATGCATCGCGAGTCGCTTCCCGCCGCGGCGGGCATGCTGTTCGTCTATCCCGAGCCGGGGCGTGTCAGTTTCTGGATGGAGAATACGCTGATTCCGCTCGACATGATCTTCCTCGGGCCCCGCGGGCGCGTGCTCAGGGTGCATGAGAACGCGCGGCCGCTCGACCGCACGCCGATCCATGGCGGCGACGGGGTCCTTGCGGTGCTCGAGATCAATGGCGGACTGGCCGGGCGGCTGGGCATCGCCCAGGGCAGCGAACTGCGCCACCCGGCCTTCGGGCCGGACGCGGCGTGGCCCTGTCCGTAAATCGCTTTCCTTGCGGCGCTGCGGGCGCTATTCAGGCGGCCACGGGGCGTAGCGCAGCCTGGTAGCGCGTCGGTTTTGGGTACCGAAGGTCGTGGGTTCGAATCCCGCCGCCCCGACCAGGCACGGATCTGTTAACCTTTTGACCTCGAGGCGGAATCCGTAGCCGCCGCGTTCATTTCAGTTAACGCCGAAGCGGAATCACAACCATGGCGTGTAAGCTGCTCGCCCGTAGCGGTTTTTCGCGATGGAGTCTCCGGGCCCGGATGGCGCCCGAGCACAAGCTCTTGTGGCACCCAAGGCGTCAACCCCAAAAACTTGCGGATACCTCTAAAAATTTCGTTGACGCTCGGGGCTGGAATCCGTCAACTTGTATAGGCCGAGCGCGATAACACTAATTATGGTGGCAGCGCAGGGCGGGACACGGAAACCGGACCAAGTCGGCGCCCGAAGACAGGGCGCTTCTCCCGGCCGCAAGGCGCGGCCGGGGCCGGGCGGTCCTTGCCCGGCGGCACGGGCATCACGGGGCCGCGACGCCGCACGCGCGGGAAGGCCGAAGACTGACGGAACGGGGCAGACATATGAAGATCGAACGCAGATTCACCACCGAGGGAGCCGGCGCCTATGGCGCGATCGAGTTCACCACGACCACCTCCGAGATTCGCAATCCCGACGGAACGGTGGTGTTTCGCCTCGACGCCGTCGAGGTGCCCGCGGGCTGGAGCCAAGTCGCCTCGGACGTGATCGCGCAGAAGTATTTCCGTAAGGCGGGCGTGCCCGCGCGGCTTAAGAAGGTGCGCGAAAAGGATGTGCCGGAATTCCTCTGGCGTTCGATCCCCGACGAAGCGGCGCTTGCGGAGTTGCCGGAGGAAGACCGCTACGGAGGTGAAACCTCGGCCCGTCAGGTGTTCGACCGGCTGGCCGGCGCCTGGACCTATTGGGGCTGGAAGGGCGGCTATTTCACCGCCGAATCCGACGCCCGCGCCTACTACGACGAGATGCGCCACATGCTGGCCCGGCAGATGGCCGCGCCGAACTCGCCCCAGTGGTTCAACACCGGGCTGCACTGGGCCTATGGGATCGACGGGCCGGGGCAGGGGCATTTCTACGTCGACTGGAAGACCGGCAAGCTGGTGAAGTCGAAATCGGCCTACGAACATCCCCAGCCGCATGCGTGCTTCATCCAGTCGATCCAGGACGATCTCGTGAACGAGGGCGGCATCATGGATCTCTGGGTCCGCGAGGCGCGGCTGTTCAAGTACGGCTCGGGGACCGGCACAAACTTCTCCTCCCTGCGTGCCGAAGGCGAGGCCCTGTCAGGCGGGGGCAAGTCCTCCGGCCTGATGGGGTTCTTGCGCATCGGCGACCGGGCCGCGGGCGCGATCAAGTCGGGCGGCACGACCCGTCGAGCAGCGAAGATGGTGATCTGCGACATGGATCACCCCGATATCGAGGACTTCATCAACTGGAAGATCATCGAGGAACAGAAGGTCGCGAGCCTGGTGGCGGGCTCCAAGACCCATGAGAAACACCTCAATGAGATCTTCGATGCCATCCGCGCGTGGGACGGCAAGGAAGAAGACGCCTACGACCCCGCGGCCAACGCGGGGCTGAAATCGGCGATCCGGGCCGCCAAGAAGGCCCTGATCCCCGAGGCTTACGTCAAGCGCGTGCTGGATTACGCGCGGCAGGGGTATTCGTCGATCGAGTTCCCCACCTACGATACAGACTGGGACAGTGACGCCTACGCCACCGTCTCGGGCCAGAACTCCAACAACTC
Source organism: Rhodovulum sp. ES.010 (assembly GCF_900142935.1). Classification (NCBI taxonomy): domain Bacteria; kingdom Pseudomonadati; phylum Pseudomonadota; class Alphaproteobacteria; order Rhodobacterales; family Paracoccaceae; genus Rhodovulum; species Rhodovulum sp. ES.010. The sequence continues at coordinate 971,542 of NZ_FSRS01000001.1, read as the reverse complement.
GGTCCGCGTCACCGATGCCTTCCTGAAGGCCGTGAAGGACGACGCGGATTGGGAACTGGTTCGGCGCACCGACGGCAAGGTCGCGAAGACCGTGAAGGCCCGCGAACTGTGGGACCAGGTGGGCCACGCCGCCTGGTCCTGCGCCGATCCGGGCATCCAGTTCCACGACACGATCAACGCCTGGCACACCTGCCCGACGGACGGGGATATCCGCGCCTCCAATCCTTGCTCGGAATACATGTTCCTCGACGACACGGCCTGTAACCTGGCGTCGATGAACCTGCTGACGTTCCAGCGGGACGGCGTGTTCCAGGCCGAGGACTATGTGCACGCCACCCGGCTCTGGACGCTGACGCTGGAAATCAGCGTGATGATGGCGCAGTTCCCCTCGAAGGAGATCGCGCAGCTTTCCTACGACTTCCGCACGCTGGGGCTTGGCTACGCCAATATCGGCGGGCTCCTGATGAACATGGGGCTCGGCTATGACAGCGAGGAGGGCCGGGCGCTCTGTGGCGCGCTGACCGCGATCCTGACCGGCATCGCCTATGCCACCTCGGCCGAGATTGCCGGCGAGTTGGGCGCCTTCCCGGGCCATGGCCGGAACGCCGACCACATGCTGCGGGTGATTCGCAACCACCGCCGCGCGGCCCATGGCCAGTCCGAGGGCTACGAGGAGCTTGCGGTCAAGCCAGTCCCGCTGGACATCGCCAATTGCCCCGATGCCGGGCTGGTGGAGCTTGCCATGGGCGCCTGGGACGAGGCGCTGACACTGGGTGAGCGGCACGGGTTCCGCAACGCGCAGGTCTCGGTCATCGCGCCGACGGGCACGATCGGTCTGGTGATGGATTGCGACACCACCGGCATCGAGCCCGATTTCGCGCTGGTGAAGTTCAAGAAGCTCGCCGGCGGCGGCTATTTCAAGATCATCAACCGCTCGGTGCCGGCCGCGCTGGAAACGCTGGGCTACGGTCCCGCGCAGATCGAGGAGATCATCGCCTATGCGGTCGGCCACGGCTCGCTCGGGAACTGCCCGGGCATCAATCACACGGCGCTGATCGGCCACGGCTTCGGGCAGGCGGAACTCGACAAGATCGAGGCGGCGCTGCCTTCGGCTTTCGACATCCGCTTCGTCTTCAACCAGTGGACCCTGGGCGAAGAGTTCTGCACCCGGACCCTTGGCATTCCGGCCGCGAAACTGAACGATCCCGCCTTCGATCTGCTGCGCCACCTGGGCTTTTCCAAGGCCGAAATCGAGGCCGCCAACGACCATGTCTGCGGGACGATGACGCTTGAAGGCGCGCCGCATCTGGACCCGACACATTACCACATCTTCGACTGTGCCAATCCCTGCGGCAAGAAGGGCCGGCGGTTCCTCTCCGTCGACAGCCACATCCGCATGATGGCCGCAGCGCAAAGCTTCATCTCGGGCGCGATCTCCAAGACGATCAACATGCCCAACGACGCGACCATCGAGGATTGCCTGAACGCCTATGAGCTGTCCTGGTCGCTGGGAGTGAAGGCCAACGCGCTCTACCGCGACGG